>NZ_AP023287.1:4695124-5008132 GCF_014218295.1 Mycolicibacterium litorale
CAGCAGCTGCGCGCGGGTGAACACGCGGCCGGCGTGCTGGGCCAGGTACTTCAGCAGCTCGAACTCCTTGTAGGTGAGGTCGAGCGGGCGGCCACGCAGCCGGGCGGTGTAGGTCCCCTCGTCGATCACCAGTTCACCGAGGCTGATCTTGCCGACGTTCTCCTGGTTGGTGACGCCGCCGCGGCGTCCGACCAGCAACCGCAGCCGGGCGTCGATCTCGGCGGGACCCGTGCCGGGCAGCAGGATCTCGTCCAGTCCCCACTCGTGGTTCACGGCGACCAGGCCGCCTTCGTTGACCACCGCGACCACCGGCACGGACGTCCCGGTCGTGCCGAGCAGCCGGCACAGTCCGCGGGCGGCGGCCAGGTCGCTGCGGGCGTCGACGATCGCCACGTCGGCGGTGCCGGCCTCCAGCAGGGACGACACCTCGGTCGGGGCGGCACGCACGTTGTGTGCGAGCAGCGACAATGACGGCAGAACCGACTCAGGATGCGGGTCGACGGTCAACAGCAGCAGATCCACAGGCCCTCCAGCGCTCCGGGGACGTCGCCCGACGTCGATGTCTGTGGTGATCTCCCAGATTTGTGCCTGACATACGGCCGTTACCGGCCGTTGGTCAAGTAACGATAGCGCGCTGGTGGCAAATGAGCCGCGTCAAGTCATAAGACGAGCTACGGGTAAGCCAGAATGTGGCGATGCGCAAGCTGCTGATCGGGCTCGCCGCGACGGTGACCGCGGTGGTCGTCGGCGCGGTCGGGGCCGACTTCGGAGCCGCGATCTACGCCGAATACCGCTGGTCACGGGCCCTGCGGACCGTCGCGCACCTGGATTTCGACCCGTGGGTGGGCATCATCGGGTTCCCGTTCGTCACCCAGGCGTTGGACCACCACTACGGCGAGATGGAGTTCCGCGCCAGTGGCGTGGATCACCCCGTCGTCGGCAAGGTCTCACTGGAGGCGACGCTGCACGACGTCGACCTGACCGAGACGAGCTGGCTGGTCCGGCCCGACGCCACCATGGCCGTCGGCAAGGTGGAGAGCCGCATCATCATCGACTCCACCCACCTGGGCCGCTTCATCGGCATCCCCGACCTGTTGGTCGAAGCCCCGACCGGCGAGACCAACGACGCCACCGGCGGCACCACCGAATCCGGCATCTCCAGCAACAAGGGCGTGGTGTTCACCGGCACGCCCGAGGCGGCCGGCTTCGACGAACGCGTGTCCGTCGCCGTCGACCTCTCGGTGGCCGGACCGGACCAGACGACGCTGGTGATGACGGCCACCGACGTGCTGACCGGCGCCGGCACGGCCGAGCAGGCGGTGCCCGACGACAAGACCGCCGCGGTGCTCGAGGCGTTCAGCGCCAGCATGCCCGGCCAGAAACTGCCGTTCGCGATCACGCCGACCGCCCAGGGCGCACGCGGTTCGGATGTCATCATCGAAGGCATCGCCGAGAACATGACCATCGCACTCGACGGGTTCAGACAGTCATGAGCTCGTCGTGGATCGTCGTGATCGCCGTCCTGATCGCGGTGTTCGGGGTGGCGTTCGTGGTGGGCCGCCTGGTCAATCTGCGCGCCGGATTGCTGAAAGCCGAAGCCGCCGCGGCGAACATCGACACCTCCGGACTGGGGCTGTCCGACACCGGGCCGACCGTCCTGCACTTCAGTGCCGTGTGGTGCGGCCCCTGCGATGCGGTGCGCCGCGTGGTCGACCAGGTGTGCCGGGAACTGCCCGAGGTCTCGCACGTCGAGATCGACCTCGACGCCAATCCGGAAGCAGCACGGCGGCTTTCGGTGCTCTCGCTGCCGACGACGATCATCTTCGACGCCGAAGGCCATCCGCGCTACCGCACCTCCGGCGTGCCGAAGGTCGCTGACCTGCGGTCGGTGCTGGAACCGCTGTTGGCTTGATCACCCCGTCATTGGGTAAGCTGTCGGCGTGTCCGCCCGCCTCGAGCTGATGCTCACCAAGCGCCGCGCAGTCGATCTGTGCCGCGTCGCGGGTTGTTGCTGTTGTTGTTGTAGCTGCTGAGCGCTGTCGCGCCGCGACGCGCGCTCGTGCGGAGCAGTCGATTCGGCCTGTCCGCCATCAGACCATCAACGCAACAGGAGTATCACGCCATGTCGTTCGTCCCGGGGAAGCACACCGACACCGCCCAGGTGGACGTGCGCGGTCCCCGCTTCGCCGCCTGGCTCACCACCGCCGTGCTGGTGGTGGCGCTGATCGTCTCCGCGGTCAGCGGGACGGCCGCGGCCGTCGTGCTCGGGCTGCAGGCCGCCGTCTTCGCCGTCGGTGCTATGCGCGGCCCCCGCGCGCACCCGTACGGCATGGTGTTCGGCCGCCTGATCGCTCCCCGGCTCGGCCCGGTGACCGAGCGCGAGCCCGTCGCTCCGTTGAAGTTCGCCCAGCTCGTCGGCTTCGTCTTCGCCGCCGTCGGTGCGATCGGATTCGCCGCGGCACTGCCCGCGGTCGGTCTCGTCTCCACCGCGTTCGCTCTGTTCGCGGCGTTCCTCAACGCGGCCTTCGGCATCTGCCTGGGCTGCCGGCTCTACCCGCTCGCCACCCGGTTCCGCCGGGTGCCCACCTCTGCATGACTTCGATCACCAAGCAACCGAAAGGATCATCGATGGCTCGCTCCGACGTCCTGGTCACCACCGACTGGGCCGAGAGCAATCTCAACGCGCCGAACACCGTGTTCGTCGAGGTCGACGAGGACACCTCGGCCTACGACACCGGACACATCGAGGGTGCGGTCAAGCTCGACTGGAAGACCGACCTGCAGGATCCGGTCCGGCGCGACTTCGTCGATGCCCAGCAGTTCTCCAAGCTGCTGTCCGACCGTGGCATCTCCAACGACGACACCGTGATCCTCTACGGCGGCAACAACAACTGGTTCGCCGCCTACGCCTACTGGTACTTCAAGCTCTACGGCCACGAGAACGTCAAGCTGCTCGACGGGGGTCGCAAGAAGTGGGAGCTCGACGGGCGCCCGCTGTCCAGCGAGCCGGTCAGCCGTCCCGCCACCAGCTACACCGCCAAACAGCCCGACAACAGCATCCGCGCGTTCCGCGACGAGGTGATCGCCGCGATCGGTCAGAAGAACCTGGTCGACGTGCGCTCCCCCGACGAGTTCTCCGGCAAGATCCTCGCGCCCGCGCACCTGCCGCAGGAGCAGAGCCAGCGCGCCGGCCACATCCCGACGGCCATCAACGTGCCGTGGAGCAAGGCCGCCAACGAGGACGGCACCTTCAAGTCGGACGAGGATCTCGCCAAGATCTACGCCGACGCCGGCCTGGACGGCGAGAAGGAAACCATCGCCTACTGCCGCATCGGGGAGCGCTCGTCGCACACCTGGTTCGTGCTGCAGGAACTGCTGGGACACAAGAACGTCAAGAACTACGACGGCAGTTGGACCGAATACGGCTCCCTGGTGGGGGCCCCGATCGAGTTGGGAAGTTAGTTATGTGCGCTCCTCCTAAGCAAGGCCTGGCACTGCCCGCCAGCGTCGACCTGGAGAAGGAAACCGTCATCACCGGTCGTGTCGTGGACGGGTCGGGACAGGCCGTCGGCGGCGCCTTCGTGCGTCTGCTGGACGCCTCCGACGAGTTCACCGCCGAGGTCGTGGCGTCGGCCACCGGTGACTTCCGGTTCTTCGCGGCGCCGGGCACCTGGACGCTGCGTGCGCTGTCGAAGATCGGCAACGGCGACGCCACCGTCGCGCCGTCCGGTGCCGGGATTCACGAGGTCGACGTCAAGGTCGCCTGACGACGAAGGCGGCGAGGGACGAGCCGACGAGGAGTCGGGCAGTCCAACACCGCCTGACGACGAAGGCGGCGAGGGACGAGCCGACGAGAAGTCGGGCAGTCCAACACCGCCTGACGACGAAGGCGGCGAGGGACGAGCCGACTAGGAGTCGGGCAGGACAACACCGCCTGACGACGAAGGCGGCGAGGGACGAGCCGCCGGAGTCGGATCAGTCCGTGCCACGCCGGGGCGCCCACGCGCCCCGGCGTGCGCATTGACGCGTTCGTCTATTTCTAGCGAAACGGTCGCACGGCTCACAGCGGTCGGTCAGGATGTCATCAGCTTCCGCGATCACGCGGGGTTTCCATCCGTGAACAGGACCGACCATGAACGTGACGCTCGTATGCGCTGCCGCTTCCGTCGTCAGCGCCGTCGCGCTGGCAACCGCACCCGTCGCCGCGGCGGGGCCCGAAGAGGACTTCCTCCACATCATCGCCAATGAGGGCATCGTGTGGGAGCCGGTCGACACCCCTGCGGTCGTCGACACCGGCCACGCGGTGTGCACCGACTGGTCGAACGGCGCGACATTCGCCGACGAGGTCAACGATCTGCTCAGCGTCACCGACTGGACCGACTATCAGGCCGGTGTCTTCATCGGTGCGGCGACCGGCGCGTTCTGCCCGCAGTTCGAGTACAAGATCGGCTGACGGCCGCACGCGAACCGCCCCGGCCGGGCGGTTAAACTGGGTTCGTGGTCCTGTTCTACGAAATCCTGCTCGTGGTCTGCACGCTGGTGATCACGTGGTTCGCGCTGTACGCGCTGTACCGCCTCATCACCGACGAGTCGTGACCTCGCCGCACGAACCTGAAGACGCCGCCGGGTCCATCTTCTCGACATCCGGCGACCGCGCCGTAGCGGATGCCGCCGAACGGGCCAAGGTCACCGCGGCGCGCAACATCCCGGTTTTCGACGATCTCCCGCTCCCCGCGGACACCGCGAATCTTCGCGAAGGGGTCGTTTTCAACGACGCACTGCTCGCCCTGCTGCCGCTGGTCGGCGTCTGGCGCGGCGAGGGTGAGGGCCGCGGACCGCACGGTGACTATCGATTCGGTCAGCAGATCGTGGTGTCTCACGATGGCGGCGACTACCTGAACTGGGAAGCGCGTTCGTGGCGGCTCAACGAGTCCGGTGAATACGAGAGCGTGGGGCTGCGAGAGACGGGTTTCTGGCGCTTCGTCAACGATCCGAGCGACCCGTCCGAATCGCAGGCGATCGAACTGCTGCTGGCGCATTCGGCCGGCTACATCGAACTGTTCTACGGCCAGCCGCGTAACCAGTCCTCCTGGGAGCTGGTCACCGACGCGCTGGCGCGCAGCAAGTCCGGCATGTTGGTCGGCGGCGCGAAGCGGCTCTACGGGATCGTCGAAGGCGGCGATCTGGCCTACGTGGAGGAGCGCGTGGACGCCGACGGCGGGCTGGTTCCGCATCTGTCGGCACGGCTGTCGAGGTTCGTCGGCTAGTGCGGCTGCGGACTGTCACGGCCGCGTTGGCCGGCGCCGCGATGCTGGCGGCGTGCGCATCCGAGCAGTCGCCGTCCGAGCCCAACCCGTCGTCGAGTCCGAACGGTCATGGCTCGTATGCGGACTGCCTCAACGAGCACGGTGTCCCCGCGGCGCCGGGGCCGAATACCGGGCCGCCTGCGGGCGTCGACCGGGCGGCGTGGGAAGAGGCGCTGCACGCTTGCGCGTCGCTGGCGCCCGGCCCGGGCTGAGATTCGCTGTTAACCGCCCCCAGATATGGGGCGGCCCCCGAGCCGTTGGTTCCTGGTTGGACGGACCGAGGGGCTCGGGGGCCGGGTGACTGCGGGGAATTCGCCAGCGCACACAGGTCGGTGCAATACGACTCCCCCGGTGCTGCTAGCGGGCAGCCACCTCACATGTCCATAAGTCACTCAATTTGTCGGACCACCTCCTTCCCTGTGTACGAGCGACCGTACCCGCGGATGCCGACACCGACAAGGGAATTTCGGTTCGCCGTCAGCGATCGCTGACGATGGCCGCGTCGACCAGCGTCGCGACCTCGGCAGCCAGCGGCGTCGGTCCCAGCGCCACCCCGTCCAACGTGTGAACGCGGGCCGCCAGAGTGATGCTCGACACCAACCAAACACCCTGCGCCGCAACAAGATCAGCGGGGCGCAAGGCCCGGTAATCACAGTCGTAGCCCTTGTCGCGGGCCACCTCGAACAGCGCCTGCTGGGTGGTCCCGCGCAGGATCGGATACCACGGTGGCGGAGTGAGCAGGCCGAGTCCGCCGCCGTCCATCTCGGTGGCTATCACGACGGTC
Source organism: Mycolicibacterium litorale (assembly GCF_014218295.1). The sequence continues at coordinate 4,701,215 of NZ_AP023287.1, forward strand.
GAGCGCGGCCCCTCGAGGATGTGGCCGTCGGAGCTGACGAAGATGACGTCGCCCGCGCCCTGCCTTTCGGCGTGCCTCAGCGCCGCCATGTTCACCGCATACGACAGCGTCTTGGCACCGGCCAGCAGCCACGGCAGGTCCGACGCCGCATCGGGCAGTCCTCGCGCGAGCGTCAGCGCGGCGACCCCGTCGCGGCGGGCGGCCGCCACCCGGGCCGGCAGGGCGCCGATCGTGGCGTACGCGGTCGGCTCTCCCCCGCTCTCGCGGCCACGGCTGTAGACCAGGCGCAGCACCCCTTCGGCACCGCCACCGGCCGTCCAGTGATGCACCGCGGCGGCCACCGCCGAACGCCAGCGGTCGAGATCGGGGGCTGGCAGTTCCATCAGCCGCGCCGAGTGCGCCAACCGGCCGAGATGGGCCTCCAACAGACACGGCCTGCCGTCACGGACCAGCAGCGTCTCGAAGATCCCGTCCCCGCGCACGGCCGCCAGATCGTCGGCATGCAACAGGGGTGCCTGCGCGTCGTGCAATGCACCGTCGAGGGTGACGATCACACCCGGTCCGCTCGCCATGGCCCATCAGCGTAGCCCCGTAGAGTTGACGTATGTCAGCAGTTCCCGTGCCCGAAGGCGGACCGGACGCCGGGGCGGTGTGGCACTACGGCGACCCGCTCGGAGAGCAGCGCGCCGCCGCCGACAGCGCCGTGATCGTGGACCGGTCCCACCGCGCGACCCTCACGCTGACCGGTGCCGAACGCCTGACGTGGCTGCACAGCATCTCCAGCCAGCACGTCAGCGAACAGCCCGACGGCACCGTCACCCAGAACCTGAGCCTCGACGGTCAGGGCCGGGTCGAGGACCACTGGTGGCAGACCGAACTGGACGGCGTCCTCTACCTGGACACCGAACCGTGGCGCGGCGAACCGCTGCTGTCGTATCTGCGCAAGATGGTGTTCTGGGCCGATGTGACGATCGAGCCCGCCGACCTGGCCGTGCTGTCACTGCTGGGCCCGGCGCTGGCCGACACGCCGGTGCTCGACGTCCTGCGGCTGCGTTCGCTACCGGCCGAATCCACGGCGGTCACGCTGCCCGGCGGCGGTTTCGTCCGGCGGCTGCCCGGTTCCGGTGTGGAACTCGACCTGGTGGTGCCGAGCGCCCAGGCCGCCGACTGGCAGAGCCGCCTCACCGCGGCGGGGGTGCGGCCCGCCGGGATCTGGGCGTACGAGGCGCATCGGGTGGCGACCATGCAGCCCCGCCTCGGCGTCGACACCGACGAGCGCACGATCCCGCACGAGGTCGGCTGGATCGGCAGCGCCGTCCACCTCGACAAGGGCTGCTACTGCGGCCAGGAGACGGTGGCGCGGGTGCACAACCTGGGCAAACCGCCCCGCATGCTGGTGCGGCTGCAGCTCGACGGCACCACCGACCGTCCGTCGACCGGCGATCCCGTACTGGCCGGCGGCCGCACTGTCGGGCGGGTCGGCACGGTCGTCGAACACATCGACGACGGTCCGGTCGCGCTCGCCCTCGTCAAACGCGGCCTGCCTGCCGACACCCCGCTGACCACCGGCGGCGAGGTCGAGGCGACGGCGGTGATGGACGCCGACTCGCTGCCCGACACCGACCATGTGGGTGCCGGCCGGCTCGCCGTGGAACGCCTCAGGGGCGGCGCCCGGTGAGTCTCGTCACCGCTGACGAGGGCATGCCAGCGGATGCCGACCGGGCACGGTAAAGTGTGGGCAGGACAATAACGACATCGGAGAATCGGAGCCGCCTGTTCTAAGGCCGCTCCGTTATTGCGCGAGGGGGTCCCCTATGGGCCGCGGCCGGGCGAAGGCGAAGCAGACGAAGGTTGCTCGTGACCTGAAGTACAGCTCGCCCCAAACTGACTTCGAACGGCTACAGCGCGAGCTGTCGGGCGGTTCCGACGACCTGGACCACAGCGACGGCGTAGCCGACGACCCGTGGGCCCCGGACGACGACTGGCGCCGCTAGTCCTACCGCGTCATCAGAACCGCGGGTGCTGACCCACCAGCAGTGCCCGCGGCTCATCCTTGCCGCCCTTCTTGACGGTCCCGAGCGTCCAGCAGTCGATGTGACGGGCCGTGAGGATCGCCAGTGCGCGGTCGGTGTCCTCCGGCGCGACGACGGCGACCATCCCGACGCCCATGTTGAACGTCTTCTCCATCTCGGTGCGTTCGATGCGGCCGCGCTGGGCGATCATCTGGAAGACCGGCGCGGGTGTCCAGGTGCCGCGGTCGAGTTCGGCCATCAGGCCGTTGGGCACGACGCGTTCCAGGTTGCCCGCGAGCCCGCCACCGGTGACGTGGCAGAACGTGCGGACCTGGGTTTCGGCGGCCAGCGCCAGGCAGTCCTTGGCGTAGATCCGGGTGGGCTCGAGTAGTTCCTCGCCCAGGGTGCGGCCGAACTCCTCGACGTGGCCGGCCAGGTTCATGTGGTCGATGTCGAGCAGCACGTGGCGCGCCAGCGAGTACCCGTTCGAGTGCAGGCCGGTCGACGCCATCGCGATCACCACGTCGCCGGGGCGCACGCGGTCGGGGCCCAGGACGTCGTCGGCCTCGACGATGCCGACGCCGGTCGCCGAGATGTCGTAGTGGTCGGGGGCCATCAGGCCGGGATGCTCGGCGGTCTCCCCGCCCAGCAGTGCGCAGCCGGCGAGGACACATCCCTCCGCGATCCCGGACACCAGCTGGCTGACCCGCTCGGGCACGGTGCGTCCGACCGCGATGTAGTCCTGCAGGAACAGCGGTTCGGCGCCGCACACGACGAGGTCGTCGACGACCATCGCGACCAGGTCGAGTCCGACCGTGTCGTGTTTGTCCATGGCCTGCGCGACGGCCAGCTTCGTGCCGACCCCGTCGGTCGAGGAGGCCAGCACGGGTTCGCGGTAGCCGCCGCGCAGCGCGAACAACCCCGCGAAGCCGCCCAGCCCGCCGCGGACCTCCGGGCGGGTGGCCTTCGCGGCCAGCGGTTTGAAGAGTTCGACGGCGCGGTCACCGGCTTCGATGTCGACTCCGGCCGACGCGTAGGAAATGCCGTGTTGTTCGGCGCGCTCGGTCATCGCCTGAAAGGCTACCGGGCCGGGCTTGCCGACGGTTAATGCCATCGGTCATCCCTGCCTGCGCGTTTTGCGGTCCGATCCGGGTTGCGGGTTTGCCTGACCCGTTGGGCGGTCATCCGTGCGCCTACCGGCTCCGAATCACTGAGCGAGACGGTGACACGGACGGAGAAATGGTGTGGCTGAGAACATCCGCTGCTTGGTGACGGGCGCCACGGGTTACATCGGCGGCCGGCTGGTGCCGGCGTTGCTCGACCGGGGACTACAGGTGCGGGCGATGGCACGGAGCCCCGAGAAACTCGACGACGCGGCGTGGCGCTCCCAGGTCGAGGTGGTGCGCGGCGATCTGACCGACGCCGACTCGCTGACGGCGGCGTTCGAGGGGATGGACGTCGTCTACTACCTGGTCCACTCGATGGGGACGTCGAAGAACTTCGTCGCCGAGGAGGCGGAGTCGGCGCGCAACGTGGTGGCGGCCGCCCGCAGTGCGGGCGTCCGGCGCCTGGTGTACCTGAGCGGGCTGCACCCGAACGGGACCGAGCTGTCGCGCCACCTCGCCTCGCGCACCGAGGTGGGCGACATCCTCGTCGACTCGGGTATCGAGACGGTGGTGTTGCAGGCCGGCATCGTCATCGGGGTCGGCTCGGCGTCGTTCGAGCTGATGCGGCACCTGACGAACCGGCTGCCCGTGATGACGACGCCGAAGTGGGTGCACAACAAGATCCAGCCCATCGCGATCGATGACGTCCTGCACTATCTGGTCGAGGCGGCCACGGCTCCGGTGCCGTCGTCGCGGACCTGGGACATCGGCGGGCCCGACGTCCTCGAGTACGGCGAGGCCATGCAGGTGTACGCCGAAGAGGCCGGGCTGCGGCGGCGGTTCCTCGTGGTGGTGCCGGGGCTCACACCGACGATCGCCAGTTGGTGGGTGGGTCTGGTGACACCGATGCCCGCGGGGCTGGCGCGTCCGCTGGTCGAGTCACTGGAGTGCGATGCGGTGATGGGCGACCACGAGATCGACGCGGTGATCGCGCCGCCGGAGCGCGGCTTGATCCCCTACCGCCAGGCGGTGGCGGCGGCACTGCGCCAGGAGCCGCTGCCCAGCGACCCGGAGTGGGCCGGGAAGCGTTAGGTCAGGGTCGCCGCAGCGCCGAGGCGTTGTCGTTCTCGACCTTCTCCAGCGGGATCCCGCTGCGGGCGGCCGTCGCGAGCATGTGTTCGATGACGTTCTTGCCCAGCGCCGATTCACCGGGCAGCTCGATCGGGTAGTTCCCGTCGAAGCAGGCCGAGCAGAGTCGGGAGGCGGGCTGTTCGGTCGCGGCGATCATGCCCTGCTGCGAGATGTAGCCGAGGGTGTCGGCCCCGATCGCGCGGCGCACGGCCTCGACCATCTGGTCCTCGTCCTCGGCGCCGTTGGCGATCAATTCCGCCGGGGTGGCGAAGTCGATGCCGTAGAAGCACGGCCAGCGCACCGGCGGGGAGGCGATCCGCACGTGTACCTCCACGGCGCCGGCCTCCCGCAGCATGCGGATCAGCGCACGCTGGGTGTTGCCGCGCACAATCGAGTCGTCGACGACGATCAGCCGCTTGCCGCGGATGACTTCTTTGAGGGGATTGAGCTTGAGCCGGATGCCGAGCTGCCGGATGGTCTGCGACGGCTGGATGAACGTCCGGCCGACGTAGGCGTTCTTCATCAGGCCCTGGCCGTACGGGATGCCGGAACCCTGCGCGTAGCCGACGGCGGCCGGCGTGCCGGATTCGGGGACGCCGATCACCAGATCGGCCTCGACGGGCATCTCGCTGGCCAGGCGGCGGCCGATGTCGACGCGGGTGGCGTGCACGGAGCGGCCGGCCAGCGTGCTGTCGGGGCGGGCCAGGTACACGTACTCGAACACGCACCCCTTGGGGGTGGGGTTGGCGAAGCGGGTGGAGCGCACCCCGTCGGCGTCGATGGCCAGCAGTTCGCCGGGTTCGATGTCGCGCACGAACGAGGCGCCGACGATGTCGAGTGCGGCGGTCTCGGACGCCACCACCCAGCCCCGGTCGAGGCGGCCCAGCGACAGCGGGCGCACGCCGTACGGGTCGCGGGCGGCGTAGAGGGTGTTCTCGTCCATGAAGGTCAGGCAGAACGCGCCCCGCACGGTCGGCAGCAGTTCGAGGGCCGCCTGTTCGAGGGTGGCGTCGGCCGCGCCGTGCGCCAGCAGGGCGCCGAGGATGTCGGAGTCCGTGGTGGCCGCGCCGGGGGTGCGGCCGTTGATCAGGCCGGCCTCGCGTGCGCGGGCGGCCAGTTCGGTGGTGTTGACCAGGTTTCCGTTGTGGCCCACGGCCACACCGGTGCCCGCGGTGGTGTTGCGGAAGACGGGCTGGGCGTTCTCCCAGGTGGTGGACCCGGTGGTCGAGTAGCGGCAGTGCCCGATGGCGACGTGTCCGTGCATGGCGGCCAGCGTCGGCTCGTCGAAGACCTGGCTGACCAGCCCGAGGTCCTTGAACACCAGGACCTGTGAGCCGTCGGCCACTGCGATGCCCGCGGCTTCCTGGCCACGATGCTGCAGTGCGTACAACCCGTAGTAGGTGAGCTTGGCCACATCCTCGCCGGGTGCCCAGACGCCGAAGACGCCACATTCCTCGCGGGGGTCATTCTCGGGCTCGATGTCGTCGTGTCCGATCACGATATGGCTGCTCCCAATGGGCTGTGGGTGACGGCTCCAGTCTACGGGCCATATACCCACTTATGGGAATCCGCGACGTGTCGTGGGATACGTCACGCCGGGGTGACGACGGGCAGCCAGTTGGCCACCTCGGGGGCGCGGGACCCCGACAGCCGCAGGGCACCACTCGACACCGCGTCGTGAAAGGCCAGCAGCCCGGTGGCCACCAGCAGCCACGTCCGCGGATCGGTCTCCACCACGTTGGGCGGGTTGCCCCGGGTGTGGGTGGGCCCGGCGATGCACTGGACGGCGACGAACGGTGGCACCCGCACCTCGACGCTGGCGCCGGGCGCGAGAGCCGCGACGGTGCGGGCGGTCAGCCGGACGGCTTCGGCGAGGGTGGCGCGGTCCGGCGCCGCGACCGTGTCGTCGCGAAGCCAGTCGACGACGGCGGACACCGCGGCGCGGGTCTTGGCGGGGTCGGCGGGACGGCGGGCGGGCACGTCGTCCAGTGTCCCAAAGCCGCCGTCAGCGGTTTCGCCGCCGCTGCACGGCCAGCGCGGCGAGCGCACCGGACTCGTTGACCGCCAGATGCGCCAGCATCGGTGCGACGAGGCTGCCGGACCGCTCGGCCAGCAGCGCGAACACCCAGCCCGCCACACCGGTCACCACGACGGTTCCCGCCACCGGCTCGCCGGCGGCGCGGGCGTCGGCGATGTGGGAGAGCCCGAAGGCGACCGCCTGCAGCACCCGTCCCCGGGTCGGCCCGAACGCCTGTGCACCGAGCTGTCCGAGGGCGCCGCGGTAGGCGACCTCCTCGGCCCACACCGTGCCGAACGGTATCCGCACCAGCAGCCACCGTGCGGGTGCGTCCGGCAGCTCCCGGGCCGCCATCGCCGATCGGACGGCGGGCACGGCGCCCGCGGTCGCCACCGCCCCGGTCACGACGGCCGCAGCTGACGCGCCGGCCCGCACCCCCTGTGTCAGGGCGGGTGGTCGCACGCCCACCCGTGTTCGGGTCGCCGCGGCCAGGACGGCACCGGACACCGCGTGGATGGCAGCGGCCCGCCGCTCCGGCAGCCGCGGGCTGACCAGACCACTGAGCACCACCAGCCCGGCGGCCAGCGCCATGACCCGGATCTGGTCGCGGCGCATCAGTATTCGGAACCGTTGACCTTGGCCGAAGCCCGCAGCGCCGCGCGGATGCGTTCGGTGTCGTCGGCGGTCCAGCCCGGTGGCGGCGCCACCGCGGCCCACCCGTCGAGCACCGATTCGCCGTAGTTGTGGCCGTGCCCGCCCGGCATCGACGCTGCATTGGTCATATCCGCGCTCACCTGCCAGAACGTCACGATGGGGTACCAGCGCATCGACGCGGTGCGGTCGTGTCCCGGCGGCTCACTCAACCAGTCGGGCCGGTCGGTGAGCAGGTCCGGTGTCCACCAGACGATCGGGTCGGACGAATGCTGCAGGAACAGGACGCGGGTGCCCTGCCAGGGCGCGGCGGTGTCCCGAGCGATGCCCGCCGGATTATTGCCCTGCGAGAACCGCACCGTGCGGCCGCCGTCGTACCGCGGTTGCACCTCCGGGGTGCCGGGATCGCGCCGTTCGGTGATGGCTGCCCACAGCGGACTGGCATTGGGTGGGCCGACCCACAGCACCGACGAGAACCCCTTGTCGGCGATGTCGGGCAGCCAGCTGAAGGCCGCCTGACCCGCCATCGACCCGAGGCTTTCGCCGTACAGCAGCAGCTTCGGCCGCTGCGCCGGCGGGCGCTGCGCCCATCGCCGCTGGACCGCGTCGATCAGCATGCGGCCCGCCTCCATCGACTTCTGCTGATCGCCGAGGAATGAGATCCAGCTCGGCAGATACGAATACTGCATCGCGACCATGGCGGTGTCGCCGTTGTACATCAGTTCCACGGCGCGGGCGGCGACGGGGTTGACCCACCCGGTGCCGGTCGTGGGCACGATGACCAGCACCTCGCGGTCGAACGCCCGGGTGCGTTCCAGTTCGCTGAGTACCACGGCGATGCGCTGTTCGTCGGTTTCGGCGGTCTGCAGGCCGGCGTAGACGCGGATCGGTTCGCGGGCCGGGCGGCCGTTGACCCGTTCGAGTTCGCCGGCGTCCGGGCCGGTGGCGACGAAGTTGCGCCCCTGGTAGCCGAGGGTGTCCCACGCCGCGAAAGAGGTTGGGCTGCCGGACCGTTCGGGGGCCGTCGGCTGGCTGACACCCGCGCGGGTGGTGGTGTTCTGGGGCTGGAAGACGCGACTCGCCCCGGCGAGGAACCCCTGCAGCAGCACACCGTTGATCAGGGTGATGAGCAGGACGACCACGACGGCGGTGCCGATCAGCAGCGCCATCTCGTCGCTCAACCGCCAACGTCGGATCAGCCAGCGTGCAAGGGTTTTGATGGTGTCGAGCACCAGGCGGCTGACGGCGACGCAGACCGCGCCGACCAGCGTGGCGACCACGAGCACCCGCAGGTAGCCGAGCGTATCGGGTCCGGGCAGCCCCATCTCGGCCGACACCTGCCGCTGCCAGGCGGCCGCCGGGATGAGCATCAGCACACTGGCCCCGATGGCCAGCGCCACGATGCCGACCTTGCACGCGTACAGCGCGCGTCGTGACATCGCCCGCCACGGTCGGCCGCGTAACACGAAGCGCGTCAGCATCTTCGACAGGAAGACGCCGATGCCGTAGCCGATCGAGCCGTTCAGGCCGCCGATGAGACCCTGGAACAGCCAGTCGCGCGGCAGCAGTGACGGGGTCAGCGACAGGCAGAAGAACAGCGCGCCGAACGCCACGCCGGTGACATCCAACCGGACCAGACTCCACGCCCAGCTGAGCGGCAGAGCGCGCCGCGGGCGCTCGGGGGTGTCGGTGACGACGTCCCCGGTGGTGGTGTCGGTCCTCGAACTCACCCGAACAGTCCGGGCAGCACGCCCTCTGAGGTGGTGCGCAGTTCGGCCAGTGTCACCGTGAAGTGGCCCTGCACCTCGACGGCGTCGCTGCCGGGGTCCACCACGCCGATCCGGGTGGCCGGCAGGCCGCGGGCGTCGCACATCGACCGGAACCGGCTCTCCTCCGTGCGCGGCACCGCCACCAGCACCCGGCCGGCGGACTCGCTGAACAGCGCGACGAACGGGTCGGCGTCTTCGGGAAGCAGGATGCGGCAACCGGTCTCGCCGGCCAGCGCGGCTTCGACCACCGCCTGGATCAACCCGCCTTCGCTCAGATCGTGCGCGGCGGAGACCAGGCCGTCGCGCGAGGCGGCGGTCAGGACGTCGGCGAGCAGCCTCTCCCGGTCCAGGTCGACCTTCGGCGGCAGACCGCCGAGGTGGCCGGCGGTGACCTGGGCCCAGATGGATCCGTCGAATTCGTCGCGGGTGTCGCCGAGCAGGATCAGCGTCTCGCCCGGTTCGGTGCCGAGTCCGGTGGGGATGCGCCGCTTGACGTCGTCGATCACACCGAGGACACCCACCACAGGGGTGGGCAGGATCGCGGTGCTCCCGGTCTGGTTGTAGAAACTCACGTTGCCGCCGGTGACCGGAATGCCAAGGGCCGCACAGCCGTCGGCCAACCCGCGGACGGCCTGGCTGAACTGCCACATGACGCCGGGGTCCTCCGGGGAGCCGAAGTTCAGGCAGTTGGTCACCGCGACGGGGGTGGCGCCGGTGACCGCGACATTGCGGTACGCCTCGGCCAGGGCCAACTGCGCGCCGGCGTACGGATCGAGTGCGGTGTAGCGGCCGGAGGCGTCGGTCGACACCGCGATGCCGCGACCGGTGGCCTCGTCGATCCGCAGTACACCGCCGTCGGCGTGTTCGGCCAGTACGGTGTTACCGCGCACGTAGCGGTCGTACTGCTCGGTGATGTAGCCGCGGCTGCACAGGTGGGGGCTGCCCACCATCGCCAGCAGAGTGGCGCGCAGTTCGTCGCCGGTGGCGGGTCTGGGCAGCGACGCGGAGGTGTCCGCGTTGAGGGCGTCCTGGGTGTCGGGTCGGGCGACGGGCCGCTCGTACACCGGCCCCTCGTGGGCGACCGTGCGCGGCGGCACGTCGGCGACGGTTTCGCCGTGCCACGTGATGACCAGCCGGTCGCCGTCGGTGACCTCACCGATCACGGTGGCCAGCACATCCCACTTGCGGCAGACCGCCAGGAACGCGTCGACGTTCTCGGGGGTGACCACCGCGCACATGCGTTCCTGCGATTCGCTCGACAGGATCTCGGCGGGCGTCATGTTCGCCGCGCGCAGCGGCACCTGATCGAGCTCGACGCGCATGCCGCCGTCGCCGGCGGAAGCGAGTTCGCTTGTCGCACAGGACAATCCGGCGCCACCGAGGTCCTGGATGCCGACCACGAGACCGGCCGCGTAGAGCTCGAGGCAGCATTCGATGAGCACCTTCTCCATGAAGGGGTCACCGACCTGCACGCTCGGCAGCTTCTTGCGTCCGGCGCCGGATTCGTCGCCGGTGAAGGTGTCACTCGCCAGCACCGACACCCCGCCGATGCCGTCGAGTCCGGTGCGCGCACCGAACAGGATGATCTTGTTACCCGCGCCGGACGCGAACGCCAGGTGCAGATCCTCGGTGCGCATCGCACCGACGCACAGGGCGTTGACCAGCGGGTTGCCGGCATAGCTGGCGTCGAAGACGGTTTCGCCGCCGATGTTCGGCAGACCCAGCGAGTTGCCGTAGCCCCCGACGCCGCGCACCACCCCGTCGAGCACCCGCTTGGTGTCGGGGGCGTCGGCGGCACCGAAGCGGAGCTGGTCCATCACCGCGACCGGTCGGGCACCCATCGCCATGATGTCGCGGACGATTCCGCCGACACCGGTCGCCGCGCCCTGGTACGGCTCGACGTAGGACGGGTGGTTGTGGGATTCGACCTTGAAGGTGACCGCCCAGCCGTCGCCGATGTCGACGACGCCGGCGTTCTCGCCGATGCCGGCCAGCATGCCCGCGCGCATCTCGTCGGTGGTGGTCTCCCCGAAATAGCGCAGGTGAACCTTCGAGGACTTGTACGAGCAGTGCTCGCTCCACATCACCGAGTACATCGCCAGCTCGGCGTCGGTGGGCCTGCGGCCGAGGATGCCGCGAATACGCTCGTACTCGTCGTCCTTGAGTCCCAGTTCGCGGTACGGCTGCGGCTGTTCTGGGGTGGCTGCGGCCCGCTCGACGGTGTCCAGCGTGGGGACAAGCTCCTGCGTCACGCAGACAGTCTATTTCCCCGCGCGGGTGGGTTCCCCCTCGCGGGACGAACCCTGCCGCGCGGCGTAGGTGTGGGCCGCCGCCGGCGCCCCGACACCGTGCAGGATGACGCTGCCGAGCACGCACACCACCACGACCAGTCCCACGGTGGTCTCGTCGCGCCCGTCGAGCACGTTGAACGCCAGCAGGCCGAACACGATCGACGTGGTCCCCCGGGGGCCCAGCCCGCCGACGAGCAGCCGTTCCGGCCGGCTGAACCGGGTGCCGACCATGCCGAGCGCGACCGGACCCACGCGCACAAGGGTCAGCGCGAGCAGGCAGAACACCACCGTGCCGACGGGCACGCCGTTCTCCAGGATCGCCACCGCCGTCGCCCCGAACGCGAACCACATACCGACCGTCAGCAGGAACCCCACGTCGTCGACCAGTTCGAGATCACGGCGGATGTCGTCGGACTGCCGCAGGTACTTGAAGACGATGCCGCAGACGAACGCCGACACGAACCCGTTGCCGTCGATGGCCAGGCTCATCCCGAAGGTCAGCAGCGGTGCCGCCACCAGGACCAGCCGCTTGGACTGGGTGGTCATCCAGCCGCGGTGCTGCGCGGCGTTGGCCGCGATGGCGAGGCCCGCGCCGATCACCAGACCGATCACGATGGCCTTGGCGGCCTGGGGCACCGCCGCCTCGAGAGCCTGCAGCGGGGTGTCGGCGCGGGTGTCCTCGTCGGCGAGCACCAGCGCGAAGATGAACACCGGCGACACGATGCCGTCGTTGTAGCCGGCCTCCACGTTGAGCACGTTGCGCACGCGTTCGGGCACCCGCCGGTCCCGCAGGATCGACGACACCGGCGCGAAGTCGATCGGCACGACGATGCAGGCGATCACCAGCAGCACCGCCCAGGACGAGCCGGGCAGCAGCCACAGGCCGAGAATCAGCGCGGTGACGATGCCCAGCGGCATCGCGATGAACAGGATCCGCAGCGCGGCCTTCGGTTCGTGGCCGAGCAGTCCGCCCCGGACGTCGGTGGCGTCGACGAACAGCAGGATGGCCAGGATGATCTCGGCGACGTGTTCGGCGATCTCGGTGTTGAGGGTGTCCGCCACCCGATCGGAGGTCGCGAGGCCGATCAGCACTCCGGCCAGCACGATCACCATCGGCGCGGTCAGCCGCCACCGCTCCAGGCGGCCGGCCACCACCGCCCACCCGGCCAGCACGGCCGACACCGCGATGAGAGACAGCAACACGGCGGCGATCTTTCCAGGAGGACAGGGTTCGCGCCCTGACACCTGACAAGGCCCCCTGCCGGTCGACTCCGCTCCCCCTCGGAGTCGGTGGCAGGAGGCCTCGTGTCTCGGGCGGGGTGGCTAGGCCGCCTCGTCGTTGTCGGCGCCGTTGTCCTGAGCGCCGTCGGTGTTGTCGTTCTGCGAATTCTGCGGCGCCTCGTCGCGCTTCACCGTGGGCTTCTTCGGCGTGAAGACCTTGGTGAGCGTCTTCTGTGTACCGACGACGGCGTCGTTGATCCGCTTGCCCGCTTCGTTGATCGAGTCCTCGACCCGTTCGCCGGCCTCGCGCAGGGCCTTGCCGAACTGACCGCCGCGCAGTTGCGGACCGGCAGTGCCGGCGGTGTCGTTGCCGTCTTCTGCAACGACGACCGGCTCGGAGTCGTCGACCGGCTGATCGGCAGCGCCGTCGGCGGTGTCGTCCTGGGGTGCCGCCGGAGCTTCGGTCAGAGATGCGTTGCGCTGCGCGGCATCAGACTCCGCGGTCGCGCTCAGCAGGTTGGCGCCGGTCTCCTCATCTGCATTGAGCGGGTTGGGCACGGTGACCGATCCGGGCAGGTCAGGCAGATCGAGGCCGTCGAGGACGTCACCGATCGTCTCCTGCAGGTCGGCGAGCGCGTCGCCCAGACCCGGGATCCGGTCCGCGAGGCCACCGAGTCCGCTGGGCAGGCCGAGCAGATCGGCCAGCACCGCGATCGGGTTGGCGACCCCGCCGAGCGGGCCGCGGACACCGGGGATTCCGCCGTAGAAGAACGCGTCCTGCACACCGGCGAAGAACGCCTCCACCACATCGCCGGGCACCTCACCCCAGTCGACGTTCTCGGGCAGGGTGAAGAACGGCACGCCACCCGGTTCGCCGTTGACCAGCGAGCCGTCACCGAAGTTGCCGGTGAAGTCACGCGGGTACGGATTCAGCGGGTCGGACATGTCCTGGGTGACGTTCGTGTAGCCGAGGTTGGTCAGGATCTTCAGCGCCGGCTCGATCGCGTCGGCGAACGGGTTGGTGAAACCGAAGACGCCGCCGGTGAAGAAGTTGGCGATGTCGGTCGGGTAGCGGAACGGCTCCAGGACCGGCAGGCTATCCACCGGCACGGTGAGGAAGATGTTGAGAGCGTTGTCCTCCGTTAGGCCCTCGAGCAACTCCCCGATTCCGGGAAGCTGCTCCCCGACGGCCGCGAAGTCGGCGCCTCGAAGGATGTAGGTCGGGAAGGCGAATGCCGCCGCCGAGTTCACCAGAGAGAACGGGTTCGGCCACGCCGGGAAGTCGGACAGCGTGTCGTACTCGACGGTGGCGTCGATCTTGATCGGAGTGAATGAGCTTGGCGTCAAGGGGAACAGACCCTGCCCTTCGACCTCCGGCGTGACCACGCTGTCGTAACCGAACAACTGTAGGAACGGATCGAGCAGCGGGAAGGCGCGGGCCACGATGCCACCGTCGGCGCGGCCGGGGTTCCGCAGCAGGATCAGCGGCAGGATCGTCCGCGGCGACGGATCCGTTTCGGTGAAATACTCCGCGATCTGCGGGTAGGCGATCCCGGTCGCCAGCGACCCGAGACCGAAGCCGATCACGATGGGAACGCGGGCGCCATTGAGAAGCCCACCCAGCAGCGGAGCCAGAGCGCCGCCCGTGGGACCGAGAAGCTGTGTCAGCAGTGGACCGAGGATGGCGGTCAGCGCGGCGCCGTTGACCACGGTGTTCGTCCCGGTCACCTCGTCGACGATGAAGGGCGGGAACGCCGGCACATATCCCAGGTTCAGCCCGAAGAGCGCCGCGAGGCCGAAGGGCGGGCCGGTGGTCACCAGGTTGATGCCGGCCAGTTCGAGCGCCTCGATCGGACCGTTGATGGAACCGAGGTCGACACCGAGCGCTTCGAGCAGTGGCCCGAGGTTCAGTGCGTCGGTGAGCGCGAGGTTCTCCACGTCCGCGGTGACCGCCCTCGCCTCGATGAGGGGAAGCGCGCCGGCCGACGGAGCCGTGAGCCCCATCGTCATCGCGGCCGACGTCGCCGCCACGCCTCCCATCACGGCGGCCTTCTTCATCCGCCTGCGCACGTGCCTGTTCCGGTGTTTCGCCACAACCACTCCCCTCCAGCAACCTTTGATGGCCTGTGACGAAGGTAACACGATGCTGAGAGAACATGAAAAAAGCCTGAGTTGACACTGAGAGATCGTTGCGATGAAAAGTAGGCGGGGACCTTGTCGACGCAACTACCAGCGGGTTCTCTCGCAGCCCTGGCCATGAGTCCACATATTTTGCTCGCGACGCGCTCCGCGTTCCCCATGGTGCCGGTCGCCAACGGGCCAGGGCCGTGCGCGGCTCGCGTCCCGGCCGCGAACTGGCTCATCGCCCCGCTCGTGGCACTCGCTCATCCGCTGGACCCGTGCCGACGAATCAAGATCAGACCTGCGACTATGCGGTCACGTGTCGATTGGACGGGTGCGACGTCGGTGTCCGCGCAACCCGATCTGGCGGTCATAGTCAACAGTCAGCGCATCAAACGAACGGTTGCTGGCGGTACGCCGGAGGCCCGTCGTTACCGACGCTAATTTGCTGTCACGGCGGACTGAGGCGGAAAGATCAGGTCACGCTCCCCACGGTGCGAACCTGAGAATTCTCATCGGGAATGCTGCGAAGCGTACCGCCCCGTGTCACCGCAGAACGGGTCTCAGCAAACATTCCGGTCGAGGGTCGTCAGGCCGCCGCGATGCAGAACTCGTTGCCGTCAGGATCGGCGAGCACCACCCAGCTGAAGTCGTCACCGAAGCTGTGCCTGCCCTTCTCGGAGGCACCGAGTCCGACCAGCCGCGTCACCTCCGCCTCGACATCCCCCGCGGTGAAGTCGACGTGCACGCGGTTCTTGCCCGGGGTCACGTCGGGCACCTTCTGGAAGCCAAGCCGCGGTCCGTTCTCCCGGATGACGACGACGAACTCGCCGGGTGCGAAAACGTTCAGCCGGCCGCCGACGGCTTCTGCCCACCAGCCGGCCAGGGTGTCGGGATCGGTGCAGTCGAAGGTGATCATCTCCACGGTCAGCGTCATGGCGCCGACCCTAGATCACGCCGGTGACAGAAACGCCTGCAACGCCGCCGAATACGCCGCCACGTCGTCGGCGCCCATCACCTCACGTGCCGAATGCATGGCCAGCTGGGCCGCGCCGACGTCCACGGTCGGGATACCGGTCCGCGCCGAGGTCATGGGACCGATCGTCGACCCGCACGGCAGGTCCGCCCGGTGTTCGTAACGTTGCATCGGCACCCCCGCCTGGGCGCACGCCAGCGCGAACGCCGCCGCGGTGCGGCCGTCGGTGGCGTAGCGCAGATTGGGTTGCACCTTGAGTACGGGCCCGCCGTTGACCTCGATGAGGTGGCCGGGTTCGTGGCGCTCGGGATAGTTCGGGTGGGTGGCATGCGCCATGTCGCCGGAAGCGACCATCGAGCCCGAGATCCGGCGCAGCAGATCCTCGCGGTGCCCGCCGGCGGCCAGCGTGATCCGCTCGAGCACGGTGGGCAGCAGCTCGGACTGTGCGCCGTGGTCGGAGGTGGAACCGACCTCCTCGTGGTCGAACAGCGCCAATACCGGCACCACGTCGCGGGGTCGCGCCGCCAACAGCGCCTCCAGGCCGGCGTAGCACGTCGCCTGGTTGTCCAGCCGTGGGGCGCTGACCAACTCGCGGTCGGCGCCCACCAACCTCGACGGCGTCAGATCGTGGGTCATCAGATCGGCGGCGAGCACGGCGTCCTCGGCGACGTCCGCACGGTCGGCGACGTAACCCAGGAAGGACCGGGCCGTCTCGCCCACCCCCCACACCGCGTTGACGTGGCGCTGCGGGTCGAGGCTGACTCCCTTGCGGTCCTCCGAGAGGTGGATCGCCAACTGCGGCACCCGCAGGATCGGCTCGTCGATGCGGATCAGGCGGTGCTCGATCCGGTCGCCAACCCGGATCGACAGCCGGCCGCTGATTCCCAGGTCGCGGTCCAGCCAGGAGTTCAGCCACGCACCGCCGTACGGCTGCAAAGCCACGATGCGCCAACCGGATACGAACCGGTCGGGGTGTTGTTTGACGCGCAGGTTCGGGCTGTCGGTGTGCCCGCCGACGATCCGGAACGGTGCGTGGGGATCGGCACCCGCCCGCCACGCGACCAGGGAACCGGCCCGCACGGTGAAGTAGTCGCCCGCCCGTGAGGGCCACTGGTCACCCTCGGAGAGTTCGGTGAAACCCGCCTCGCGCAATCGGTCCGCGACAGTGCCGCACACGTGAAACGGCGACGGTGAGGCGTCGATGAAGGCGCACAGGTTCTGAGGGCTGGCTGGCATCTTCTCATCTTGACGGTCTCGGGTCGACTGCGAACGCCAGGGTCCGGTTCCACCCCGCTCAACCCGGTACCGCGAGCGTGCGCGTCTGTCGACGACGCGCCGCCGAAACATCAGCGGTTTGCGCACGTTCGTGGTGCAGCGAACGTGCGGAGGAGTCGAAAGCCGTGTGCCGCAGCTCTAGACGGTGAGGACGGCGTCGAGCGCCGAGAGGAACAGGCCGAGCCCGTCATCGGAGGGCCCGGTGAGCGCCTCGGTGGCGTGCTCGGGGTGCGGCATCAGGCCGACGACGCGCCCGTCGGCCGAACTGATCCCCGCGATGTCACGCATCGAGCCGTTGAGGTTCTCGCGGTAGCGGAACACCACCCGACCCTCGCCCTCGAGTTCGTCGAGGACCTTCTCGCTGGCGACGTAGCGGCCCTCGCCGGATTTCAGCGGGATCAGCAGATCGGCGCCGGTCTCGTAGCGGGTGGTCCACGCCGAGGTGTTCGAGGCGACCTCCAGCCAGGTGTCGCGGCAGATGAAGTGCAGACCGATGTTGCGGGTCAGCGCACCGGGCAGCAGGCCGGCCTCACACAGGACCTGGAAGCCGTTGCAGATGCCCAGCACCGGCATCCCCCGCTCGGCGGAACGGATGACCTCACTCATCACGGGCGCGAACTTCGCGATGGCGCCCGCGCGCAGGTAGTCGCCGTAGGAGAAGCCGCCGGGCACGATGACCGCGTCCACACCCTTGAGGTCGGCGTCGGCGTGCCACAGGCTGACCGGCTCGCCACCGGCGAGTCGCACCGCGCGTGCGGCGTCGATGTCGTCGAGCGATCCCGGGAAGGTGATCACTCCCACCCGTGCGCTCATGCGCCCTCCCTGGTGACGGACCAGTCCTCGATGACGGTGTTGGCCAACAGCGATTCGGCGATCTCGGCCACCGTCTCGTCCGTGACGTCGCCGTCGATCTCCAATTCGAATCGTTTGCCTTGCCGGACATCTGAGACGCCCGTCACACCGAGACGCCCCAAGGCGCCGACGATCGCCTGACCCTGGGGGTCGAGGATCTCGGCCTTGGGCATCACGTGCACCACCACCTTTGCCACGCCGACGACTTTACCGGTATCGCGGCAGGTCACCGGTTACCGGCATGACGCGATGTAAGCGGTGCACAGCGGCGCGGCCAGCGCGTCGAGCACAAATGCGTCCGGAACCGGACGCCAGGGCACCGACGGTTGTGCCGAAGACCACAGCGCCAGCTCGGTGACGGTGCTGTTGCGCGGGTCGACGACCAGGTATTGGTGCAGCACCGACCGGTCGGGGGTGCTCAGCACGGCCGCCATCCTCGCGGGTCCTGCAGTGGTGATCGACGGTGACACCGCCGGGGCGGTGATCTGGCAGTTCCGCAGCGCTGCGACCGCCTCGTCGAACACCGCGGTCGCCAATTGCCCGCCGCGCCAGGTCTCGCCGCGCCAGTGCAGGATCTGCGCCTGCAGATGCCACTGCCGGTCCGGTGAGGTGACGGCCGCCCTGGCCGCGACCGCCCAGGAGCGAGGGTCGTCAGCGTCCGCGGCGCGTGCCGCGCAGGTCTCCTCGAAGCGGAACCGCGGGGCGACGGCGGTGACCGACACCGCCGACAGCTCCGGCCAGCGGTACACGTCGTACAGCGGTATCGACAGCGGTGCGATCCACGCCGAGCGCGGAATGCGGTCGCACAGGGGCGGACAGTCCTGGGGATCGGCCGAGGCGACCGGCGTGAGGAGCGCCATCCCGCAACTCGCCAACACCGCCGCCACCAGCAACCGCATTCGAAACCCCCACCACCGGCCCCCGCCTGAGCGCCACAATATAGCCATGCAATTGACCCATTTCGGCCATTCGTGCTTACTCGCGAGCTTTCCCGACGGTTCGGGCGGCGAGACGACGGTTCTGTTCGATCCGGGGACGTTTTCGCACGGATTCGAGGGCATCACCGGCCTGTCGGCGATCCTGATCACCCATCAGCACCCCGACCACGCCGACGTCGATCGCCTGCCGGACCTGCTCGACGCCAACCCGCAGGCCGCGCTCTACTGCGACCCGCAGACCGCTCAGCAGCTCGGAGGGTCATGGCGTGCCGTGCACGCCGGGGACGAGTTCACCGTCGGACACCTCACCGTGCGTGGCGTCGGCGGACACCACGCGATCATCCATCCCGAACTGCCCGAGATCGACAACATCTCGTACCTGCTCGGCGACGGTGAGCACCCGGCGCGGTTCATGCACCCCGGTGACGCCCTGTTCGAACCCGGCGAACCGGTCGACGTACTCGCCACCCCCGCGGCGGCGCCCTGGATGAAGATCTCCGAGGCGGTGGAGTACCTGCGCGCCGTCGCACCCGCCCGCGCGGTGCCGATCCACCAGGGCATCATCGATCCCAGTGCCCGCGGCATCTTCTACGGCCGGCTGAGCGAGATGACCGACACCGACTTCCAGGTCCTCGAGGAGGAGAACGGCACGGAGTTCTAAGTGGCGGTCTAGGCGGCGTCTCGCAGTGCCGCAACGGGTTCCCACCGGTACACCTGCGGGGCGCACCGATGCATCAGCGCGAGATCGACGGCGTCGAGTACGGCACTCCGCGGACCAGGGCGGCCGAGTTGCTTGGCCGAGACCGCGAGTCGGACCATGCCGGCGCGGCGGGCGGTCCGCTCGGTCGAGAGCACCACGGTGCGGCACCACCACGCTTCGGTGACGAAACCCGCGCCGATCCCGACCACCCTGCCCCGCAGCGTCGTCCCGCGGACCAGGTCCGTCACCCCACCGAATCCGGCGAGCAGGCGAAATCCGTTGCGCGGCAGGGCGATCGATGCGCCTTGCGAGACGGCCCAGCCGGGTGCCGCGAACAACCGGGTCCGCAGCCCGAGGTGTTCGAGCACCCGGTCGGCGCCCATCAGCCGGAGATTGGCCTCGTGGGCGGCCAGCGAGGCGAACTCGCTGCGCCGCTTCCTGGTTGCGGCCTCGTCGAATCCGTGCAGCACGATCGCGTCGTCAGCGGCCCGCCGCTCCCGCAGCCACTCGACCGTCGGGGTGTCGCGGTCGAGCCGGTAGCCGCCCTTCAGCCGCGGCGCGACCAGGAACGACACCGGCACACCGCGGGCGTCGAGTTCGGCACGGAACGCGGCGACGTCGTCGAGGGTGCGCGCGCTGACGTGCGAGACGGAGACGATCAGTTGTCCGGCCACCTGCGCAGTGTCGCAAACGCAGGTGTCGCGAGGGTTGCCGCCACGTCGACGGCAGTTGGCTATTTCGGCAGGACGGCCTCGATGGCCGAGATCACCTCGGGGGCGTCGGGCTCGGTGCGCGGCCGGAACCGGTTGACGACCTGGCCGCCGGGCGCGAGCAGGAACTTCTCGAAGTTCCACTGCACGTCGCCCGCCTCACCGCTGCTGTCCGGCGTCTGGGTCAGTTCGGCGTAGAGCGGGTGGCGGTTCGGGCCGTTGACGTCGGTCTTGGCCAGCAGCGGGAACGTGACGCCGTAGGTGGTCGAGCAGAAGGTCTGGATCTCCTCGGCGGTGCCCGGCTCCTGTCCCATGAACTGGTTGCACGGCACGCCGATCACCGTCAGCCCGCGCGCGCCGTAATCCTGGGCCAGCTTCTCCAGTGCGCTGTACTGCGGCGTGAGCCCGCACTTCGACGCGACGTTGACCACGAGCGCGGCGCCGTCGGCCAGCTCCCGCAACGAGGTCGAGGTGCCGTCGAGGGTGTTGAGCTCGATGTCGAGCAGGTACGACTCAGTCATGCCCGGACGCTACCGCACACTGCTATCCGGCGAACAGCATCTGTGCGGCCCGTTCGATCTGGTCCATCGGGTCGGCTTCGGCGGCGATCAGGTCGTTGAGCCGCAGCATGACGAAGCCGTGTACCAGTGACCAGGCGGCGAGCGCCGCACCCTCGGGATCGGACCGCGAGCGGGCGTCGGTCAGGGTGGCGACGCCCCGGCGGAGTTCTTCGCCCGCGGCCGCTTTCGCTTCGGCCAGTTCGAGATCCGCCTCGTCGATCAGCGACTTGTCGAACATCACCTCGTAGTGGCCCGGATGGTCCAGCGCGAAGCGGACGTACGCGCCTGCCGCGTTGAGGAATTCCGGGCGGGCGCCGGCGAGCGCTTCGGCGAGCATCCGCCAGCCCTGGGCGGCCAGCGCCGTGAACAGCCCCCGGCGATCGGTGAAGTGGTGCGCGGGCGCGGCGTGCGACACCCCCGCCGCGCGGGCGAGTTCCCGCAGCGAGACACCGTCGGCGCCCCGTTCGGCGACCAGCCGCGCGGCATGGGCGAGGATCACCGATCTCAGGTCACCGTGGTGGTAACTCGACTTGGCCACCCGGCCATCCTAGTCTTGACAGTGTCAAGTTGTTCAGGCGTAGGCCTCCGGGTCGGCGGTCGCGAGCACCCAGGCGTACTGGAAGGCGGCTTCCTTCCAGCGCTCGTAGCGGCCGCTGATCCCCCCGTGTCCGGCCACCATCTCGGTCTTGAGCAGCACCGGATTCGCGTCGGTCTTGGTATGACGAAGCGCCGCCACCCATTTGGCGGGCTCGACGTAGTAGACCCGGGTGTCGTTGAGCGAGGTCATTGCGAGGATCGGCGGGTACTCCTTGGCCACGACGTTCTCGTACGGCGAGTAGGACTTCATGTAGTGGTAGACGATCTCGTCCTCGAGGGGGTTGCCCCACTCGTCCCATTCGGTCACCGTCAGCGGCAGCGACGGGTCGAGGATCGTGGTCAACGGGTCCACGAACGGCACCTGCGCGAGGAAACCGGCGAAGAGTTCGGGCGCCAGGTTGGCGACCGCGCCGATCAGCAACCCGCCCGCACTGCCGCCGAGCGCCACCAGGTTCTGCGGCCGCGTGACGTCGGTGGCGATGAGATGCCTTGCCACAGCGATGAAGTCGGTGAACGTGTTGCCCTTCTCCAACAGCTTGCCGTGTTCGTACCACGGTCGGCCCAGCTCGCCGCCTCCGCGGACGTGCGCGACGGCGAACACCATGCCCCGGTCGAGCAGCGAGAGCCGGGCGATCGAGAAGCGCGGGTCCTCGCACGCTTCGTAGGCGCCGTAGCCGTACAGCAGCGTCGGGGCGGGGAACTGCAGGCCCGCCCGGTGGACGATCGAGATCGGCACCCGCGCACCGTCGGGGGCGACCGCCCACTCGCGCCGTTCGACGTAATCCTCGGGCCGGTACCCGCCGAGCACCGGCTGCTCGCGCAGCAGCGTCCGCTCCCCGGTGCCCAGATCGATGTCGTAGATCCGCACCGGCGTGACGAACGACGTCGCGCCGACACGGAGTTTCGGTGCGGCCCAGTTGGGGTTGGCGCCCAGGCCCGCCGACGTCAGCTCGGTGTCGAACGTGATGTCCTCGGCGCGGCCGTAGCTGCCGTCCGCACCGAGCGGCCACAGCTGGATCTTGGGCAGCGCCTCCTCGCGGTAACTGAGGACGAGGTGTCCGGCGAAGGCGTCGACGGCGTCGAGTCGCACGTCCTCACGGTGCTCGATGAGCGTGCGGACCGCAGTCGGATCCGTCACCGGGGCGTCGACGAGGGCGAAGTTCTCGGCGCCGTCGTTGTGCATGATGAGGAACCGGTCCTCGCCGCCGACCACCGCGTGTTCGACCGAGTACTCGACGCCGTCGCGCCGCGGCCACACCACAGTGAATTCCGCGTCCGGATCCGCCGCGTCGCCGTAGCGCACTTCGGAGGTCACCGCACTGCCCGCGGCGATGATCAGATATTTGTCGCTGCGGGTGCGGCCGACGCCGAGCCAGTACTTCTCGTCGGGCTCGTGATACACGCGTTCGGCTGGCAGCCCGGCACCCAGCCGGTGCCGCCAGATGGTGTCCGGCCGCCACGCGTCGTCGACGGTGGTGTAGTACACGGTGCGGTTGTCGGCCGCCCATGTCGCACCCGCGCCGATGCCGGCGATGGTGTCGTCGTAGAGCTCGCCGGTGCGCAGATCCCGGAACCGCAGCGTGTACCGCTCGTCGCCGACGGTGTCGACCGAGTAGGCCAGGATGTTGCCGTCGATGCTGACGCTGGCCGCCCCGAGCGCGAAATACTCGTGACCCTCGGCTTCGACGTTCTCGTCGAGCAGCACCTGCTCTCCGGGGACGGTGGTGTTCTCGTCGAGCAGCGGAGGCGACCAGTCGTCGGGATCGCTTACAGGACAACGGCAGTGGACGCCGTACTGCTTACCCTCGAAGCTGCGGCCGTAGTACCACCACTGGCCGCGACGGGTCGGCACCGACAGGTCGGTCTCCTTGGTGCGCGCCTTGATCTCGTCGAAGATCTTCTGCCGCAGCGGGGCCAGATGGGCGGTCTGCGCTTCGGTGTAGGCGTTCTCGGCCTCGAGGTGGGCGATCACCTCGGGGTCGGACTTGTCGCGCAGCCACTCGTAGTGGTCGAGGAACACATCGCCGTGGTGTTCGCGGCGCTGTTCGACGCGTTTGGCGACCGGCGGTGTGGCGCTCACGCGCTCGTTCCGATCCACGCGTCGAAGCTCAGCCCCGAGATGCGTTCGTAGGCCTCGATGTAGCGCGCTCGGGTCGCCTCGACGATCTCCGGCGGCAACGGTGGCGGCGGCGCGTCGGCCGCGCGGTCCCAGCCGGAGTCCGGACCGGTGAGCCAGTTGCGCACGAACTGCTTGTCATAGCTCGGTTGCACCTCACCCTCGCGGTAGGCGTCGGCGTACCAGTACCGCGACGAGTCGGGGGTGAAGACCTCGTCGGCGAGCACCAGCTGCCCGGCGCTGTCGACGCCGAACTCGAACTTGGTGTCGGCGATGATGATCCCCTTCGTCAGCGCGTGCTCGGCGCCCTGGGTGTAGACCCGCAGCGTGTGCTCCCGCAGCTGCTCGGCGCGTTCCTGTCCGACCAGTTCGACGGTGGTGGCGAAGGTGATGTTCTCGTCGTGCGCGCCGAGCTCGGCCTTGGACGCCGGGGTGTAGAGCGGTTCGGCGAACTTGCTCGCCTCGGTCAGCCCGGGCGGCAGCGTCACCCCGCACAGCATCCCGGTGTTGCGGTAGTCGATCAGCCCCGACCCGGTGAGGTATCCGCGCGCCACGCACTCGACGGGCAGCATCTCCAGCCGGCGTACCACAAGGGCGCGGCCGAGCACCTCCTCGGGGATCCGCGGATCGTCGGCCGGGCCGGCGAGGTGATTGGGGGCCCCCGTTCGTTCCCGGATGAGGTCGAAGAAGAACACGCTCATCGCGGTGAGGATGCGGCCCTTGTCGGGGATCTGCGAGGACAGGATGTGGTCGTAGGCCGAGATGCGGTCGGTCGCGACGAACAGCAGGTGCTCGTCGTCGATGCCGTACAACTCGCGAACCTTGCCGCTGGCCAGATGGCGGTAGTCGGACAGAGCGGGGCGCATCGGGTCAGCCTATCGGGCAGCATCTACACACATGACTTCGCGGTTTGTGCCCTATGCCACCACACCCGGTCGCCTGTTCGGCCAGTTGATCAGCGACATCGTCGTCGTCGTGTGGGTACTGATCTGGCTGTTCGTCGGGATGGCCGTGCATTCGGCGGTGGCGATCATCGCGCAGGTCGGCCAACAGGTCGAGGTGGGCGCGAACGGTATCGCCGACAACCTCGAGTCGGCGGGCGACCAGACCCGCGACGTCCCGCTAGTCGGCAACGCCCTGCGCGGTCCGCTCAACGCGGCGGGCGAGGCCGCCCTCGACATCGCCAACGCCGGTCACGACCTCGACACCACCGCGTCGTGGCTGGCCTGGGTACTGGCGCTGGCGGTCGCCTCGCCGCCCATCCTGGCCGTCGCCATGCCGTGGGTGTTCCTGCGGGTGCGGTTCGCGCGGCGCAAGTGGACGGCGATCACGCTGGCCGCCACGCCGGCGGGCCAGGAGTTGTTGGCGATGCGCGCGCTGGCCAACCGGCCGCTGGCCAAGCTCGTCAGCGTCGACGACGACCCGGTCGGGGCGTGGCGCAGCCAGGACGCCGCAGCGATCCGCGGGCTGGCGGCACTGGAACTGCGGGCCGCAGGCATCGCCCGCCGCATCTGACCCCACGCTCGCTGGGCGTTTCACACCGACAGTGAGGTGTTCCAGATCGATCGTCAGCGGCAGAACGCGATCGCCCTGCTCGGCTGGCACGTGCTGCGCTTCACCTGGCTCGACCTCACCGGATACCCCGGACGGGTGATCGCGACGATCCCCACGCGACCGGGCAGCGTTGAGGCTCACCGGAACGCGCGCCGCAGCGCCGCGCCGAACGGATGCCGCACTGTCACCGACCCCATGCGCACCCGTCCGTCGACGACGACGTGCAGCCGCTGCGACGGCGGAGAGGTGTCGACGCTGACGGTGACGCTGCCGGCCGTCGCCCGCACCGCGTCCAGATTCGCGGTGGCGTCGTCGGGCAGGATGATCTCCGTCGAACTGCAGTAGTCGTCGACGTGGATGGACACGACCGGACTCTGCAGGACCGCCGACCGGAAATCCAGTGTCGTGTCGCACATCCGGCTGTCGAGCAGGATCCGTGGCGGCGCCACCCACCGCCCGCGCCGCGTCAGCGAGGTCATTCGTCCCCGCAGCACCATCGGCTCGGTCGGCTCCAGGGCGGTCGTCTTCTGCGCGTCGAGCGGGAGATCCCCGAGCACGGCGGCCAGATCACCGCGGGTACGCGCCGCCAACACGATGTCGACGCGCTCGGTGAATTCGTCGAGGGTCAGCATGCCTTCGCCGACGGCCCGTTCCAACAGCCGCCGCGCCTCCGCTCGATCCGCGTCCGAGATGCGCAGGTGCGCGTCACCAGTGCCCGAGTCCACGCCTTCGAGGGTAGGCGGTCTCACGCGCGCAGTCGCACCACCATGTGCCGGATGCCGGTGTGCCGATTGCTGCGCGCCCACTCGACGGGTTCGACCAACTGCACCGAGGAGAACCGCGCCAGCAGTTCCTCGAACAGCACACGCAGTTCGAGCCGGGCGAGGTTGGCGCCGAGGCAGTAGTGCACGCCCTGCCCGAAGCCGAGGTGCGGGTTGGGCTTACGGGTGATGTCGAAGACGTCCGCGTCGGCGAACACCGTCTCGTCGCGGTTCGCCGACCCCTCCCACACGAGCACCTTCTGCCCGGCCAGGATCCGGTGTCCACCGAGTTCGGTGTCCCGGGTGGCGGTGCGCCGCTTCGACGGTGACGGCGACGTCCAGCGCACCATCTCCTCGATCGCGGTCGGCAGCAGCGCCGGATCCGCGCGCAACGCGTCGAAGCCGGCGGGGTTCTCGATCAGTGTCAGCAGCCCGCCGGCGATCGCGTTGCGGGTCGTCTCCGCGCCCGCACTGAACAGCAGGTAGAAGAACAGGTACAGCTCGGCGTCGGACAGCCAGGACTCGGCCGCCACCACCGACAGCATGTCGTCGCCGGGGTCGGCCCGCTTGCGCGCCACCAGGTCCGAACCGTAGGCGTACATCCGGGATCCGGCGTCCTCCACCGAGAGCCGGTCGATCGAGGCCTTGCGGGATCCGCGGAAGTCGAACCCCGGTTCGACCGCCTCGAACAGCCAGTGCCGGTCGTGCTCCGGGACGCCGAGCAGGATGCAGATCATCTGCATGGGCAGTTCGGCGGCGATCTGCGGCAGAAAGTCGAACGCCTCGCCGTCGGCGACCTCGTCGAGCAGCGTGCGGGCGCGTGCCCGCAGATCGTCCTCAACGCGGGCGATCATTCGCGGGGTCAGCCCCGAGTGCACCAGCCGGCGGATCTGGGCGTGCCGGGGATCGTCCATCATGTTGAGCACCTGACCGGCGATCGGCAGATCCTGCAGCAGCGTGCCGCCGTAGGGCCGTTCACCACCGGTCACCGACGAGTAGGTGTCCTGATCACGCAGCACCGCAAGGGTTTCGGCGTAGGTGGCGACGGACCAGAAGCCCTCGCCGTCGGGGGTGTGTTCGGTGGGTTCGTGCCAGTACACCGGCGCGTCGCGGCGGTGGATCGCGAACAGCTCGTGGGGGAACCCGTTCGCGAAATTGTCCAGATCGGTGAAGTCGATCTGCGACGAAATCACAGGATGGCGCCCGAGGTGTACTTGGCGGCCTCCGGGTAGCGGCCGACCAGTTCGTCGACGGCCTGCACGACCCGGTCCACCTGGTCGCCGGCGGCGCCGCTGAACGCCTGCTTGTCGGCGAGCGCATCCTCGAGCGCGACGCGGTCCAGCGGCAGCCGTGAGTCGGCGGCCAGCCGGTCGAGGAGGTCGGGCTCCTGCCCCTTCTCCCGCATCGCCAAGGCGACGGCCACCGCGTGTTCCTTGATGACCTCGTGCGCGGACTCGCGCCCCACCCCGGCCCGCACGGCGGCGATGAGGATGCGGGTGGTGGCCAGGAACGGCAGGTAGCGGTCGAGTTCACGCTGGATGACGGCCGGGTAGGCGCCGAATTCGTCCAGCACGGTCAGGAAGGTCTCGGTCTGCCCGTCGATGGCGAAGAACGCGTCGGGCAGCGCGACGCGGCGCACCACCGAGCAGAACACGTCGCCTTCGTTCCACTGCGCGCCGGCCAGTTCGGCCGCCATCGATCCGTAGCCGCGCAACACCACCTGCAGGCCGTTGACCCGTTCGCAGGACCGGGTGTTCATCTTGTGCGGCATCGCCGACGAGCCGACCTGTCCGGGCGCGAAGCCCTCGGTCACCAGTTCGTGGCCGGCCATCAGCCGGATGGTGTGCGCCAGTGACGACGGGCCCGCACCTAGCTGCACCAGCGCGGAGACGACGTCGTGGTCCAGCGACCGCGGGTACACCTGCCCGACGCTGGTGAAAACGTCCTTGAATCCCAGGAATTCGGCCACCCGCCGCTCGAGGTCGGCGAGTTTGGCGGTGTCGCCCCCGAACAGGTCCAGCATGTCCTGGGCAGTGCCCATCGGGCCCTTGATACCCCGCAGCGGGTAACGCGCGATGAGCTCCTCGACCCGCGTCAGCGCGATCAGCATCTCCTCGGCCGCGGAGGCGAACCGCTTGCCGAGCGTGGTGGCCTGCGCGGCGACGTTGTGGCTGCGGCCGGCCATCACGAGGTCGCGGTAGCTGGCCGCGCGCTCGGCCAGCCGCGCCACGACGGCGACGCCGTGGGCGTGCACGAGCTCCAGCGACCGGCGGATCTGCAGCTGTTCGACATTCTCGGTGAGGTCGCGGCTGGTCATGCCCTTGTGCACGTGTTCGTGGCCGGCCAGCGCGTTGAACTCCTCGATGCGCGCCTTGACGTCGTGGCGCGTCACCCGCTCACGCGCCGCGATCGACGCCAGATCCACCTGGTCGAGAACGCGTTCGTAGTCGGCGATCACGCCGTCGGGTACGTCGACACCGAGTTCCGCCTGGGCGCGCAGCACCGCCAGCCACAGTCGGCGCTCGGCGACGATCTTCGCTTCCGGCGACCAGATCGCCACCATGTCCTCGCTGGCGTAGCGGTTGGCCAGCACGTTCGGGATCGTCACAGACACACAGCTTACGGCGCGAATGAGGCAGGCTGGCCAGGTGTTCTTCGTCGGGATCGACCTCGCATGGGGTGAGCGCAGCCCCACCGGCCTCGCGGTCGCCGGCGACGACGGCAGGCTCGGGTATCTGAGCGGCGCCACCACCGACGCCGACATCGTGGCGCGGCTCGGCCCCTATACGGCCGAGGAGAGCCTGCTGGCGATCGACGCTCCGCTGGTGGTGACGAATCCCGCCGGGAACCGGCCCTGCGAGGCGGCGCTCAACCGTGACTTCCGTGCCTTCGAGGCGGGTTGCCATCCGTCGAACACCGGCCGCCCCTGGTTCACCGGCGGCACTCGCGGCGCCCGCCTGGCCGGGGCGCTGGGCCGGCCCGCCGTCGAGGTGTACCCGCACGCCGCGACCGTCGCGCTGTTCGGGCTGCCCAAGACGCTGAAGTACAAACAGAAGCCCGGGCGGGACGTGGCCCGGTTGCGTCGTGAGCTGCTCCGGCTCATGTCACTGGTCGAATCGCTCGCGGGCGCCGACCCACCGCTCCACGTCGGGCGCCACCCCGAGTGGCAGCGCCTGCGGGATCTGGTGTCGGGGACGACCCGCAAGTCCGACCTGCGCCGCGCTGAAGACCCCGTCGACGCGGTGGTGTGTGCCTACGTCGCGCTGTTCGCGACGCGACGGCCCGCCGACGTCACCACCTACGGCGACGACGTCACCGGCGCCATCGTCACCCCGTCCCTCAGTCGGAGCGGTCCGCGAGGTGCGTCGGGTCGGTGATGGCGCCGCGGATCCCCAGCTGCCGGTTGATCAGCATGGTGATGAAGAACAGCACGATCCCGATCGCGATGAGGATGAGCGCCACGTAGTACTGCTGGGCGGGGCGGCCGGAGAACGGCAGGACCAGATACAGCGAGGCGGCGAACCCGATCCACGGCAGCACCGTCGGCGTCCGGAAGTGCCCGCCCTCGGCCTGCACGTCGCGCCGCAACCGCAGCACCGCGATGTTGACCACCGCGAAGACGCCCAGCAGCAGCAGTGAGGTGGTTCCGCCCAGCACCGAGATGGCGCTGCTGCTGGCGAAGACGCTCACGTAGAAGATGAGGCCGAAGGCGATGAGCGTGGTGAACACGATCGCCACCCACGGTGTCAGGCGGCGGGGGTGGACGGTGCCCAGCACCGGGGGCAGCACGTGCTGGCGGGCCATCCCGTAGATCAGCCGGCTGGCCATCAGCATGTTGATCAACGCGGTGTTCGACACCGCGAACATCGAGATGAACGGGAAGATCTCGTCGATCGGCAGATTCGGCGCTCCCGCCTTGACCACCTCGACCAGCGGGGTGTCACTGTCAGCGAGCGTGCCGACCGGTACCAGCGCCACCGCGACGACGGCGACGAGCATGTAGATGATCCCGGCGATCGTCAGCCCCGACAGCAGCACCTTCGGGAATGTCCTGGCCGGATCCTTGGTCTCCTCGGCCATGTTGACCGAATCCTCGAAGCCCACCATCGCGAAGAAGGCCAGCGACGTGGCTGCGGTGACGGCCATGAACGCGTTCTTGTCGTCGTCGGTGTCGAAGGCGATCACCCGGCTGAAGTCGACGTCACCGCCGCGGGTGAACGCCCACAACCCCACGAACAGCACCAGCATCAGGCCGGTCGCCTCGATGATGGTCAGGACGACGTTGAGTTTGATGCTCTCTCCGACGCCACGGAAGTTGACCGCCGCGAGCAGCGCCATGAACCCCAGCGCGACGGCCGCGACACCGGCCGTGCCCCACTCCAGCCCGAAGCCCTCGATGAGGTTGGCGCCGAAGAACCGCGACGCCGTCGATGCCGAGGTGATCCCCGAACACATCACCACGAACGCGACGAGGAACGTCACGAACTGCACACCGAAAGCCTTGTGGGCGTAGAGCGCAGCGCCTGCCGCCTGCGGATACTTGGTGACGAGTTCCAGATAGCTGAACGCGGTGACGGTGGCGATGAGGAAGGCCACCAGGAACGGAAGCCACGCTGCGCCACCGACTTCGGCGGCCACGTCGCCGGTCAGTGCGTACACGCCCGTGCCGAGGATGTCGCCGACGACGAACAACAGCAGCAGTCCGGGGCCCATCACCCGCCGCAGTTCGGGTTGCGCCCCGACCGTACCTGTCTGGCTCATCGGATCCTCCGTCGCTGTCGGCAGGCCATCATCATCCGGCACGGGATACCCAAAAGCAGCGTCAATGCCGCAATCGATGCCGGAGCGCAGTCAGCCCACCGGCGCGAGCACGTCGATGACGTCGATGAGCGTCGCCCGTGCGGTGGCGCGCGGGCCGTCTCCGTCGCCGACCAGGGCGGCGACCACCGCGCCGTCGACCGCACAGACGAGTGCGGTGAGGAACTCCGCGCGAACGGACCGTCCGCACCGCTCCACCACCTCGACCACCGCATCGGTGCGCTGGCGCAGGATCCGGCGCTGCACGTCCCGCAGCGCCGGTTGGCGGGCGCAGGCGATGTAGCGCTCGTAGCGCGAGATCAGCTCCTCGCCGCCGCGGGTGCCCGGCGCGTCGCCGAGCAGGAGATCGACGAGGACGTCGGCGGTCGATTCCGCGCCGCGGCGTCGCCGGGACAGCGCCGCGACCCGCTGGCGCAACCGCTCCGCCTCCCGGGTTCCCTCGTATTCGACGGCCTTGACGATCAGGTCGTCGAGGGAGGAGAAGTAATAGGTCGTAGAGGCGAGCGGCAGCCCGGCGCGACGCGCCACCGCCCGGTGGCGAACGGCGTCGAATCCGCCTTCACACAGCAGATCAGCGGCCGCGCTGACCAGCGCGTACCGCCTGCGTTCCCCTTTCGGAGTGACTGCCGCCGTCACGCCTAGCATGCTGCCAGCCACCGGGGTGGGGCATCGTGGTTTCGCCCAAACCCCAGCCTTTATTCAGACGGCGGGATGGCAAGATGGCCGCCATGTCCGCCCAGCTGAGTCGTCGCACCGTCCTGCGTCTGGCGGCGGGTGCGGCCGCGGGCGCGGCGGGTGCCCACGCGCTGGCCGCCGCCGGGATGTCGGGGGCGGTCCCACCGGCGCCCGCGGCCCCCACCTACCTGACGGGCTCGTTCGTCTCGGCCGCCCGCGGCGGCGTGCCGACGAACTGGGCGATCGCCCGCCCGCCGGGCCAGACCGGTGCGCTGCGGCCGGTGATCGCGCTGCACGGTAAGGGCGCCGACGCCGCCCAGGTGATGGCCGGTGGCGTCGAACAGGGGTTGGCCCAGACCGTGGCGGCCGGACTGCCGCCGTTCGCCGTCGTGGCCGTCGACGGAGGCGGAAGTTACTGGCACAGGCGCACTTCCGGTGAGGACTCCGGCGCCATGGTGCTCGACGAACTGCTCCCCATGCTGAGCGAGCAGGGCCTCGACACGTCGCGGGTGGGATTCCTCGGCTGGTCCATGGGCGGCTACGGCGCGCTACTGCTGGGCGCTCGGCTGGGGCCGGCCCGCACGGCGGCGATCTGCGCGGTCAGCCCGGCGCTGTGGACGTCTGCGGGGGCGACCGCGCCCGGCGCGTTCGACGGCGCCGACGACTACGCCGCCAACAGTGTCTGGGGGCTGCCGGAGTTCGCGTCGATCCCGATCCGAATCGATTGCGGCACTTCCGATCCGTTCGCTTCAGCCACTCGGCAGTTCATCGCGCAGCTGCCCACTCCGCCTGCGGGCGGCTTCTCCCCCGGTGGACACGACGGCGAGTTCTGGAGTTCCCAGCTGCCCGCGGAGATCAGCTGGATGGCGCCGTTACTGACCGCTTAGACCGAGATCCTGCCCTCCGCAGCGGCCAGCCCGATGTCGGTGCGAAAGTGGCTGCCCGGCAAGCGGATCGAGGACAGCGTGGAATAGGCGGCGGCCCGCGCGGCGTCGAGGTCGGCGCCGGTGCCCACCACCGAGAGCACCCGTCCGCCCGACGAGACGATGGCGCCGTCGTCGCGGCGGGCGGTGCCGGCGTGCAGCACACCCTCCGCGTCGGCGCCCGCGATCACGTCGCCGACGCGCGGCCGGCCGGGATAGTTCTCGGCCGCCAGCACCACCGTGACCGCCGCACCGTCGCGCCACTGCAGTGGCGGGAATTCGGCCAGCCGGCCCGTCGCGGCGGCGTACAGCAGTTGCCCCAGCGGGGAGTCGAGCAGCGCCAGCACCGACTGCGTCTCGGGGTCACCGAAGCGGCAGTTGAACTCCACGACCGCCGGTCCGCCTGAGGTGATCGCCAGGCCCGCGTACAGCAGGCCGGAGAATGAACTGCCACGCCGGACCAGCTCGGCGGCAACGGGTTTGACGATCTCGTCGACGATCCGGGTGGTGACGTCCTCGGGCAGCCACGGCAGCGGGGCGTAGGCCCCCATACCGCCGGTGTTGGGTCCGGAGTCGCGGTCACCGACGCGCTTGAAATCCTGCGCGGGCAGCAGCGGCACCACGGTTTCGCCGTCCACGACGCAGAACAGTGACACCTCGGGGCCGTCCAGGAACGATTCGAGCAGCACCGGGTGGCCGGAGTCGAGCAGTCCCGCCGCATGGGAGCGGGCGACGTCGCGGTCGGCGGTGACCACCACACCCTTACCGGCGGCCAGCCCGTCGTCCTTGACCACCCACGCGGCCTGACCGGCGGGCGGGCCGAACCGGTCGAGTGCGGCGTCGAGGTGCCCGGGGTTGTCGACGATCTCGCTGGCCGCCGTGCGGACTCCGGCGGCGTTCATCACGTCCTTGGCGAAAGCCTTCGAACCCTCGATGCGGGCGGCGTCCCTCGTCGGGCCGAAGCAGGCGATCCCCGCCTCGCGGAGTGCGTCCCCGACTCCGAGCACCAACGGAACCTCGGGTCCGATGACGACGAGATCGGCGCCGATCCGGCGGGCGAGTTCGGTGATCGCCGAGCCGGAGGTGACGTCGACGTCGTGCTGGTCGGCGATCGCCGCGGTCCCGGGATTGCCGGGTGCCACCGCGAGCGCCTCGACCTCGGGGTCGCGGCGCAACGCCAACAACAGGGCATGTTCACGGGCACCGGATCCGATTACCAGGACGCGCACATGAGCACCCTAAACCTTGATCCGGACCATACACGTCTGGCTTGAGTGTATGGTCGAGTCGAGCGTGTTCAGCGTCACACGAGAGGCGGTCACCATGACGACGATGGAGAACCGATGCCCGTTCGGCCCCGGGTTCGACTTCACCGATCCCGACGTCCTGCTCCAGGGCATCCCGGTCAACGAATTCGCGCAGTTGCGCAAGACCGCACCGGTCTGGTGGAACGAGCAGCAGGAGTCGATCTTCGACGACGGCGGCTACTGGGTGATCAGCCGTCACGAGGACATCAAGGCGATCTCCCGCAACGGTGACCTGTGGTCGACCCATGCCAAGGGGGCGGTCATGCGCCTGCCCGAAGGCGTCACCGCCGAGCAGCTCGACCTGACCAAGGCGCTGCTCATCAACCACGACGCCCCCGAACACACCCGGCTCCGCAAGATCGTCTCCCGCCTGTTCACCCCGCGCGCCGTCGCCGCGCTGGAGGAGAAGCTGGCGGTCTCGGCGCGCGAGATCGTCGCCGCCGCGAAGGAGAAGGGCAGCGGCGACTTCGTCACCGACATCGCGATGAACCTGCCGCTGCAGGCGATCGCCGACCTGATCGGCGTTCCCGAGGCCGACCGGGAGAAGCTCTTCGTTTGGACGAACTGCATCATGAACACCGACGACCCGGACTTCGACTCCGATCCGACCGTCGCCAACGCCGAGCTGATGGGCTACGCGTACAACATGGCCGAGGAGCGCAGGCGCTGCCCGGCCGACGACATCGTCACGCGTTTGATCCAGGCCGACATCGACGGCGAATCCCTGGGTGACGTCGAGTTCGCGTTCTTCGTGATCCTGCTCGCGGTGGCGGGCAACGAGACCACCCGCAACGCGATGACCCACGGGATGAACGCGTTCTTCGACAACCCCGACCAGTGGGAGCTGTTCGTGCGGGAACGGCCCGAGACGGCCGTCGACGAGATCGTCCGCTGGGCCACCCCCGTGCACTGTTTCCAGCGCACCGCACTGGCCGACGTGGAACTCGGCGGCGTGACGATCCGCGAAGGGCAGCGCGCCGGCCTCTTCTACAGCTCGGCCAACTACGACGAAGAGGTCTTCGACTCCCCGTTCCGGTTCGACATCCTGCGCGACCCGAACCCCCACCTGGGTTTCGGCGGCAACGGGGCGCACTACTGCATCGGGGCGAATCTGGCCCGCATGGAGATCAAGTTGATCTTCAACGAGCTGGCCGACCAGATCCCGGACATCTCGAAACTGGGCGAGCCCCAACGGCTTCGGTCGGGGTGGATCAACGGCGTCAAGGAGCTGCCGGTCAGCTACGGGGGTTGACCGCGTCGCCGAGTAGCATCTGCGCATGCGCACTCACGGCTGGTCGGGCTCGGCGCCGGCCAGCGACGAGGAGGCGGTCGAGCGGATCCTGGCCGCGGCAGGCCGGGCCATCGACGAGCGGGGCGCCGATCTGAGCATCGCCGATGTGGCCCGCACACTGGGCGTCACCCGCCAAACCGTGTACCGGTACTTCCCCAGCACCGAGGCGTTGCTGGTGGAGGCGGCGGTCCACGCCGCGTCGGGTTTCCTCGACCGACTGGCCGAGCATGTGCACGGGATCACCGATCCCGCCGAGGCGGTGACCGAGGCGATCGCCACCGCGTTGGAATGGCTGCCCAAGGACAAGCACATCGGCCTGCTCGTGACGCCTGGCCGGCCCGATGCCCATTCGGAGTCGGTGACCTCGGATGTGGCGCTGCAGTTCGCCAACGCGATGGTGCGCCGGTTCGACGTCGACTGGACGACTGTGGGTTTCACCGACGACGACCTCGACGAACTGGCCGAGTACCTGCTGCGCATCATCCAGTCGTTCGTGGTGGACCCGGGCCGCCCGCCGCGTACCGGCGAGGAACTGCGAGGGTTCCTGCGCCGCTGGGTGGGAGCGGCGGTGCGCTCACCCGAGCGTTGAGAAGTTCACGCAGAGTCAACGAGAAAGCTGCGTCGGTCAGCGGGTGGTGACGTAGACGGTGCGGTCGTCGTTGTCGACGCGAACCGAGACGATGCTGGACTGATCGAGCGGCTTGGCCATGCCCTGCTGGGTGACGCGGACCTGGTAGCCGCGGTCATCGAGGGAGCTGATGGTGTCGGCGGCGTTGCCGGACCCGCTCGGGGCGGCCTGGGCGGGGGCGGCGAAGGCCAAGAATCCGGTGGCCAGTCCGCCGGCGATGATGGTGGCGATGCCGAACTTGTTCATCTTTCTGCCTCTTCTTGTCCGTTCGGTCTGGAGGGATTTCCTGGCCGGTCTGACTGCATCAACCCGCAGGTCAGCGGCGTCCATCCCGTTGGCAGTGATTGACCGACGGCTGGCAGAAAGTGATCGCTCACGGCTCGCGAAAGCACGCCGAGACTGCGGGGAGATCACCGTTTCGAGCGTTTCGGTGATTTCCCCGCAGTCTCGGCGAAATGGTGCTCGCGTCAGACGACGGTCAGCGGCAGCGACTTGCGCGGCTGGAAGACGAACTCCGCCCCACCGCTGACCCGCACCACCGACACCTCCGACAGTTCCTTCGCGGCGGTGTCGGTCTCGATGACGCGGACCGTCCAGTCGCTCTCGCTGCCCGAGACCTCCGCGCGCAGATGCGGATCGACGGCCTGCACGGCTGCCTGCAACGGCAGGTCGGCCATCGGCGAGACCAGCGAGATCCACGCGCCGTCGTCGTGCGCCGGCGACCGCCGCACGTGCAGGAATCCGGGGTCGACGTCGGCCCACACATAGGCGGCGGGATTCAGCATCGGATGCAGCTCGAGCACCCGCAGCGCCCCGTTGGCGTCGGCCGGCAGGTCGAGCGCGCGACGAATACGATCGGCCGCCACACCGGCGATGCCGATCAGCTGCTTGTTGCGAATCGAATGCTCCAGCGCGGCATCGCCGTTGGCACGTGTGCGTACGGCCAGGTTGAACGACAGCACCAACAGGTGCATCTGCAGGCACACCTCGTCGGCGATGCGCACCAGCGCCGAATGCGAGAACGCGCCGAAGTCCAGGTCCGACAGCAGCGGACCCGAGTAGTCGGCCATCCCCTCGTCGTCGGGATCGATCGGTTCGAGTTCGCATGAGTTCGCACGACTGGCACCGACGATGTCGAGCTGCGGGATGAACTCGACTTCCGGATGGGACTCGTCGATGACGACGGTCCACCGGCAGTGCGGATGCCGGTCGGCCGGCGTCCGGGGTGGACGGTGGATCGGCCGGACCTGGCAGCGCCGGTTGGTCGCCAGCGCCGTCGCGTCGAACGTCGGGTCCTCGATGTCGTGACACATCCCGCGGACGTAGTCCTCGCCCATCGGTTCGACGTCGAGGAGCGCACCGCAATGGTCGAGGTGGAACTCGCCGTGCCAGCGGTCGTGCACGGTGTAGCGGAAGTCCATGAACTGCGGCGGCGCCCCGATGTCGAGTTGCAGGCCCTTGAAGATCGTGATGATGTCGACGCCCTCGTACTTCAGCGCCTTCTGCATTCTCTTGGTGTAGAGCGGGCTGGACGCCGCCCACTCCTCGATGGCGATCTGCAGCATCGCCTCGCGACCGAAATGGGATATGCACCAGGCCATTCCGGACCGGTCGATGAGCTGGCCGATCAGCAGCAGCTCGGGCACCAGCGTGGCGAGTTCCTCGCGCGACAGTGCGGCGTATCTACTCATCATCGAGGCTGCTCCCGGAGTGCATCTTCAGCGCGGCGTTGACGTTGGCCTTCTTGTCCTCGGCCTTGTCGGCGGCTTTGCGGCGCTGGCCCGCCACCTTCGTGACGACCCCGTCCAGCTTCGAGCCGAGCGGGAACCCCAGGTAGTGCGTCAGGAAGATCGCCATCTCCTTGAGCTCCTCCTCCGTGAGCTCACCGTTGGCCATCGCGGCGTTGGTCTGGATCTCCGCCAGATCGGTGATGCCCAGCGCCGTCACCACCGTCAGCGTCATGATCCGCTTGTCGCGCATGGACAGCCCGGGCCGGTTCCAGATGGTTCCGAAGAGGTGATCCGCCGTCAGCGCGAAGTAGTCACCCGGCATATCGGGCATCTCCCACCCGTACACCTCGTTCATCTTCGCCAGGCCTTTGCGGCGCAACTCGTCCATCGGCTACTCCTCTTCGCTCGACTCCACGTGCGGCACTCCGAGACCGTCCGCGAGGTTCTGAAGTGCGATCCGCGCCAGCGGCAGGTCCACGTCGAGTTCCTGCCCGAGCGCCAGCGCGAGTCCCAGGTCCTTCTCCCCCAGGCCGCGGGCGTGCAGGAACGACTCGTAGAGAAAGTTGTCGTGGTCCAGCGGCCTCATGTTCTCGCGCACCATGATCGCGCCGGGTCCACTGGTCAGCGCGTCGGTGTGGCGGACCACGCGGCCCAGCGCCTGCAGGTCGAGACCGGCCTGCTCCGCCAGCGCCATCGCCTCGCAGGCGGCGGCATACGAGGTGAACGTCAACATGTTGCGGGCCAGCTTCATTCGTGTTCCGGCTCCCGGCGGTCCGGCGTGCACGACCATCGACGCCCACTGTTTGAACGCCGGTTTGATCCGCTCGTACACCTCACGCGGGGCGCCCACCATCGTCGCGAGTTCACCCCTCTCGGCGGCCGCACCGCCACCGCTGACCGGTGCGTCGATGACGTGGATCCCCGTCGGCGCGAGCTCTTCGGCCAGGGCCACGGCGGTGTCCGGGCTGATCGTCGAGTGGATGGCGATGACGGTGCCCGGCT
Organism: Mycolicibacterium litorale; assembly: GCF_014218295.1. The sequence continues at coordinate 4,738,947 of NZ_AP023287.1, forward strand.
TGGCCGTGGGCGTGAGGTCGCCGACGACGCTGCGCACCTGATCGTCGTTGAGCACGGTGATGCTGATGATGTCGGCGGCCGCGACCTCGGCGACGCTGCCGGCGGCCGTCGCTCCGGCTTCGGTCAGCGGCGTCATCGCGTCGGCGCGGACGTCGAACACGATCAGGCCACCCGGCCAGCCCGTCAGCCGCCTGGCCATCGGCGCGCCCATGTTGCCCAGGCCGATGTAGCCGTACTTCAGCCGTTCAGTGCCGGTCTGCCCCTCGGGTGAGCGCTCGTCGGTCATGATCGGATGATCTGTCCGCCGTCGACGTTGAAGATCTGGCCGGTGATCCACTTGGCCTGATCCGACAGCAGGAAAAGGCACATCCCGACCAGGTCCTCGGGCTGACCCATCCGCGACAGCGGGATGCCCTTGACGATGTCGGCGACCATCTCCTGCGGGGTGGTGGTGCGGTTGGCCTCGGTGTCGATGGGTCCGGGCGCGATCGCGTTGACGCGGATGTTCTGCCCGCCGAGTTCGGTGGCCAGCTGCTGGGTGAGCCCGTTGACGCCCACCTTGGCCAGCCCGTAGAAGTTGGAGTACAGCCACGCGGCGGTGGACGATTGGTTGACGATCGCCCCGCCTCCGCGTTTGGCCATCTTGCGGTAGACCGCCCGGGTGCACACCAGCGCACCGTCGAGGTTCACGCTCATGAACTTCTTGTAGTAGTCCCAGTCGACGGTGATGAGGAAGTCGAGCTTCATCCCGCCGAAGATGGCGGCGTTGTTGACCAGGTAGTCGATCCCACCGAACTCCGAGAGGGTCTGCGCCGCCATCTCTTTCGCGGACTCCGGATCGGAGACGTCCACCCGCACGGCCAGCGCGTTGCCGCCCTCACCCACGATGGCGTCGGCCACCTTCTGGGCACCCTCGAGGTTGATGTCGGCCACCACGACGGCGGCGCCCTCGCGGGCCAGCGCCTCGGCGTACGCCTGACCGATACCGCCGCCCGCGCCTGTGACGATGCCGACCTTGTCCTTGAAGTCGTCGCCGTAGTTGACCATCGAAGCTCCTCAGTTCGCCGCTGTCGCAATCAGTTTGATCTCGGTGTACTCCTCGAACCCGGCGACGCCCATCTCTCGGCCGATGCCGGACTGCTTGTAGCCGCCGAACGGTGCGTCCGCGGAGTACCAGATGCCGCCGTTGACGTTGACGGTCCCGACCCGCATCCGGGCGGCGACCGCCTGCGCGCGCTCGTCGTCGCCGCTGAACACCGTCCCGCTCAACCCGTAGGGCGAATCGTTGGCAATGCGCACCGCGTCGTCGTCGCCGTCGTGGGCGATCACCGTCAGAACCGGGCCGAAGATCTCCTCGCGCGCCACCCGGGCGGTGTTGTCCAGGCCGGCGATCACGGTCGGCTCGATGAAGAACCCGGTGTCACGGTCCGCCGGACGCCCTCCGCCGCAGGCGAATCGACCGCCCTCCTGCAGGGCGAGGTCCAGATAGCCCTGCACCCGGTCGCGCTGGCGCGCCGAGATCACCGGTCCGCACACCGTGCGCTTGCTGGTCGGATCGCCCGGTGTGAGGGATCCCATCGTCGCGGCCGCCGCCTCGACGGCTTCGTCGTAGCGGTCCCGCGGCACCACCAGACGGGTGGTGATGGCGCAACCCTGCCCGGCGTGCATGGCGGCGGTGAACGCCGACATCGCGCAGGCTCCGGCCAGGTCGGCGTCGTCGAGCACCAGGAACGCCGATTTGCCGCCGAGTTCGAGGAACACCTTCTTGATCGTGGCGGCGGCGTCGGACATCACGGCGCGACCGGTCGCGGTCGACCCCGTGAACGACACCATGTCGACCCGCGGGTCCTGCGACAGCAGCGCACCGACGGCGTGATCGCTGGAGGTGACGATGTTGATGACGCCGGGCGGGAAATCGGTGTGCTCGGCGATGATCTCGCCGACGGCGGCCGCGCACCACGGGGTGTCCGGCGCCGGCTTGAGGATCAGCGTGTTGCCGGCCGCCAGCGCGGGGCCCACCTTGGCGAGGTTGATCTGGTGCGGGAAGTTCCAAGGGGTGATCGCGCCGACGACACCGACCGCCTCGCGGGCCAGGGTGCGGCGGGTGGGGATGCCCTGTGGGGTGGCGTGCCCGAGATCGGTACGCCACTGGTAGGTCTCGGCGGTGTCCGCGCAGAAGCCGAGGTCGTCGATGGGGCCTTCGAGCTGCGCGCCCGACGTCAGCATCCGCGGCGCTCCCACCTCCGCGATGGTGATGTCGCGCAGCTCCTCGACGTGTTCGCGCAGCGCGTCCTTGAGTTGGCGCAGGCAGCGCACCCGCAGGGCGGTGTCGGTGGACCAGTCGGTGTCGTCGAACGCCGCCCGGGCCGCGGCGATGGCCGAGCCCATGTCGGCGGCGTCGGCGTCGGCCGCGACGCCGAGCACCTCCTCGGTGGCGGGGTTCACCGTGGGGAACGTTCCCGCACTGCCCGCGACCAGCTTCCCGTCGATCAGCAGTCGGCTCTCGCCGTCGGCCAATATCGCCATCCGAACTCCACTTCCGCATCGCTGGACAACTGTCCGGGTCGGTTTCTCCGAACCATAGACGCCAATCTGCCGAGGTGGCAAGGACTCAGCGCGGGAAATCGGTGCTTGCCACCCACCCACCCGTTCAGATAACTTGGACACGTGTCCAGCGAAGCAGTGGCCGCGCTCACCGAGACGCCGCGCAACCGCCGGCAGGAGGAGACCTTCCGCAAGGTGTTGTCCGCCGGGGTTGAGATGCTGCGCGAATCGTCGTACGCCGACCTCACGGTCCGGGCGGTCGCCGCACGCGCGAAAGTGGCTCCGGCGACCGCGTACACGTACTTCTCGTCAAAGAACCACCTGATCGCCGAGGTGTACCTCGACCTCATCCGCCAGGTGCCCTACTTCACCGACGTCAACGACAGCATGTCGACGCGGGTCGACAAGGCCCTGCGCAGCATGACGCTGATGCTCGCCGACGAACCCGAGGTCGCGGCGGCCTGTACCACCGCGCTGCTGAGCAACAGCGACGCCGCCGTCCGCGCGGCGCGGGACCGGATCGGCGCGGAGATCCACAAGCGCATCACTTCGGCCATCGGGCCGGGCGCCGATCCCCGCAAGGTGTCGGCGCTGGAGATGACGTTCTTCGGCGCGCTGGTCAACGCGGGCAGCGGTGCCTTCAGCTATCACCAGATCGCCGACCGACTGTCGTACGTCGTCGGCCTCATCCTCGGAGACGACCAGTGACCCTGACCAGTGACGTCGTACTCGACCCGTACGACTACGACTTCCACGAAGACCCGTACCCGTACTACAAACGCCTGCGCGACGAGGCCCCGCTGTACCGCAACGAGGAGCTGGGGTTCTGGGCGCTGTCGCGTCATGCCGATGTGCTGCAAGGGTTCCGCAACAGCACGACGCTGTCGAACAAGTTCGGCGTCTCCCTGGATCCGGTGTCACGCGGACCGCACGCGTCGAAGACCATGTCGTTCCTGGCCATGGACGATCCGGCGCATCTGCGGCTGCGCACGCTGGTCTCCAAGGGTTTCACGCCACGGCGCATCCGCGAGCTCGAGCCGAGGGTCACCGAGCTGACGCTCAAACACCTCGACACCATGCTCGAGAAGGCGAGCGACGGAACCGTCGACTACGTCGCCGAATTCGCCGGCAAGCTGCCGATGGACGTCATCTCGGAGCTGATGGGCGTGCCGGAGGCCGACCGCGGCCGCATCCGCGCACTGGCCGACGGCGTGATGCACCGGGAGGACGGCGTCAACGACGTGCCGGCCGAAGCGATCGAGGCGTCACTCAACCTGATCGTCTACTACCAGGAAATGGTCGCCGAACGCCGTAAGACGCTCACCGACGACCTCACCTCGGCCCTGCTCGAAGCCGAGATCGACGGGGACCGGCTCACCGACGAAGAGGTGCTCGGCTTCATGTTCCTGATGGTCATCGCGGGCAACGAGACGACCACCAAACTGCTTGCCAATGCGGCGTTCTGGGGTCACAAGAACCCCGACCAGCTCACGCAGGTCTACGAGGACACGGCCAAGGTCCCGCTGTGGGTGGAAGAGACGCTGCGCTACGACACCTCCAGCCAGATTCTCGCCCGCACCGTCGTGGGCGAACTGACCCTCTACGACACCCCCATCCCCGACGGTGACGTGCTGCTCCTGCTGCCCGGGTCGGCCCACCGCGACGAACGCGTCTTCGACGATCCGGACGCCTACGTGATCGGCCGCGACATCGGGTCGAAGCTGATGAGTTTCGGCAGCGGTGCCCACTTCTGCCTCGGCGCCCACCTGGCGCGCATGGAAGCGCGGGTGGCGCTCACCGAATTGTTCAGACGGATCCGCGGATACGAGGTCGACGAGGCCAACGCCGTCCGCGTGCACTCCAGCAATGTCCGTGGCTTCGCCCACCTTCCGATACACGTGGAGACTCGCTGAAAGGCTCGCTGCATGCCTCGATTTGACCCCCTGCCTGACCGGAGGCCGGCATTAGTCGCCGGCGCATCGTCCGGGATCGGCGCCGCGACCGCGGTGGAACTCGCCGCACACGGCTTCCCGGTGGCGCTCGGCGCGCGCCGCGTCGAGAAATGCCAGGAGCTGGTCGACCGGATCCGCGCCGATGGCGGTGAGGCCATCGCCGTGCACCTCGACGTCACCGACCCCGATTCGGTGAAGGGCTGCGTCGAGCAGACGACGTCCGAACTCGGCGACATCGAGGTGTTGGTGGCCGGGGCGGGCGACACGTACTTCGGAAAGCTGGCCGACATCAGCACCGAGCAGTTCGAATCGCAGGTGCAGATCCATCTCATCGGTGCCAATCGGGTGGCCACGGCGGTGCTGCCCGGCATGATCGAGCGCCAGCGCGGCGACCTCATCTTCGTCGGTTCCGATGTCGCGTTGCGGCAGCGTCCGCACATGGGCGCCTACGGGGCGGCCAAGGCCGCGCTCGTCGCGATGGTCACCAACTATCAGATGGAACTCGAAGGCACCGGGGTCCGCGCGTCGATCGTGCACCCCGGACCGACGAAGACGTCGATGGGCTGGAGCCTGCCCGCCGAGCTGATCGGGCCGGCACTCGAGGACTGGGCCAAGTGGGGTCAGGCCCGTCACGATTACTTCCTGCGCGCCGCGGATCTGGCCCGGGCCATCACGTTCGTCGCCGAGACGCCCCGTGGCGGCTTCATCGCGAACATGGAACTGCAGCCGGAGGCGCCCCTGGCGAGCGCCCCGAAAAACCGCCAGCAGCTCAAGCTCGACGAGGGGAACCTGAACTCATGACCACCGCAGTTGTGCCCCGGGTCTCGGGCGGCGAAGAGGAGCACGGCCACCTCGAGGAGTTCCGCACCGACCCGATCGGGCTGATGAAGCGGATCCGCGAGGAGTGCGGTGACGTCGGCTGGTTCCAGCTGGTGGACAAGCACGTCATCCTGCTGTCCGGGGCGGAGGCCAACGAGTTCTTCTTCCGGTCCTCCGACGAGGATCTCGACCAGGCCGAGGCCTACCCGTTCATGACGCCGATCTTCGGCAAGGGTGTGGTGTTCGACGCCAGCCCCGAGCGGCGCAAGGAGATGCTGCACAACTCCGCGCTGCGCGGTGAGCACATGAAGAGCCACGCCGCCACCATCGAGGGCGAGGTCAAGAAGATGATCGCCGGCTGGGGCGAGGAGGGCGAGATCGAACTGCTCGACTTCTTCGCCGAGCTGACGATCTACACCTCGACGGCCTGCCTGATCGGCCTGAAGTTCCGCGAGCAGCTCGACCACCGCTTCGCCGAGTACTACCACGAGCTGGAGCGCGGCACCGACCCGCTGTGCTACGTCGACCCGTACCTGCCGATCGAGAGCTTCCAGCGCCGCGACGAGGCGCGCGTGAAACTCGTTGCGCTGGTGCAGGAGATCATGAACCAGCGGGTGGCCAACCCACCCGCCGACAAGGCCGACCGCGACATGCTCGACGTCCTGGTGTCGATCAAGGACGAGGACGGCAATCCCCGGTTCTCCGCCGACGAGGTCACCGGGATGTTCATCTCACTGATGTTCGCCGGTCACCACACCAGCTCCGGCACGTCGTCGTGGACGCTGATCGAGCTGATCCGCCACCCCGAGGTGTACGCCGAGGTGCAGAAGGAACTCGACGAGCTCTACGCCGACGGCCAGGAGGTGAGCTTTCACGCGCTGCGGCAGATCCCGTTGCTGGACAACGTCGTCAAGGAGACACTGCGGCTGCATCCTCCTCTCATCATCCTGATGCGCGTCGCGCAGGGTGAGTTCGAGGTCGCCGGGTTCCCGATCCACAAGGGAGATTTCGTCGCCGCCTCCCCCGCGATCAGCAACCGGATCCCCGAGGACTTCCCCGACCCGGACGCGTTCAAGCCGGACCGGTATGACAAACCCGAACAGGCCGACGTCGTGAACCGGTGGACGTGGATCCCGTTCGGCGCCGGCAGGCACCGGTGCGTCGGCGCGGCGTTCGCCACGATGCAGATCAAGGCGATCTTCTCGGTTCTGCTGCGCGAGTACGAGTTCGAGATGGCCCAACCACCCGAGACGTATCGCAACGACCACTCGAAGATGGTGGTGCAGTTGGAGCGTCCGGCCAAGGTCCGCTACCGCAGGCGCGCGAAGGCCTGAGCGATGGGCAGCTACCGCGTCGAGCTCGATTCCGATCTGTGCCAGGGCCACGCCATGTGTGAGCTCGAGGCGCCGGAGGTGTTCTCGGTGCCCAAACGCGGCATCGTCGAGATCACCGATCCGGAACCACCCGACGAGATCCGTGAGGATGTCGAACGGGCCGTCGACATGTGTCCGACCCGGGCACTGTCCATCGTGGAGGTCGACGAAACCTGAGCGAGCAACAAGCGAAGGTGAGAAGGCCGACCATCAAATCCGGAGAAGGAGAACTGACAGTGGCCTCACGTGAAGAACTGGAGAGCTGGGTCGAGCGCTGGCTACAGGCCAACCAGGACGCCGAGAAGGCCGGCGACTGGAAACCGTTGGCCGACTTCTACACCGACGACGCCACCTACGGATGGAACATCGGACCGAAGGAAGACGTCATGTGTGTCGGCAAGGACGAGATCCGCGACGTCGCTTTGGGCCTGGAGATGGAGGGCCTGGAGAACTGGAACTACGAGTACCAGAAGGTCCTGATCGACGAGAAGCAGAACGAGATCGTCGGCTTCTGGAAGCAGATCGTCAACAAGTCGGACGGCACCCGCGACGAGATCTACGGCATCGGCGGGAGCTGGTTCCGGCTCGACGCCGACCTCAAGATCGAGTGGCAGCGCGACTTCTTCGACTTCGGCCACGTGGCGAAGGGGTACGCGAAGCTCATCGAGTCCGGCGATCTGAGCGCCGGCATGCAGAAGCGGATCGAACGCAGCCTGGCCGGGGAGAAGCTGCCCGGTTACTACCCGCTCGGCCAGGCTCCCGTACCGATCTGGTGACACCGCCAACGGGTGTGTAGTTTGACACCCGTCGAGAGATCCATTGAGACTTGCGTCACTAGGCTGGTGGCCGAGACGTTCTCCGAAGGAAAGCAGGCGAGATGAAGACCAAAGGCGCCCTCATCTGGGAGTTCAACAAACCGTGGTCGATCGAGGAGATCGAGATCGGTGACCCGGTCCAGGACGAGGTCAAGATCCGGATGGAAGCGTCGGGCATGTGCCACTCCGACCACCACCTGGTCACGGGCGGTATCCCGATGGCCGGGTTCCCGGTGCTCGGGGGGCACGAAGGCGCGGGCGTGGTCACCGAGGTGGGCCCCGGCGTGGAGGATCTCGCCCCCGGCGACCACGTCGTGCTGTCGTTCATCCCGTCCTGCGGCCGCTGCCCGTCGTGTCAGGCCGGGCTGCGCAACCTGTGCGATCTGGGTGCCGGCCTCCTCGGCGGCACCGCGGTGTCCGACGGCACCCACCGCATCCACGCCAAGGGTCAGCCGGTGTTCCCGATGACCCTGCTGGGCACGTTCAGCCCGTACATGGTCGTACACAAGAGCTCGGTGGTGAAGATCGATCCGTCGATCCCGTTCGAGGTCGCCTGCCTGGTCGGCTGCGGCGTCACCACGGGCTACGGCTCGGCGGTCCGCGCCGGTGACATCCGCCCCGGTGACGACGTCGCGGTGGTCGGTGTCGGCGGCGTCGGCATGTCGGCGCTGCAGGGCGCGGTGAACGCGGGCGCCCGCAACCTCTTCGTCATCGAACCGGTCGAGTGGAAGCGCGACGCGGCGCTGAAGTTCGGCGCCACCCACGCCTACCCGGACCTGGAATCCGCGTTCGCCGGCGTGGCCGAGGTGACGCAGGGACTCATGGCCAAGAAGGTCATCGTCACCGTGGGCGAACTGCACGGCAACGACGTCGACAACTACGTCAACCTGACGGCCAAGGGCGGCACCTGCGTGCTGACCGCCATCGGCAGCATGCTCGACACCCAGGTGACGCTGAACCTCGCGATGCTGACCCTGTTGCAGAAGAACCTGCAGGGCACGATCTTCGGCGGCGGCAACCCGCACTTCGACATTCCGCAACTGCTGTCGATGTACAAGGCGGGCAAGCTCAACCTGGACGACATGATCACCCGGCAGTACAAGCTGGAGCAGATCAACGAGGGCTACTCGGACATGTTGGAGGGCAAGAACATCCGCGGCGTCATCCGCTACACCGACGACGACCGGTAGACCATGGCCGACAGCACCGAAACGATCGAGCAGTCACCGGTGGTCGCGGCATCGCGGTCCTCGTGGCGGTGCGTGCAGTCCGGCGACCGAGAGGGCTGGCTGGCGCTGATGGCCGACGACGTCCTCATCGAGGACCCGATCGGCGAGGCGGTCACCAACCCGGACGGTAACGGCGTGCGCGGTAAGGACGCCGTCGCGGCGTTCTACGACGCCAACATCGGGCCGAACACGCTCACGGTCACCTGCGAGGCGACGTTCCCGTCGAGTTCGCCGACCGAGATCGCCTACATCCTGGTGTTGCGCACCGAGTTCCCGAACGGCTTCATCGCCACGGTCCGCGGGGTGTTCACCTACCGCGTCAACGACGCCGGGCTGATCACGAACCTGCGCGGCTACTGGAACATGGATGCGATGACGTTCGAAGAGGCCAAGGGCGATTAGCGACGCGCAACCGCTGGCCGGGCGCGGTGCGGTGGTGGTCGGCGGCTCGCGGGGCATCGGCCTGGCGGTCGCCGAACTGCTGTCCGCCCACGGTGCCGGGGTGGTGGTCAGCGGACGCGACTCCGACGCGGTCGAGTCAGCGGCACAACGGGTTTCGGGTATCGGGCACGCAGGCTCCCCGGCCGATCCGCAGGTCGCCGACGCGCTGATCGAGCGGTGTGTCCGAGAATTCGGGTCCATCGACATCCTGATCAACTGTGCGGGGACCGCCGAACCCGCCGGGTCGTCAATCCTGAACGTCACCTCGGCGCAGTTCCGCGATCTGCTCGACGCCCATCTCGGCACGGTGTTCGAGACGTGCCGGGCGGCGGCGCCGCGGATGGCGGCGCAGGGGCGCGGGGCGATCGTCAACACGAGTTCGTTCGCCTTCTTGGGCGATTACGGTGGGACCGGCTATCCGGCGGGTAAAGGGGCGGTGAACGGGTTGACCCTGGCGATCGCGGCGGAACTGGCCGAACACGGGGTGCGCGCGAACGTCGTGTGCCCGGGGGCCAGAACACGCTTGTCGACCGGTCCGGACTATGAATCGCACGTCACCGAGCTGAACCGGCGGGGATTGCTCGACGATGTCAGCCTTCAGGGTGCCCTGGACGCGGGCCCACCGGAGTATGTGGCGCCGACGTATGCCTACCTGGTGAGCGACCGCGCACGCGATGTGACAGGTCGGATCTTCATCGCCGCGGGCGGGTTCGTCGGTGAGTTCGTCCGGCCCTCCCCCGGCTTCCTCGGATACCGAGACCACCACGAGGCGCCGCCGTGGACAGTCGAGGAATTGCACGAGCTCATCGGGCGCTGACCGGTGGCTCATGTTCGTGTCACTGCCAAGGCGCCGCTGGGCCAGTGACGATAGCGGACAGTTTGCGGTGCTCGGGTGTGTCGGCGCAGGGTCAGGAGGTGGTGGTCGGCCGTGAGTTCGGCCGGATTCGCCTGCGGACTCTGTCATCATCAACTCGTAGCACTTTGCCTGCAAACCCCCCGCGACAGCCGCCTCCCCTGCCATGAAAGGAGCGTTAACCCCCTGGTGAGGCGCAGATGGCCAGGTCGGCGCCCGTTGCAGACTCTTGGCTAGTCGCCCGGCACTTTATGCAATCGCATCCGACGAACGTAGCTACATTGTGAAGACAGGCGGGCCACCAGACAGGAGAGCACAGCGGTGTCGAATCACCTTTCTGTCACCTCGGAAGGGCTACGTTCCGCGTCGACGGTCCTTAGCGAGCAAGCGATTCAGCTAACCGGCGCCAGTGTCACGGCAACCGCTGGCAGCAAGCCGTCCAGTAGCGGCGCAGCCAGGTTTTCGCATCAATCGCAGCATTCAGCGAGGCGTACGCCGGTCGCGTCGCCGATCATGGGAGATCGGCAGCCGTGGCTTCGACACGTACGCCGCCGTCGATGACGATGGCGCGGCCGACATTGCGAGTGTCTCGGTATGAACGGGTCGCCAACTGGGTCCGTGGGGCTTCCCACCCGGTCTGAAATCGAACGCTGGAACGACGCAATCAACGATCTTTCCTCGGCCGCAACCTCGTACCGGACGGCAGCTGAGCGGGTCGAGTCCGCCGCCGACGCGCACATGCAGCAGCTGTCAGCGCCCGGGGGTACCGACTGGGAAGGAGATGCCGCCGACGCAGCGCGCGAGTCAGGTTACGCCGATCGTGGAGTCGTATGCCGGGCAGCCGATCACATGCGTGACATGGCGAAAACCGCCAACCTTGGTGCGCAGAATCTGAGTCAGATTCGCGATAACGCCTTGGAAGCCATCTCCGAAGCCGAGGTCGACGGCTTTCAGGTCGGGAACGACCTGTCCGTTACCGACACGCACCGCTACACCAGTGGCGAGGCCAGCCTGTTTGAGGCACGTAAGGCCAAAGCGGAAGTACATCACGGCTACATAGCAATGCGTGCGGGCGCCCTGGCGTCCGCGGACGCCGAAATCGGCGCACGGCTGCAAGGCGGTGCCACCGCGCTGGACTCCATGATTCCGCAGCAGTGGAACAAGAATGGCGAAACAGTCCCCGCCAACACCGTCGGCGATGGTACGAGCGGTGACGAGGACCGGATCGTTGCGGTCGATTACACCGGCGACAACCCGCCGGATACGACGGCTCCTCCGATCAAAACGGTCTTGTCTGGGCCACCACCGCCAGGCAAGGTCGAGGGAACCGGGGTTTGGACCGTCGACCAATCACGCCCACAGTCAAGCCCTGCCGTTCCCACCGGTCCCCAACCCGGAGAAGGACAAGTAGTGCCGTTTGAGCCTGATCCGACTAAGGAAGGCGCGTGGACCGGACCCATGTCGGCCGGCCCGAGCTCCCCGGCAACCGGTTTCGATTATCAGCACAATTACAGGTTTCGGATCGCGGGCACGCAACAGACCAATGTCGTTCAAATGGTCCAGATTGGTGACAGCTGGTACCCGGCGACGTGGAACCAGTACCTGTACGAGGTTCAAGACCAAAACCGAGTGGTGGGAATCGGCGACCTCGGCGCGATTTCAGAGATACCCGCACCTGGTCCGTGGCAACCCATCACGCTGCCAGAAATCGGGGCGCTGTCGCACAAGTTTCCTAACAACACCTTTTACATCCCCGACGGGTGCGGCGGCGCTATACCGATGGTCGATACTGTCTATTCGAGCATGTCCCCCCCGGTTCCGACGATGCGGCGGGGAGATTGAATCACCGCATTGGATGAACGTCCCATCTACTCGGTCGAGACCTGCATTAACCGAAGTCACTGACTTCCCAGACTGAAAGGAGCCGCAGATGGACATGCTGACTGCGGCAGTAACGGTGACGGCCGTCGCATCTTTCATCGCGCTGAGTGCCTGGTACTTCCGCCGCATACGTGCCGGTCGCGCCGACACTTACGTCAACCCTAGCTGGCCCACCGTAATGCGTCCGTCTCCAACCGATTCTCACGTATCTCAGCACGACGACAAACAGACGAGCCGGTACGACGATGGCTCCGGGAACATACGTTGACGCCAAAGGACACCGGCGCTTCTCTGCGTCAACTGTCAACGCACCGCTGGACGGGTCCACGCAGACGTTGGCTGGCCGCGATGGTTGGGGTGGCGGTAGTCGCTCTCGTCGTCGCCGTCGTGGGCGTGGTCGTCGTCCTACGTGTCCAGTCAAGTCCATGCCGCGCAGTCGACTCCCTGGTTGCATTCAATGAGTCACAGCTGGCAATGCTGCAATCCCGGACGCACACCCCCGCTGCAGGTTCCCGTGACGAGCCGTCAGTTCTCAGCGAGAGTGACTACCAGGCGTGGGCCGAGGGAATGCGGCAGCATGCCGCTGCGGTAACCGATCCCGAGCTAGCGGAGCACGCGCGGCGAGCGGCGGAACTGGCCGACCGAACCGTCGCTGTAATCCGGCAGTTTCGCGTCGAGAGCAGTTCCCGCGACGTCCTGGATGTGGAGCCACCGCCATCAGCGAAGGCCTATGGGGAAGTGACAACCGAATTTCGGGGTGAGATGGAGGCACTCGAGAGGGCCTGCCCACGCCCCTGATCATCGATCAGCTTTCGGTATCCGCCGGTGTGCGTTGCGCGGTTCCGGCTGATGGCATCAACAGCCGTCGACCGGCCCCAGCACGAATCACATGTCGCGGAGCAGAATCGGCGCGGCCTGCTCGACGACGCCAGCCTGCAGGGTGCGTTCGACGCCGGGCCGCCGGAGTACGTGGCGCCGACGTATGCATAACCGGCCAGCGGTCGCGCCCGCCGTGGACCGTCGAGGAATTGCGCGAGCTCATCGGGCGCTGACCCCAAAGCCGCCAAAACCCGGCCGCGCAAGCGGTAGCGTCGACGTTGCCAACGGCGATGCCGATGGGAGGCCACCATGAAGCGCTGTGTCGTCGGAGCCCTTGCCACCCTGCTGATGACGGCGGGGTTGATCACCTCGGCGCCGCCGGCCGCCGCGGGCTGTGTGTACGGCGGCAACAATCTCGGCAAGTGCGACGGCCCCGTCCAACCCGACGGCACCTGGCAACGCTGCGTCGCGGTCGCCCAGTGGGTACCGCGCGGCGCCAGTTCCTATCTGGTACCCGTCAAGCACTGTCAGGTGATCGGCCCCGGCCGGCCGGTCACCGACCTTGCCTTCGCCGATCCGCCCACACACATCGCCGACTGACTCCGAGCCGGCCCTCACTATGCTCGGGGCCATGGCGACCGTCTTCACCAAGATCATCAACGGAGAACTCCCGGGCCGATTCGTCTACGAAGACGACGAGATCGTCGCGTTCCTCACGATCGCCCCGATGACCCAGGGCCACACGTTGGTGGTGCCGCGCGCCGAGATCGACCAGTGGCAGGACATCGAACCCGCCGTGTTCGGCCGCGTCATGCAGGTCTCCCAGCTCATCGGCAAGGCCGTGGTCAAGGCGTTCGGCGCCGAACGCGCCGGGGTCATCATCGCCGGGCTGGAAGTGCCGCATCTGCACGTCCACGTCTTCCCGGCCTACAACCTCACCGACTTCGGATTCGCGAACGTCGACAACAACCCGTCGCCGGAATCCCTCGACGAGGCGCAGGCCAAGATCAAGGCCGCGCTCGCCGAATTGACCTGATGCTCAGGGCGTCTCGACCGGCACGTCGCTGAAGCGGGGCATGTTCACCGTGAAGCGGCAGCCCTGGCCCGGCGCGGTCGTCACGCGGACCGTCCCGCCGTGCGCGCGGACCAGCGAATCCACGATCGACAAGCCCAACCCGGTGCCGCCGCTCTCGCGGGCCCGCGACGAGTCGGTGCGGTAGAAGCGCTCGAACACCCGGCGCGCATCCTCCTCGGTCATACCCGGCCCCTCGTCGCACACCTCGAGCACGGCGCTGCCCTCGTCGGTGCCCACCCGCACCGTGATGCCCGCGGTCTTCGGGGTGTGCTGCAACGCGTTGGCGACGAGATTGCCCAACACCTGCCGCAACCGCGCCTCGTCACCGAGCACCTCCGGTGTGCCGGGCCCGTCGAGCACCTGCAGCGAGATGGTGCGCTCGGGTGCGATCGACCGGGCGTCGTGGACGGCGTCGGTCGCCAGCGTCAGCAGATCCACCCGGTGCTGCTCCAGCGGACGTTGCGCGTCGAGCCGAGCCAACAGCAGCAGATCCTCGACCAGCAGCCCCATCCGCCGCGATTCGCTCTCGATGCGGTTCATCAACATCTCGACGTCGCGGGCGGCGCCCTGGCGGTACAGCTCGGCGAAACCACGGATTGTCGTCAGCGGTGTGCGCAGCTCGTGGCTGGCGTCGGTGATGAACCGGCGCATTCGTTCCTCGGAGGTGCGGGCGGCATCCGCCGACGACTCCGACGACGCCACGGCCCGCTGAATCTGGGCCAGCATTCCGTTGAGCGCCAGCGAGAGCCGGCCCACCTCGGTTCGTGGATCCCGCTGGGGCACGCGTCGGTCTAGCTGACCGGCCGCGATCGCCGCCGCCGTCTCCTCCACCTCGGCCAGCGGGCGCAGACTGCGCTGCACCACCGCATAACCCACCACACCGAGCACCAGCAGCACCGCCGCGCCGATACCGACCTGCGACCACACCAGCGCCCGGACCGTCGACTGCACCTCCGACAGGTCGATCGCCACGGTGGTCAGCTCGCCGCCGGGCCCGCGCACGGTCATGGCCCGCCACTGCACGTTGGAGTGGTCCACCGACCGGACGGTGACGGGGTTGGGACCCACGTCGTTGTCGGCGGGCAGCACCGGCTCCGCCTCCCGGTCGTTCACGGCCGTCCACATCCGGCCGTCGGCGCTGGTCCCCCTGACGTAGAAGTTCGACGGCGGACGGGCCGGGTTGGGCCCCTCCACCGGGATCGCGGGCAGCCGGTGCGGCGCCTGGGCCCAGCTGCGGGAGGCGTCCAGCAGTGTCTGGTCCACCCGGCTCTCCAGGCTGTGCCGCATGATCGAGGTCACCGCGATACCCGAGGCGAGCAGCCCGAACGCCACGAGCACCAGTGTCGCGGCGACCAGGCCCAGCCGCAGGGGCACGCCCCTGCGCACTAGCGGGACTTTCGGCTCTTCGCGCAAGCGCTCATCGGCGCCTTTCGGCTCTTCGCGCAAGCGCTCATCGCGGCTCGCGCAGGACGTACCCCACCCCGCGCAGCGTATGCAACAGCCGCTTCTCCCCGGTGTCGATCTTGCGACGCAGGTACGAGACGTAGGACTCGACGACGTTGACGTCGCCGCCGAAGTCGTAGCGCCAGACATGGTCGAGGATCTTGGGCTTCGACAGCACGGTGCCCGCGTTGATGATGAAGTAGCGCAGCAGCGTGAACTCCGTCGGCGACAGCGACACCGGCTCGCCGGCCTTCCACACCTCGTGGGTGTCCTCGTCGAGTTCGATGTCGGCGAAGCTCAGGCGCGAGGTCTTCGGTTCCTCCGCACCGCGACCGGTGCGCCGCAGGATGACCCGCAGCCGCGCGACGACCTCTTCGAGGCTGAACGGTTTGGTGACGTAGTCGTCGCCGCCGAGGGTGAGGCCCGCGATCTTGTCCTGCAGCGAATCCCGGGCCGTCAGGAACAGCGCGGGCGCGTCGATACCGTCGGCGCGCAACCGCCGCAGCAGGCCGAAACCGTCCATCCCGGGCATCATCACGTCGAGGATCACCGCGTCGGGCCGGACGTCGCGGGCCTTGTCGAGGGCGGAGGCCCCGTCGGAGGCGGTGTGGACCTCGAAACCCTGGAATTTCAGACTCACCGACAGGAGTTCGACGATGTTGGCCTCGTCGTCGACGACGAGGACCCGCGCCTCGGGGGTGGTCTCGGATAGTGCTGCCATCGCCATGACCTCAATGTCCTCCACAGCCCTTGGAGTGATCCTTCGGGTTGACTGTGAGCTTTCTGTGAGTTCCCGGTTGCGCGGTCCATAGACTGGCGTCATGGACCTCGGCAGGAACCTGATGCAGCTCGCGACCGCGCCTGCCCGCATCGGGCTCGCCGTCGCCGAGACCGGCCTGGGTGTCGCCACCTCCGCGATCGGCGTGGCCAAGGCGACGCTCGGGGAGGGCGACGCGCGCATCACCGCCAATCCGGGGGCCTTCGCACAGGTGCTCGGCATCAACGACGCCGTCGAACGGGCGAACCGGTTGGCCCGGCTGATGGACGAGGACCAGCCGCTCGGACGCGCCCTCGCCCCCGGCGGCCCGATCGACCGTCTGCTGCAGCCCGGCGGCGTCGTCGACCGGCTGACCGCGCCGGGTGGCGTGCTGGACCGGTTGACGCAGGACGACGGCGGGCTGATGCGCGCCATCGAACCGGGCGGGCTGGTCGACCAACTGCTCGACGAGGACGGGCTGATCGAGCGGGTGCTCGCCGAGGACGGACTTGCCGACCGACTGCTGGCCGAAGGCGGGTTGATCGACAAGCTGACCGCCCGCAACGGGCCGCTCGAACAGCTCGCCGACGTGGCCGACACCCTGAACCGGCTGACACCGGGTCTGGAAGCCCTGGCGCCGACGGTGGAGGCGCTTCGCGAGGCGGTGATCTCGCTGAGTCAGGTGGTCAATCCGCTGAGCAACATCGCCGACCGCATCCCGCTGCCGGGCCGCAGGCTCGGCCGGCGCACACCGACGACAGCGGTGCGGTCACAACGGGTGATCGACGTCGACGAGTGACCGGATAAACTCTCCCACATCGCCTCCTTAGCTCAGCGGTAGAGCAACGCTCTTGTAAAGCGTAGGTCGTCAGTTCAATCCTGACAGGGGGCTCCACAGCTCCATCCCGGTTGGATCCTCGGCCGTCTGGGTAATCTGCCCCTCGTGCTCGACGGGGATGCGGTGGTGGCCATCGACGAATGTCACGGATGCGGCTACCCCCGGATCGGGCCAGGTCTGTGCGCACCGTGCCAGTCCGTCTCCGCCCTGCCATTCGTGCGATTCGACGACCGAATCACCGGGTAAGAGTGCCGACATGACAATCGAGTACCGCCGTTGGTCCACCGTCGTAGCAATCGGAGCGGCCGTCGTCATCGCCCCGCTGGCCGTCGCCTGTGGCAGCAGTGAGGAGTCCGGCGAGACGTCGACGACCTCGACGACCCCGAGCACCACGACGAGTGCGCCTGCCACCACGCCGGCCTCGCCCGCGACGCCGCCACCGGCCAGCCCCGCCCCGGGTGGCGGTGTGGACGACGGCGGAGGCGGCGGCACGGTCGCCCCGACTCAGCCCGCCTCACCCGCGGCGCCGGGCCCCGCGGCACCGGTGGCCCCGGCCCCTGAGGGCGGCGGCGCGACCACGCGGCCCGAGACGCCCACGATCCCGCCCGGCGAGGGACCCTCCGTCCCGACCGGCGGCAACACCGAGGCGCCCGGCATGGGCGACGGCGAGGGCGGCAGCGGCGATCCCGGTGGTACCGGCGACGAGGGCTGACCGCTGACGTTGACGTCAGCCACTTCGGGGTACCCCGGAGCATGACCGTCATCGGCTTCCACTGCTCGCACGAGCAGATCGACCCCGCCCAGCTCCTCAACGACGTCCAGCACGCGGAGCAGGCCGGTTTCACCGCGGGTATGTCGTCCGACCACTTCAGCCCGTGGAGCGAGCGGCAGGGGGAATCGGGTTTCGCCTGGGCGTTCCTCGGCGCGGCGCTGGCCAGCACCAGCCTGCCCTTCGGGGTCGTCAACGCACCGGGTCAGCGCTATCACCCGGCGATCATCGCCCAGGCCGTCGCCACGCTGGCCCAGATGTTCCCCGGCCGGTTCTGGGCCGCCCTGGGTTCGGGTGAAGCGTCCAACGAGCGGATCACCGGACAGGCCTGGCCGCGCAAGGAGGTGCGCGACGCGCGTCTTGTCGAGTGCGTCGACGTCATCCGCCGCCTGCTGCGCGGTGAGGAGGTGAGCCACGAGGGGCTGGTGGAGGTCAACCGGGCCCGGCTGTGGACGCTGCCCCAGGTCATCCCCGACCTCGTCGGGCCGGCGGTCACTCCCCAGACGGCGGCGCGCCACGCCGCCTGGGCCGACGGGCTCATCACGGTCAACCAACCGCCGGAGAAGCTGCGCGCCGTGCTGGACGCGTACCGGGAGGCCGGCGGGCGGGGCCCGGCCCGGCTCCAGGTCCACCTGAGTTGGGCGGCCACCGACGACGAGGCCATGGCCATCGCACACGATCAGTGGCGCAACAACGTGTTCGACCCACCGGTGTCGTGGGACCTCGAGACCGTCGAGGCGTTCGACATCGTCGGCAGCGCCGTGACGGCGGAGAAGGTCGCGGGCGCCGTACGGGTCTCGGCCGACCTCGGGCGCCACACCGAATGGCTCGCCGAGTACGTCGAGCAGGGCTGGGACGAGCTCTACCTCCACTTCGTCGGCCAGCAGCAGGCCGGCTTCATCGACGCCTTCGGTGAGCATGTGTTGCCTCAGCTGAGTCCGACGGCGCCGAACGCCGCGATCGCATGAGGAAGATCGAAACGGGCGACCTCTGGTGGAAGAACGCCGTCTTCTACTGCGCCGACATCGAGACGTTCTACGACTGGGACGGCGACGGCACCGGCGACATCCGCGGCATGACCGAGCGCATCGAATACCTCTTCGACCTCGGCGTCACCTGCCTGTGGCTGATGCCGTTCTATCCGACCGGCCGCAAAGACGACGGCTACGACATCGTCGACTTCTTCGGGGTCGATCAACGACTGGGCAATCTCGGCGACTTCGTCGAGCTGGTCCGCACCGCCCGGTCCAAGGGCATTCGCGTGATCGTCGACTTCGTCATGAACCACACCTCCGACGCCCACCCGTGGTTCAAGTCGGCCCGGCGCAGCAAGGACGACCCGTACCGCGACTACTACGTGTGGAGTGAGACCGAGCCGCCGTCGAGCCCGGCCGACGTCGTCTTCCCCGACCAGGAGGACAGCCTCTGGGAGCGGGAGCCCAAGACCGGAGAGTGGTACCTGCATCACTTCTACAAGCATCAGCCCGATCTGAACATCGCCAATCCCAAAGTGCAGGAGGAGATCTCGCGCACGCTGGGCTTCTGGCTGCAGCTGGGGGTCTCGGGGTTCCGGGTCGACGCCGTCCCTTTCCTGTTCGCCCGCGACGGCGCTCCCGGCGATCCCGGGGTCTTCGACCCCTACGAGTGCCTCGGCGACGTACGCAATTTCGTGACCCGGCGGGTCGGCGACGCGGTGTTGCTGGGCGAAGTCAATGTGCCCTACGCCGATCAGAAGTCGTTCTTCGGCGGCCCCGACGGCGACGGCCTCAACATGCAGTTCGACTTCATCGGCATGCAGAACATGTATCTCTCGCTGGCCCGGGGCGATGCGGGGCCGATCGCCGACGCGCTGCGCGAACGTCCGCCGCTCGACGAGACGAGCCAGTGGGCGAACTTCGTGCGCAATCACGACGAACTCACCCTCGACAAACTGGGTGAGGCGGAACGCCAGGAGATCTTCGACGCGTTCGGGCCCGAGCCGCGGATGCAGCTCTACGGCCGCGGGCTGCGTCGGCGCCTGCCGTCCATGCTCGGCGGGGACGAGCGACGTATGCGCATGGTGTACTCGCTGGCGTTCTCACTGCCCGGCACCCCGGTGCTGTTCTACGGCGAGGAGATCGGGATGGCCGAGAACCTCGACATCCCAGGGCGGTTCGCCGTCCGGGTCCCCATGCAGTGGACCCGCGACGCCAACGGCGGCTTCTCCAGGGCCGCCGCCAGGCGGCTCCCCCGCCCGGTCACCGACGGCCTGTACGGGCCGGAACGGGTGAACGTCGCCGACCAGCGCCACGACCATCAGTCGTTCTGGTGGTTCATCCGCGATCTGATCTACACCTACCGCCAGCAACCCGAGATCGGATGGTCGACGGCCGAGGTGCTCGAGCAGCCCAATCCGGCGGTCCTGGCCCACTGCTGCCGGGAGAAGAGCGGGTGGACCATGGTGGCGCTGCACAACTTCGGCCCGGACCGATGCATGGTGCCGATCCAGATCGAGGACGCGCCGGAGGGGTCCACACTGGTCGACCTGCTCGACGGGTTGTCGGTGCACGAGCTCGACCCGAAGGGACGGCTCGAGATCGGATTGGACGGCTACGGCTACCGTTGGCTGCGGCTGCTACGGCCGGGTGACGATCCGATCATCTGACCGAGCGGACGCGGGTGGACGGAGCGCGCCGTGTGGGACGTGGTGATCGGTGTGGTCGCCGCCCTCGCGCTCGCATGGCTCACGCTCGTCGCCGCACTGCTCATCTCGCGTCCCCGCGGCGGCCTGCTGCGCGAAGCGATCCGCATCCTGCCCGACACACTGCGCCTGATCCGCCGGCTCGCCGCCGACGGTTCCCTGCCCCGCGGCGTGCGCGTCCGTCTCGGGCTGCTGCTGGCCTACCTCGCGCTGCCGTTCGACCTGATCCCCGACTTCATCCCGGTGCTCGGCTACGCCGACGACGCGATCGTCGTCGCCGCGGTGCTGCGCGGCGTCGCCCGGAGAGCGGGCCGCGACGCGGTGCGCGCGCACTGGCCAGGCAGCGACGAGGGTTTCGCCGCGCTCTGCCGGCTCACCGGGCTCTCTCGGTAAGTTCGCGCCGCGGTCCGCCAAACCCGCCCCTACCGCCCCGCGACATGGCAGCCTGTGCACGTAGTCCGGCCGTCCACCACCGAGTAACGTGCGGAAATGTCACTCTCTCTTTTGACGCCTTCCGTTACCCGTTACGATAACGACACTCTTGCTTTGTCGCCGTACGCCCCACTTACGCGCAGAAGCAGTTCGACGGAATGGAGCGATCACCGATGACCGACACCGTCGCCACCCGGTACTCGGGCACGCGGATCGCCCGGGTCGAGGACAACCGGCTGCTGACCGGCCGCGGCACGTTCGTCGACGACATCCAGCGCCCCGGCATGCTGCACGCCTGCTTCGTGCGCAGCCCGTTCGCCAGGGCCACGATCAACCGCATCGACGCCACCGCCGCGCTGGCGATGCCCGGCGTCTACGCGGTGCTCACCGCCGCAGACCTCAACGGCGAGGCCGTCGAATCCTGGCATGCGGTCGCCGGGAAAGACGTCCCGGACACCCCGCGTCCGCCGCTGGCCGAGGGCGAGGTCAAGTTCGTCGGCGACCCCGTCGCACTCGTCGTCGCCGAATCGCGCTACGTCGCCGAAGACGCCGTGGACGCCGTCGAGGTGGACTACGAGCCCCTGCCCCCGGTCGCCGACTTCCGCACCGCCGTCAACGCCGACGCCGTCGTCCACGAGCAGTACCCGGACAACGTCGCCGGCGGTATGGGCGGCGCACCGCCGGACGAGGAGACCTTCGCGTCCGCGGCATGTGTGGTCAGCGAGAACATCTACCAGCAGATGTACGTGCCGGTGCCGATCGAAACCCGCGGCCTGGTCGTCGAATGGGAGCCCACCACAGGCGATCTCACGCTGTGGGCTTCCACCCAGACCCCGCACGAACTGCGCGCCTTCACCGCCCGCCTGCTCGGCATCCCCGCCCAGAAGGTGCGGGTCATCATGCGCGACACCGGTGGCGGGTTCGGGCAGAAGGTCGTGCCGATGCGTGAGGACATGGTCATCATGCTCGCCGCCCGCAAGGTCCCCGGTCCGCTGAAGTGGATCGAGGACCGGCGCGAGAACCTGATGTCGGCCGGGCAGGCCCGCCACGTCGACGGCACCGCGCGGATGGCGTTCGACGCCGACGGCACCATCCTCGCCGTCGACATCGACTTCGCCCAGGACGTCGGCGCCTATCCCACCCCGTATCCGGTGCTCACCACCGCCGCGATCGGCATGTTCTACCCCGGGCCGTACCGCGTGCCGAAGGCCAGCTTCAACTACAAGACGGTGTTCTCCAACACCGCCGGCCTGCACGCCTACCGCGGTCCGTGGCAGTACGAGACGCTCGCCCGCGAGATCATGCTCGACATCGCCGCCCGCAAGCTCGACATGGACCCGGTCGAGTTGCGCCGCAAGAACATCCTGCGCGGCGACGAGATGCCGTACTTCAACCCCAACGGCATGCCCTACGACCACGTCGCGCCGGCCGACACCTTCGAACAGGCCGTCAAGATCCTCGACCACGAGGGGTTCCGCAAGGAGCAGGCCGAGGCGCTGGCGCAGGGCCGCTACATCGGCCTCGGATTCTCCGCCTACATCGAACCGACGGGCGCGGCGACGGGACACCTGGCCACCGAGGGCTGCACGATCCGGATGGAGCCGACGGGCAAGGTCAACGTCTACGTCAACGGCGGCTCGACGGGAAACAGCCTGGAGACCACCGTCATTCAGCTGACGGCCGACGCGCTGGGCGCCGACATCGGCGACGTGTCGACCATCCAGGGCGACACCGCGGTCACGCCCTACGGCGCGGGTACCCAGGGCAGCCGCAGCGGTCCGATGACCGCGGGCGCCGTCAACGAAGCCGGGTCGGTGCTGCGCGGACAACTCGTCGCGATGGCCGCCCACCACCTGGGCGTCGACGCGGGCGACATCGAACTCGGCGGGTCCAAGGCGTATCTGCGCGACGACCCCGACAAGAGCGTCACCTTCGCCGACATCGCCTACCGCGCGTACTACGAGCCCGCCCAGCTCCCGCCCGGCACGTCGGCGAGCCTGGAGGCGACGGCACGCTTCACCTCACCGCCCGAGGCGATGATCCACTGGGCCAACGCCACCCACGCCTGCACCTGCGAGGTGGACGTGGAGACCGGCCAGGTGACGCTGACCCGCTACATCGTCAGCGAGGACGTCGGCCCGATGATCAACCCGAACGTGGTCGAGGGCCAGGTGGCCGGCGGCACGGTGCAGGGTATCGGCGGCGCGCTGCTGGAAAGCCTGGTCTACGACGCCGACGGCAACCCGCTGTCGTCGACGTTCGTCGACTACCTGCTGCCGACGGCCACCGAGGTCCCGCCGATCGAGTTCGGCCACGTCGAGATCCCAGGCCCAGGCGTCGGCGGCTACAAGGGCGCCGGTGAGGGCGGCGCCATCGGCTCGACACCCGCGGTGATCAACGCCATCAACGACGCGCTCGCCCCGCTGGGCGTGACCGTCACCCAGCTGCCCGCCACCCCCGCGGCCATCGTCGAACTGCTCGAACAGGCCGGGCGCGAGCGAAGCGACGGGGAAATCGAACACAGAGAGGACCACTGACCGTGGAACTGAACAACGAATTCCGGGTCGCGGTGCCGGCCGCCAAGACCTGGGAGGTGCTCACCGACGTACAGCGCGTGGCGCCCTGTCTGCCCGGCGCGACACTGCTCTCGGTCGACGGCGACGAGTTCACCGGTGCGGTCAAGGTCAAGGTCGGCCCGATCACGGTGTCCTACCAGGGGGTTGCGGCATTCCAGGAGAAGGACGCCGCCGCCCAGCGGGTGGTGCTCAAGGCCTCCGGCAGGGAGACCCGCGGCAACGGCAACGCCGCCGCCGTCGTCACCGCCCAACTCAAGGACGAGGGCGACGCCACCCATGTCGTGATCAACACCGACCTCACCATCTCGGGGAAGGCGGCCCAGTTCGGCCGCGGGGTGCTCGCCGACGTCGCCACCAACCTCATCGGCCAGTTCGCCAAGGCGCTCGAGGCCGACGTCCTCGGCGACGCCCCCACGGCGACGGCGGCGCCCACCGCCGAGGCCGCGAGCGCCGCCGCGCAACCCGCCGCCGGCGACTCGGTCGACCTGCTCAAGGTGGTGGCGCTGCCGCTGGCCAAACGCTTCGCCCCCGTGGTCGCCGGTGTCGCCGCGGGCACCGCGGTCGGCTTCCTGCTCGGCCGCCGCCGGCGGGCGCATCCGGCCGCCGTGCTCGCCGATGATCTGCAGGCCGCGCTGGCCCGCCTGCTGTCATGAAGGCCGCCCCGTTCGCCTATCACCGCCCGGACACGGTCACCGAGGCGGTGCAGATGCTCGCCGAGTTCGGCGAGGACGCCAAGATCCTGGCCGGCGGGCAGAGCCTGGTGCCGATGCTGGCCATGCGGCTGACGCACTTCCCCCATCTGATCGACATCTCCCGCGTGGGCGAGCTGACCGGGATCGACCTCGTCGGCGACGAGGTCGTGGTGCGTGCGGCCACCCCGCATGCGCTCGTCGGGATGGACGACGAGGTCGCCGACTCGGTGCCGCTGCTCACGTTGGCCACCCCGCACATCGGGCACTTCCAGATCCGCACCCGCGGCACCCTCGGAGGTGCGATTGCCCACGCCGACCCCGCCGCCGAATACGCCGCCGTCGCACTGGCACTCGATGCGCGGATCGAGGCGATGTCGGCCGGCGGTCGCCGTGACATCCCCGCCGCCGAGTTCTTCACCGGACTGTGGGAGACCTCGCTGGCCGCCGACGAGCTCCTCACCGCCGTCCGGTTCCCGGTGCGCAGCGGCCGCAGCGGATTCGCCGTCGAGGAATTCGCCCGCAGGCATGGCGATTTCGCGATCGCCGGGGCGGCGGTCGCCCTCGAGGTCGACGGCGAGGACCGGGTGACCCGCTGCGGGATCGGGCTGCTGGGGTTGGGGTCGACTCCGCTGCGCGGCACCGACGGGGAACGCGCCGTCCTCGGGCAGCGGGTCTGCGACCTGCGCGCCGACGAGATCGGCGGGCTGACGCTGGCCGCCCTCACCGATGTGCCCGCCGATCTGCAGGGGTCGGCGAGCTACCGGCGCCGCGTGGGTGCCGCCATGGTGTCGCGGGCGCTGACCTCGGCCATCGCCCAGGTGACTGCGGAGGAGATGATCCATGCATGAGCTTCCGGTCGAGGTGACCGTCAACGGCCGCACTCACCGCGGGGTGGTCGAGCCGCGAATCACACTGGCCGACTTCCTGCGCGAGACCTGCGGGCTGACCGGCACGCACCTCGGCTGCGAACACGGCGCGTGTGGCGCGTGCACGGTGTTGCTCGACGGCCAAGCCGTGCGGTCGTGTCTGGTGTTCGCGGTGCAGGCCGACGGTCAGGACGTCACCACGGTCGAGGGTATCGCCGGACCCGACGGCGAACTCTCCCCCGTGCAGGCCGCCATGAAGGAGTGCCACGGGCTGCAATGCGGCTTCTGCACACCGGGTTTCGTCACGTCGATCACCGCGCTGCTGGCCGACAACCCCGACCCCAGCGACGAGGAGATCCGCGAAGGGCTGTCCGGCAACTTCTGCCGGTGCACCGGATATCAGGGCATCGTCAACGCTGTGCGCCTCGCGGCCGAGAAGACCCGCACCGGAGAGATCGTCAGCCGCTGAGCCGAGCGGCGGCATCACGCCCTGCGAAGATGGACCCATGCACATCGGATTCATCGGGCTGGGCAACATGGGCTCCGGCATGGCGGCGAACCTGCTCACCGCCGGCCACGAGGTGACCGCCTACAACCGGACCGCCGCGAAGGTCGACGCGCTGGCGGCGAAGGGCGCCCACCCCGCCCGCACGGTGGCCGACGCCTGCCGGGCCGACGTCGTGATGACCATGCTGGCCGACGACGAGGCCGTGCAGGCGGTCAGCTTCGGCGAGCACGGCATCGTCGCGTCCCTGCGTCCGGACGCCGTGCACGTGTCCTCGTCGACGATCAGCGTGGCGCTGGCCGAACGCCTCACCGCGGCGCACCGCGACGCCGGCCAGCGCTTCGTGTCCGCACCCGTGTTCGGCCGTCCCGAGGCGGCGGCCGCCGCGAAGTTGTTCGTGGTGGCCGCCGGTGACTCCCAGGTCGTCGGGGACCTCGCGCCCGTGTTCGAGGCGATCGGACAGCGCACCTTCGTCGTCGGTACCGAGCCCAGGTCCGCGAACCTGGTGAAGGTGTCGGGGAACTTCCTCATCGCCTCGGTGATCGAATCGCTCGGCGAGGCCATGGCTCTGGTCGCCAAGGGCGGCGTCGACGCCGGCGACTACCTCGAGCTGCTGACGTCCACCCTCTTCGACGCCCCGGTGTACCGGACCTACGGCGGCCTGGTGGCACGCCGCGACTTCGAACCGGCCGGATTCTCCGCGACGGGCGGTCTCAAAGACGTCCGGCTGGCGCTGGAAGCCGGTGAGGCCCTGCGGGTTCCGCTCCCCGTCGCCAGTCTGCTGCGAGACCGGTTCCTTACGCTGCTCGCGACCGGCGGCGGACACCTGGACTGGTCGGCGATCGGCGCGCTCAGCGCCTGGGAGGCGGGCGGGGCCTCCCCCACAACGTGACCGGCTCAGACCACGCCGCGTAACCCGTCGGCGCCGAAGATGCCCTCGAGCATCCCGGACATGTCGGGGCCGCGGCGCAGATTGTGGCCGCCGTCGACGTTGATGACCTGGCCGGTGATCCAGGACGAGGCATCGCTGAGCAGGAACACCGACAGGTTCGCGATGTCGGTGACCTCGCCGAAGCGCGGCAGCGGTGTGCACGCGCGGTAGTCGGCCGACACCTCGGGAGACTCCAGGATGGGGCCGACGAGGTCGGTTTGAATCAGGCCGGGACGGATGCCGTTGACGCGCACCCACGACGGGCCCAATTCGTCGGCGGCCAGTTTCATGATGTGGTCCAGCGCGGCCTTGCTCGGACCGTAGGCGCCGAACCAGCGGTGCACGTTGCTCGACGCGATCGACGAGATACCGACGAAGGACCCGCCACCGCCGCGCACCAGTTCGCGGGCGGCGTGCTTGAGGACGTACATGGTGCCGTTGACGTTGAGGTCGACGGTGCGTCGCCACGCGTCGGAGTCGATCTGGGTGATCGGGCCGATCGTCTCCGACCCGCCCGCGCTGTGCACCACGCCGTGCAACCGGCCGTGCCAGGCGGTGACCGCCTCGATCAACCGGGCGGCCTCGTCCTCGTTGGTGACATCGGTGGGTTCGTAACGCACCTCCCCGGCGCCGTCACCGGCTCCGGCGGACAGCTCGTCGGCCGCGGCGGCCAGGCGGTCGGCGTTGCGCCCCGCGAGCATGACGTTGCCGCCGGAGGCCAGGACCGCGGCGGCCACCCCCTTGCCGATACCGCTGCCACCACCGGTGACGAGATAAGTTCGATCCGCCAAGGAAAGCAGCAAGGGAGTCCCTCCGGTCAGTAGCCCGTATAACTGAAACGCGTTCTAGTTATACGTCACGGCTCGTCGCGGCGGGCCAACTTCGGGGCGCCGAGCTCGCGCCAGTCCGGCACATCCGGCGGCATGCCGACGGCGGCGCGGTTCTCGTTGTGCGCCGCCCAGTGGGCGTGGCCGAGTTCGTGGATGTGGAACCCGTGCCGAAGCGCCTCGGTGAAGCCCATGGCGTCGGCGGCGGCGTTGACCGAATCCTTGACCAACAGTGCCGCCATCGTCGGCAGTGCGGCGATGCGGCGCGCGAACTCGACTGTCCTGTCCTCGAGTTCGCCGCGCGGGAAGATCTTCGACACCATGCCGAGGCGGTGGGCTTCGTCGGCGTCGATCGAGTCGCCGGTCAGCAGGAGCTCTTTGGCCTTGCGCGGGCCGAACTCCCACGGATGGGCGTAGTACTCGACGCCCGGCATGCCCAAACGCACCGCCACCACGTCGCTGAACCTGGCGTCGTCGGACGCGACGATGAGGTCACACGCCCAGATCAGCATCAGCCCGGCGGAGATCGCGTTGCCCTGCACCTGGGCGATCGTGATCTTGCGCAGATCCCGCCAGCGCCGGGTGTTCTCGAAGAAGTAGTGCCACTCCTGCAGGTAGATCTTCTCGGCGACGGCCGCCCGCGTCGCCCCGTTGATCCGGAACGTCGGGTGCTGTGCGGGCCCGGGGCCGCGTTCTGCGATGGCCTCCTCCGACCCCAGGTCGTGCCCGGCGGAGAAGTTCCTGCCGCGCGCGGCCAGGATCACCACCCGCACCTGGTCGTCGGCCTCCGCTCGGCCGAACGCCTCGTCCAGCGCAACCAGCAGGGTGCGGGACTGGGCGTTCTGCGTATGCGGCCGGTCGAGCCAGATCCGCGCGATGCGCCCGTCGTCGAGGGTCTCGTAGGTCACCTGATCGGCGTTTGCCACAGATGCACCCTACGTGGGCGCGTCGTCACCCG
This sequence comes from Mycolicibacterium litorale, assembly GCF_014218295.1. The sequence continues at coordinate 4,767,022 of NZ_AP023287.1, forward strand.
GCGGGCGAGTCGCCTAGAGTTGGAACATGCCTGCAAAGTCTGATCCAGCCGATATCGGCGACGTCGAGCCGCTGGCCGACAGCACCGCGCGCCAAGCCCGCAAAGTCGTCGCCGCCTACGCCACCGACGCCGACGAGTGCCGCGTCTTCCTGTCGATGCTCGGCATCGGGCCGTCGAAGCTCGAGGCGTAAGTGGCTCCGGAGGGCAACCCAGGCGTTGGCCCCGGAGAATCCGACTTCGTCGTGGTGGCCAACCGGCTGCCGATCGACATGGAAAGACTGCCCGACGGCAGTACGTCGATCAAGCGGAGTCCCGGCGGGCTGGTCACCGCCCTCGAACCGCTGCTGCGCAAACGGCGTGGCGCGTGGATCGGGTGGGCCGGCATACCGGACAGCCCCGAGGACCCGATCGAGGAAGACGGTCTGCAGCTCTATCCCGTCGCCCTGTCGGCGCAGGACGTCGCCGACTACTACGAGGGGTTCTCCAACGCGACGCTGTGGCCGCTCTACCACGATCTGATCGTCAAACCGATCTACCACCGGTCGTGGTGGGAGCGCTACGTCGAGGTGAACCGCCGCTTCGCCGAGGCGACGGCCCGCGCCGCGGCCAAGGGCGCCACCGTGTGGGTGCAGGACTACCAGCTGCAGCTGGTGCCGAAGATGCTGCGGATGCTGCGGCCCGATCTGACGATCGGCTTCTTCCTGCACATCCCGTTCCCGCCGGTCGAGCTGTTCATGCAGATGCCGTGGCGCACCGAGATCATCGAGGGTCTGCTCGGCGCCGACCTGGTCGGCTTCCACCTGCCCGGCGGTGCGCAGAACTTCCTGTACCTGTCGCGCCGGCTGGTCGGCGCCAACAGTTCACGCGCCACCGTGGGAGTGCGCTCGCGGTTCGGTGAGGTGCACGTCGGATTCCGGACCGTGAAGGTCGGGGCGTTCCCGATCTCGATCGACTCCGCCGAACTCGACGCCAAGGCGCGCAACCGCAGCGTCCGGCAGCGGGCCCGCCAGATCCGCAACGAACTCGGCAACCCCCGCAAGATCCTGCTCGGCGTGGACCGCCTCGACTACACCAAGGGCATCAACGTGCGCCTCGAGGCGCTCTCGGAACTGCTCGAGGACGGCCGCGTCGACAAGAACGACACGGTGTTCATCCAGTTGGCCACGCCCAGCCGGGAACGCGTCCAGAGCTACATCGAGATGCGTGAGGACATCGAACGCCAGGTCGGCCACATCAACGGCGAGTTCGGCGACGTCGGCCACCCGATCGTGCACTATCTGCACCGGCCGGTCCCGCGCGACGAGCTGATCGCGTTCTTCGTCGCCGCCGACGTCATGCTGGTCACCCCGCTGCGCGACGGTATGAACCTCGTGGCCAAGGAGTACGTCGCGTGCCGCAGCGATCTGGGCGGCGCCCTGGTGCTCAGCGAGTTCACCGGCGCCGCAGCCGAACTCCGACAGGCCTACCTGACCAATCCGCACCACCTCGAAGGGGTCAAGGATGCCATCGAGGCGGCGCTGAACCAGGACCCCGAGGAGGGCAGGCGGCGGATGCGCGCCTTGCGCAGGCAGGTACTCGCCCACGACGTCGACCGGTGGGCACGCGCGTTCCTCGACGCGCTGGCCGACACCCGCGAGGACGCCAAACCGGTGTGACTAGATCGGCGTGATGTAGTCGATCATCCAGTTGCCGTCGACCTTGGTGTAGTCGACCCGAAGCCGGCTGCCGTCGTAGATCGGCTCACCGTTCTTCTCGGTCACGGTGCGGTTCAGGTAAACCATGACCTGGGCTGAATCGCGTTGCGCGGCAAGCACGCCGACGCCGACGACGTGGGCCTGGCTGACCACCTGACGTTCGCGCGCCTGCGGGATGATGTCCTTGGTCGCGCGGTCGCGGAACTCCTGGCGGAACTCCGGTGCCAGCATCGTGTACGCCTCGGTCAGGCTGCGCTCGACGGTCTGGTAGTCGTAGCCGAACACCTTGGGGATCTGCTCGGCGGCCAGCGGTGCGAGTTCGGTGCGGGCCTGCTGCGCCCCTCGGGTTTCGACGCGGTCCCAGAACAGCAGACCGCCCAACGCGGCGAGGGCGATGAACGCCGCCGCGCACAGCACGCTGAGCCCCGCCGCGAGGCGGGTCGTCCACTTGCCCATCAGTTGCCGCCCTCGGGGTACTTCAGGTCGTATCCGGTCATGTGGCCGTTGTCGTCCTCGTGCACGATGACCCGCAACCGGTACGGCTGGGAGGGTTTGTTGTTGCCGTCGATGTCGGTGATCGTGACGCGGACGGCGACCAGCACCGCGGCGTTGTCGGCGATGTCGTCGACCTTCTCCAGCGCGGCGCCGTTGATCACCGCCTCGGCACTGGCCTCCGTGTCGCGGAACAGAGCCTTGAGGTTGTCGACGTTGTTGCCCTGGCTGAGCATGTCGCGCAGCGGGCCGCTGGTGCCGTCGACGAACCGGTTCACGTCTTCGTCGATGGTGTCCTGGGTGTAGCTGAACATGTTGACCACGGTCTGCGACGCCGTGTCGACGAACCGCTGGTCGCGTGCCTGCTTGGCGTCGGCCTCACGCTGCTGCGCCGCCCACACCCCCACCAGCGTCGTCACGGCCGCCAGGGCCAGCGCCAGCACCACCAGCGACACCGCCGCGACGAGGGTGCGGTGCGGTTGGCGGCGCGGCGGCGGGCCGGCCGGTTTCGGGGTGCGCACCTTGATGGGCGCGGGCGCCTCGACCCGGACACCGCCGGAAGCCGATTCGCTCGCACTGCCTTTCGCCGGGCCGGCCGCGCGCGACGCACGCCGACGCACCGGCTTCGTTGTCGAAGCCGATTGTTCACTCATCACATCTGCCTTGGAGCCATCATCAGGTCTGCCCAGTTTTCCGCAGGCGCCAGTTTGTCAGCGCCGGGGGCGTACACGCCAGTTCCGCCCGCGGGATCGGCGAACACACCGGTCCGGACGTCGTAGCTCGTCGCCATCGGCGCACTGGCCACCGGGGCCTCGGCCGGCAGCGGAGGCGCGGGCAGCGGTACGCCGTTGAGCGAGTTGCCCGGCGGCGGCGGCGCGGGCACCGGGGCCGGCGCCGGCGGGGCCGGGGCGGCCGGTGGCGGCGGTGGGGTCCTGCCGTAGGGCGGGACGACGTGATCCGGCGGCGCGTAGAACGGCAGCGGCGGCGGAACTCCCGGCTCGTTGGGCGGCGACCCGCGACCGCGGCGTAGGCCTCGTCGGTGATGTCCTGCAACGCACCGAGATTGCCCTTGTTGACCACGACGCCGAGCGAGGACAGCACCTCTTCGGTGGTCGGATAGCGGCCGGTGCGGTCGAGCGGGATCTGCGAACCGTCGCGCAGCCGACCGACGCCGGGTTCACCTTCGGGCTCGGCCAGCTCGAGGTGCTGGCTGCCCAGCAGTGACGTCTGGGCCACCTTGGCGGTCGCGTTCTGGGGCAGCGTGACGTTGCCGTCGAGGGAGACCTCGACCGCGGCGTAGAACGTGCCGTCGGAGCGCTGCACCGCGTCGATGCCTGACACGCTCCCGACCGTGACGTCGTCCACCATCACCGGCGAGTTCTGCGGCAGCACCGACACATCCGGCAACTGGACGGTGATCTTGTAGGAGCCGGAACCGTGCCCCGCGGTGCCCGGCATGTTCAGCGAGTTCAGCCCGCCGAACTGGCAGCCCGCGACCAGCAGCGCCCCGCCGCCCAGTGCGATCGACCGGTAGCCGGCCCGGGTGAGCCTGCGTGGCAACGACTTCGAAATCATCCGGCACCTGCCTCGGCGGGAAGCGGGGCCGCCGGCGCCGCAGCGGGCGCGTCGGGTCCCGGTGCGGGCGCGCCGGCCGGATCGGCGCCGGCCGGTCCACCGGCATGGGAGCCGTCGGGGGCGGGCGGCAGGAACAGCGAACTGAGATCGGCGTCCGCGGGCGGAGGCGTCACCCCCGGCGCGTTCTGCCACTGCAGGTACGGCACCGGCGTCTTGGCCTTGGCCTCGGTGGCCGGGGTGTCGTAGAGGATCTGGCCCTTGTACGCGGTGATGCTGTTGATCGGGTGGAACAGCAGCGGCGGGAAGTTCATCGCGATCCGCTTGAACACCGGGCCCATGCGCTGGCGGCAGATCTCCGCACGCTTGTAGTTGTCGGTGGTGGCGGCGGCGTCGAACGTGCCACCGCAGATGAACTGGACCGGGTTGGCGAAGTTCGGCAGCGTCAGCAACCCGCCGACGGTGCCCTGCGCCGGGTTGTAGATGTTGTAGAAGTTGGCCAGACCGTTGGGCGTCACGTGCAGGATCTGCTCGACGTCATCGCTGTGGTCGGTGAGGATCTGGGTGAACTCCGCGAGCCGGCTGACCTGTCCGATCAGCGCGTCGTTGTTCTCGTTGAGCAGCTCGCGCACGTCGACGAGCGCTTGGTTGAGCGTGCCGAGCGTGGCGTCGAGATCGGCGGTGCTGTCGGCCAGCACCTGCGACACCGACGCCACGTGATTCGAGAACTGCACGATCTGTTCGTTGCTGTTGGACAACGCGTTCACGAGCACCTGCAGGTTGCGGACGGTGCCGAACAGATCGGTCCGCGAGTCGCCGAGCCGGCCCGCGGTCTGGGACAGTTCGCGCAGCGCCTGCCGGAACGAGTCACCGTTGCCGTCGAAGGTGTCGGCCGCCTGGTTGACGAACGCGCTCAGCGGGCCCTGCATCGAACCCTGCTGCGGCCCGAGTTGGGCGCTCAGCGCGGTGAGTTGTTCCTTGACCTCGTCCCACTCCACCGGAACCGCGGTGCGGTCGAGGCCGATGCTGGCGCCGGCCTCCATGGCCGGACCACCGGTGTAGGCCGGGGTGAGCTGAATGAACCGGGCCGCCACCAGATTCGGCGCGATCATCAGCGCTTTGGCGTCCGCCGGGACCTGCACGCCGTTGTCGACGGTCATGGTCACCTTGACGTCGTCGGCCCGCGGTTCGATCGTGTCGATCTTGCCGACGGGGACGCCGACGATGCGGACCTCGTCGCCCGGGTAGAGGCCGACCGCGGAGGTGAAGTAGGCGGTGATCTTCGTGCCGGTGCGCGACGGCCACACCAGGTAGACCCCGACGGCCAAGGTCACCACGAGCAGGGCCGCCAGGCCCACCCGTGTCCACCGACCGCGCGACTTCACTGAATCTCCTTGTGTCATGGCGACTTCGGCCTGATGATCATGCGCTCCGAAATATAGCCACGGAGCATGTCGGAGAGGCTGTCGGGCAGCTTGCCCGGCTGGAAGTAGGTGTCCAGCAGCACCTCGGCGATCGGGGCGGGCGGCAGGCCGAACAGGTTGATCTGGAACCCGGGACCCGAACCCACGACCTCGCCGAGGGCCGTGGCGTAGGGCGGCAGCCTGCGCAGCGCCTCACCGATGTGCTCGCGCCGCTCCAACAGGTTGTCCATCACCAGGTTGAGTTTCTCGAGCGCGGGCCCGAACTCGCGACGGTTGTCGTTGACGAACCCCGAGAGCTGTTCGGACACATCGTCGATACCGGCGATCAGGTTGCTCAGCGCCTGGCGGCGCTCGTCGAGCGCGGCGAACAGCAGGTTGCCGTCGGTGATCAGCTGGTTGACCTGCCCGGCCCGCTGGGCCAGCGTGTCCGAGACCCGCTTGGCGTGGCCGAGGAGCTGTTCGAGCGCCTCGTCGCGGGCGTTGAGGCTGCGCGACAGGTTGGTGATGCCGTCGAGCGCGCCCCGCAGCTGCGGGGTGGCGTCGCGCAGCGAGTCGGTCAGCGTCTGCAGTGCCTGCTCGAACCGCGGCTTGTCCAACTCACCCACGTTCTGGCCGAGGTCCTGCAGCGCGGTGTTGAGCGTGTACGGAGTGGTGGTGCGCCCCAACGGGATCACCGTCGAGGACCCCGTGCCCTGCGGGGTCACCGACAGCGACTTCTCGCCGAGCACGGTGTCGGTCTTGATCGCGACCATCGACTGGTCGCCGACCCGCACCTTGCGGTCGACCGTGAACGTCACCTTGGCGGCGTCACCGGCCAGCTCGACACCGTCGACCTTGCCGACCGTGATCCCCGAGACGTTGACGTCGTTACCGGGCGTGATGCCGCCGGCATCGGTGAAGTAGGCCTCGTAGGACTTGCCCTGCGGGAAGAACGGCAGCTTGGTGTAGCCGAACGACACCAGCACCAGGCACGTCACCAGGACGATGCCGAAGATCCCGGTGCGGAGCGGATTGGTGCTCTCGGATCTAGCCACTCTCGGAGCACCTCCCCTTGGACGGGTCCGGCGGGCCGCCGAACGGAATCAGGATGTCGCTGCCTGCCGGGCCGTTGATCTTCAGCCGGGTCGAGCAGTAGAAGATGTTGAAGAACGAACCGTACGCGCCGAGGGCGTTGAGCCGCAGGTAATTCTCGGCGAGCGGTTCGATGACCTTGTTGACGTCGCCCTTGCGCTCGTCGAGTCGCTGCGCCAGCGGCCTGACGTTCTCGAGCACGCCCTGCAGCGGACGTCGCGAGGTCTGCAGCATCTCGGTCAGGTCGTTCTCCGCCGTGGCGAGCGGCTGGATCGCGCCGGCGATCGGGTCGCGCCCCTGCGCCAGCCCGGTGATCAACTGCTGCAGGCGGTCCACGCTCTGGTCGAACTGCGCGCCCTTCTCGTCGATCGTGCCCAGCACGGTGTTGAGGTTGGTGATCACGTCGCCGATCAACTGGTCGCGCGCGGCGAGGTTCTGGCTGAACGACCCCGTGGTGGCCAGCAGGTTCGACAGGGCACCGCCCTGACCCTGCAGCAGTTCGATGACCGCGCTGCTCAACTCGTTGACCTTCGCGCCGTCGAGACCCTTGAGCACCGGGCGCAGCCCGCCGAGCAGCGCGTCGAGGTCGAGGGCGGGCTGGGTGTTCTGCTTGGGGATGGTGGCGCCGGCGGGCAGCTTACGCAATTCACCTGGGCCGCTGGTGATCTCGAGGTAGCGGTCACCGACCAGGTTCTCGTAACGGACGACGGCTCTGGTCGAGGTGTAGAGCTGGTACTTGTCGTTGACGTCGAAGGCGACGTCGACGGTGTTGTCCTCGTTGAGCTTGACCGCCTTGACCGTGCCGACCGGGACGCCGGCTATCCGCACGTCCTGACCCGCCTTCAACCGTGAGGCCTCGGTGAAGTTGGCGTGATACGAGTTGCCCGAGGCGAACCGGAACTCGCCGAACACCACCACGAGCATGGCGGCGACCAGCAGCATCGCCACGGTGAAGATGCTGACGTTGAGCACTGTCCGATCACGTTTCATCAGTGCTCTCGCTTCTTCGCGCAAGCGCTCATCAGTACTCGTCCCTCTCCGCGAAGGCGCCGTTGAACAGGAACTGCAGCGTCGAGGGGGCGTCGAATTGCAGTTCGGTGTTCGGCTGGTACGGCACATAGGCGTTGTCGGTGACCACGAACGGCGTGTGGTACCAGGAGCCGCCGTACTGCTTGTTCGGCGGCTCGGGCAGCCCACGGCAGTTGGGGCCGCCGGAGGCGTTGACGATCGGCAGGCTCTCCGGATAGGTGTAGGCCGGCGATCCGGGCAGGAAGTTCGACGAGACGAACAGGCCCGGCCGGATACCGCCGATGATCGGGGCGAACCGGTCGATGGCGAACGCGGTGCCCTTGAGCACGCAGCCGATCACCGGCGAGTACTCGCCGGCCACCTTCAGCGGCGCGCGCAGGCGCTGGATCGCCGCGATGTAGTTGTCGGCCGCCGGTTCCAGCGTCGCCGTGCCGTTGTTGGCCAGGCCGGTCGCGGCCAGCAGCGTCGCGTTCAGGTTGTCCTGCTGGTCGACGACCGTGTTGCTGATCGTGGGGGCGTTGTCGAGGATGCGCGCCAGGCTCGGGCCGGCGTCACCGTAGATGTTGGTCACCACCGCGGTCCGGCGGAAATCCTCCTGCAACGTGGGCAGTTTCGGGTTGAACGCCTGCAGGTACTGGTTGAGCCCGGCCAGCATGGCGCCGAGATCGTCGCCGTTGCCGCGCAACCCCTCACCGAGCGCGCTGAGCGTGGCGTTGAGGTTGATCGGGTCGATCTTGCCGAGCACGTCGGTCAGCGTCTGGAACAGCGTGTTGACCTCGAGCTGGACATCGGACGCCTGCACCTCGGCGCCCGGGCGCAACGACGTCTGCTGCGGATCCTCCGGCGGGATGAACTCCACCGCCTTGGCGCCGAACACCGTGGTGCCCGCGATGCGCACCGGCGCATTGGCCGGGATGAAGCGCATCTCGTCGCTGCGGATGGCCAACGTCAGCTTCGCCCGGTCCCCGGCGTACTGGATCTCCTTGACCTCGCCGATCTGGATCCCGCGGTACTTCACCTTGGCGTCGGTCTCCATGACCAGACCGGCGCGCGGCGAGACGACGGTGACGGTGTCGGTCGAGGTGAATGCCGCGGTGTAGGACAGGTAGGTGAATACCGTGGCCGCCACCAGGATCGCCGCCAGGATCGCGGCGGCGATGCGTACGTGACTGCGTTTCGCGTCGATGTCTGCCATTGCTTATCCCGACAGGTTGAAGTTGCCGGAGGCGCCGTAGACGGCGAGCGAGATGAACAGGGTGATCGTGACGACCACGATCAGCGACGTCCGCACCGCCTGGCCGACGGCGATGCCGACGCCGACCGGGCCGCCGGATGCGTTGTAGCCGTAGTAGGTGTGCACGAGCATGACGGCGATCGACATGACGATGGCCTGGAGGAACGACCACAGCAGGTCGCTGGGCACCAGGAACGTGTTGAAGTAGTGGTCGTAGAGCCCCGCCGACTGCCCGTTGATGAACACCGTCGTGAAGCGGGCGGCGAAGAACGCCGCCAGCACCGACAGCGAATACAGCGGGACGATCGCGATCAGCCCGGCCATCAGCCGCGTCGAGACCAGATACGACACCGAGTGCACGGCCATCGACTCGACGGCGTCGATCTCCTCGGCCACCCGCATGGCACCGAGCTGCGCGGTGGTGCCCGCACCGATGGTGGCGGCCAACGCGATTCCCGCGATCACGGGGGCGACGATGCGGACGTTGAGGAAGGCCGACAGGAAGCCGGTCAGCGCCTCGATGCCGATGTTGCCCAGCGACGAGTAACCCTGCACGGCGATGACGCCGCCGGAGGCCAGCGTCAGGAAGGCCGCAACGCCGACCGTGCCGCCGATCATCACCAGCGCGCCCGCGCCCATGGTCATCTCGGCGATGAGCCGGATGGTCTCCTTGCGGTAGCGGGTCAGCGCATTGGGGATGTAGCGCATGGTCTCGCCGTAGAACAGCGCCTGCTCCCCCACCGTGTCGACGGCGCGGGGCAGCCCCCGGAACATCCGGCGGAAGCGCAGCGTGACGTCGTAACTCATCAGCGCACCAGCACCCGGACGCCGACGGCGGTCATGATCACGTTGATCACGAAGAGACAGATGAAGGCGTACACCACGGTCTCGTTCACCGCGATGCCCACACCCTTCGGCCCGCCCTGCACGGTCAATCCCCGGTAGCAGCCCACCAATCCGGCGACCACGCCGAACAGCAGCGCCTTGATCTCGGCGAGCACCAGCTCACCGAGGCCGGTCAGGACCGTCAGGCCGTTGATGAAGGCGCCGGGGTTGACGCCCTGCAGGAAGACCGAGAAGACGTAGCCGCCGGCCAGGCCGATCGCGCACACCAGGCCGTTGAGCAGCAGCGCCACGAACGTCGACGCCAGCACGCGCGGCACCACGAGCCGCTGGATCGGGTCGATGCCGAGGACCCGCATCGCGTCGATCTCCTCCCGGATGGTGCGCGCGCCGAGGTCCGCGCAGATCGCCGTTGCACCGGCACCCGCGACGACCAGCACGGTGACGACGGGACCGAGCTGGGTGATGGTGCCGAACGCGGTGCCCGCGCCGGACAGGTCGGCCGCGCCGATCTCGCGCAGCAGGATGTTGAGCGTGAAGGCGACCAGGACCGTGAACGGGATGGCGACGAGAAGTGTCGGGATGAGCGACACCCGCGCGATCATCCACGTCTGGTCGAGGAACTCCCGGAACTGGAACGGTCGCCGGAACATCTTCACGAATGTGTCGATGGACATCTCGACGAAACCGCCGACCGCCCGGGCCGGCGCCGCGAGCTGTGCGATCAACCTCGGCTCCGTTCTCGGGGCGGGGTGCAGTGAATTCCGGTCGCGGCGAAGATTTGGAGAATTTTCGCCGGGACGGCCTTCCCACCCCTGGTTCGGACGATGCGCTCAGTGAGCCGGATCATATTAACTAGAACACGTTCGCAGTGTCAAAGAACCGCAAAATCCGTCATCGTTGACGTATTTTCGCAGGTCATAGCGGGTGTGTTACAAGGCATTCTGTAACGTGTTCTAGCACCCGACCGACCCCTGACAACCGAGACTGTCAGTCTCGCGACTCCATCAGTGCGGTGGCCGAGAATCCACGCTCCGGGTCACGGCCAGCAAAGTAGCCACGCAGCGTATCGCTCAGGTCCGCGAGGTCCCACGCGTCGGCGTCCGCGGCGAAGTGCGCCTCCGCCACGGGTGCCGCCACCAGTGTCACCTTCGGACCGTAGACGATGAACAGCTGTCCGTTGACCGCTTCCGATGCCGGCGACGCCAGGAACTTCACCAACGTCACGACGTGGTCGGTCGACAGGGGGTCCACCTGACCGGCGGGCAGGTCGGGTGCGTCCCCGAAGACGCCCGCCGTCATCGCGGTCCTGGCGCGCGGCGCGATCGCGTTGGCGCGCACGCCGAAACGGTCGAGCGCCCGGGCGGCCGACAGGGTCAGCGCGGTGATGCCGGCCTTGGCGGCGCCGTAGTTGGGCTGGCCGACCGGACCCGAAAGGCCCGCCTCCGACGAGGTGTTGACGATGCGGCCGTACACCTGCCCGTCGCCGGCCTTCGCCTTGGCGCGCCAGTAGGTCGCGGCGTTGCGGGTCAGCAGGAAGTGGCCGCGCAGATGGACTGCGATCACCGCGTCCCACTCCTCGTCGGACATGTTGAACAGGATGCGATCCCGGGTGATGCCGGCGTTGTTGACGACGATGCCCAGGCCTCCGAGACCGTCGGCGGTCTCCACCAGTTCGTCGGCGGTCGAACGCTGGCTGATGTCGCCGGCGACCGCGACACCCTTCGACCCGGCGGCGGCGATCGCGTCGAGGACGTCCGACTTGTCGAGCGCGGCGGCCATGTCGTTGACCACCACCGTGGCCCCGGCACTCGCGAGGCCGATCGCCTCGGCGCGGCCCAGTCCGGCGGCGGCGCCCGTCACGACGGCGACGCGGCCGGACAGATCAGTCAGGTCGTTGCTGGGAGTCGTCAATTTATGAATACCTCTAGTCTCTGCGAATCAGCGCGGCCCGCGGGCATTCGGCGATCGACTGCTCGGCCACGTCCTCCATGTCGGCGGGTACCGGGTCGTGCTTGACCACGGCGTAGTCCTCGTCGTCCAGATCGAACAGGTCCGGTGCAATTCCCACGCAGACCGCATTGCCCTCACAGCGATCCCGGTCGACTTCCACGCGCATGACAACCTCCTCGCGAGACCTGTCCGGACCGCCCGCCCGAACTTCGGGGTCAGAATACGACCCGCCGGGACGGCATGCGTGCAACACCGCCCTGGACCCCAAGACTAGAACGTGTTACAACCGGGTGGAGCAAGCGGGGCGCCGAGCCCTGGTCAGAAGCGGCACAGTGAGGACGACGCGATGCGGATCGGCTACAGCCCCGAGCAGGAGGAGTTGCGCCGCGAATTGCGGTCGTACTTCGCCAAACTCATGACGCCCGAGCGGGCCGAGGCGCTGGCGTCGGGCGACGGCGAGGTGGGGCGCGGCACCGTCTACCGCGACACCGTCGCCCAGATGGGCAAGGACGGCTGGCTGACCCTGTCGTGGCCCAAGGAGTTCGGCGGTCAGGCCCGCCCGCCGATGGACGGGCTGATCTTCAACGACGAGGCCGCGATCGCCAACGTGCCGGTGCCGTTCCTGACCATCAACAGTGTCGCGCCGACGATCATGGCCTTCGGCACCGAGGAACAGAAGAAGTTCTTCCTACCCAAGATCGCCTCGGGAGATCTGCACTTCTCGATCGGCTATTCCGAACCCGGCGCGGGTACCGACCTCGCGTCGCTGCGCACCACCGCGGTGCGCGACGGCGACGAGTACGTCATCAACGGCCAGAAGATGTGGACCAGCCTGATCGCCTACGCGGACTACGTGTGGCTGGCGGTGCGCACCAACCCCGAAGCCAAGAAGCACCGCGGCATCTCGATGCTGATCGTGCCGACCACCGCCGAGGGCTTCTCCTGGACGCCGGTGCACACGATGTCCGGGGTGGACACCAGCGCCACCTACTACCAGGACGTCCGGGTGCCGGTGTCGAATCTGGTCGGCGAGGAGAACGCCGGCTGGAAACTGGTGACCAACCAGCTCAACCACGAGCGGGTCGCGCTGGTATCGGCGCAACCCATCTTCACCGCGCTCGACGGCGTCCGCGAGTGGGCGCAGAACACCAAGGACTCCCACGGCAGGCGGCTGATCGACTCCGAGTGGGTGCAGCTGAACCTGGCCCGCGTGCACGCCAAAGCCGAAGTCCTCAAACTGATCAACTGGGAACTGGCCTCCACCGAGGCGGCGCCCTCACCGGCCGACGCGTCGGCGGCCAAGGTGTTCGGCACCGAGCTGGCCACCGAGGCCTACCGGCTGCTGATGGAGGTGCTCGGCACAGCCGCCACCTTGCGGCCGAACTCACCGGGCGCGCTGCTGCGCGGCCGCGTCGAGCGAATGCACCGGTCCTGCCTGATCCTCACATTCGGCGGCGGCACCAACGAGATCCAGCGCGACATCATCGGCATGGTGGCGCTCGGCCTGCCCCGGGTCAACCGGTAAGGAGCATCATGGATTTTTCGACCACCGAAGCCGCGGACGACCTCGCAGGCCTGGTCCGCACCATCACCGAATCGGTGTGCACCCCCGAACACCAGCGTGAACTCGACGGACTCGAGCAGAGGTTCGACCGCGAGCTGTGGCGCAAGCTGATCGACGCCGACGTGCTGTCCACGACGGCCCCGGAGGCCTTGGGCGGCGGCGGGTTCGGAGTGCTCGAGGAGGTGGCGGTGCTCGTGGCGCTGGGCCGCCAGCTCGCCGCGGTGCCGTACCTGGAGTCGGTGGTTCTCGCCGCCGGCGCACTGGCGGAGTCCGGATCCACTGACCTGCAGCGTGATTGGGCGACCCCGGCCGTCAGCGGTGAGAAGGTGCTGACCGTCGCGCTCGAGGGTGAGATGGGACAGGGACCGGTGCAGGCCACGTCGGGGGCCGACGGCAGCGGCTACCGGTTGACGGGGTCGCGCACGCTGGTCCCCTACGGCCCGGTGGCCGATGCGTTCCTGGTGCCCGCCGAGACCGGGGACGGGGTGAAGGTGTTCCTGATCGCCGCCGACGACGCCGGCCTGACGGTCACCGCGCTGGACACGACGGGCCACGGAAGTGTCGGGCACCTCGAGCTGTCCGGCGTCGAGGTGGACGCCGGCCGCATCGTCGGTGACGCCGAGGCGTCGAGCCGGCTGACCACCCGTCACCACCTCGGCCGCGCGGCCTACCAACTCGGCGTGCTGGACCGGGCCCTGGAACTGACCGCGACGTATGCCCGGGAACGTGAACAGTTCGACCGGCCCATCGGCAGCTTCCAGGCGGTGGCGCAGCGGCTCGCCGACGGCTACATCGACATCAAGGGTCTACGGATGACGCTGACCCAGGCGGCATGGCGGGTGTCGGAAGGACTGCCCGCCGACATCGACGTCGCCAGCGCGGCGTTCTGGGCCGCCGAAGCCGGTCACCGCGTCGCGCACACCGCGGTGCACGTGCACGGCGGAGTCGGCATCGACACCGACCACCCGATCCACCGGTACTTCCTGGCGGCCAAGCAGACCGAATTCGCGGTCGGCGGCGCGACCGGCCAGCTGCTGCGCATCGGCCGCGAGCTGGCCGACACCCCGGTGTGACGGTGGGCCAGGATCCGACCGTCGCAAACCTGTTGGCGCCGTTGGCCGACGTCGACGACCGCGGGGTGCACGCCGACGGAGATTTCACCAGCTGGCGAGAACACATCCGGTCGGCCGCGGCGGTCGCCGCGGCACTGCGGGCGCGGCTGAACCCGGACCAGCCGCCGCACGTGGGGGTGCTTCTGGGCAACACCCCGTTCTTCTCCAGCGTGCTGGTCGCGGCCGCACTCGCCGGTCTGGTGCCGGTCGGGCTCAACCCCACCCGCCGCGGCGCGGCGCTGGCGCGCGACATCGCCCGCGCCGACTGTCAGCTGGTGCTCGCCGACGACGGCGCCCAGGTACCGGACGGCGTCGAGTACATCGACGTCGAATCCGCCCAGTGGGCGGACGAATTGGCCGCCCACCGCGACGCCCCGGTGCGGTTCGGCAGTCCCGATCCCGACGACCTGTTCATGCTGATCTTCACCTCCGGGACGAGCGGCGAGCCGAAGGCGGTCCGCGTGACGCACGAGAAGGTGGCGTTCCCGGGGCGTATGCTCGCCGACCGCTTCGGGCTCGGACCGTCGGACACCTGCTACCTGTCGATGCCGCTGTTCCACTCGAACGCGGTGATGGCGGGCTGGGCGGTCGGCGTGGCGGCCGGCGGTTCGCTCGCGCTACGACGCAAGTTCTCTGCGTCGCATTTCATCCCGGACGTCCGCCGGTACGGCGCCACCTACGCCAATTACGTCGGTAAGCCGCTGTCGTACATCCTGGCCACCCCGCCTCGCGACGACGATGCGGACAATCCGCTGAAGATCCTGTACGGCAACGAAGGTGCACCGCGTGACATCGACCGGTTCGCGCGCCGGTTCGGCGTCGTCGTCGTCGATGGTTTCGGTTCGACCGAGGGTGGGGTGGCGATCGCCCGGACGCCCGACACCCCCGAGGGGTCCCTCGGTCCGCTCACCGATGACATCGCGATCGTCGACGTCGACACCGGCGCGCGGTGCGCCCCGGGCCAGGTCGGCGAACTGGTCAACCCCAACGGCCGCGGGCAGTTCCGCGGCTACTACAACGACGAGGCCGCCGAGGCCGAGCGGATGGCGGGTGGGGTGTACCACAGCGGTGACCTGGCCTACTGCGACGAGAACGGCTTCATCTACTTCGCGGGCCGGCTCGGCGACTGGATGCGGGTGGACGGGGAGAATCTGGGCACCGCGCCGATCGAACGGATCCTGCTGCGACACAACGACATCGTCGAGGCCGCGGTCTATCCCGTCCCCGATCCGGCGGTGGGCGACCGGGTGATGGCGGCGCTCGTGCTGAGGCCGGGAGCCGAGTTCGACGCCGAGAAGTTCCAGGCGTTCCTCGCCGAGCAGTCCGACCTGGGACCCAAACAGTGGCCGTCGTACGTCCGGGTCAGCGACGCCCTGCCGCGCACCGAGACGTTCAAGGTGCTCAAGCGGCACCTGTCGGCCGAAGGCACCGACTGCGCCGATCCGGTGTTCGAGTTCCGGCCCTGACGACGCTGCCGCACCTTCCAGAAGCGTCATACCTGACCGCTACGTTCGGGGTGTGACCTACCGGGAGATGCCCCCACCGCAGCCGCTGGCCGGGCTGGTGGAGTGCCTGTGGACGGCGTCCGGGCCGCGCCGGTCCCACGTCCTTCCCGACGGCTGCATGGATCTGATCGACATGGACGGCGCCGTGCTGGTCGCGGGACCGGACACGAAAGCGTTTCTCAGCGAACACCGCTGTGAGCGCGTCTTCGGCATCCGGTTCCGCCCCGGGGTCCTGCCGCGGCTGCTGGCTGTGCCCGCCGCCGAACTGCGCGACCAGCGCGTCGCCCTGCCGGAGCTGCGCCCCGAGGCCGCCGGGAAGACGGTGCTGGGCGCCGCAGTCCACCTACTCGCCGAGGCACCCACTCGGGAGACCGCACCATGGCCGGTGGCGCAGCTGCATGCGATGACCGCCCGGCTGGCCGACGGCGCCGCGGTGGCCGACCTCGCCCGGGACTCGGGCTGGTCGCCGCGCACCCTGCAGCGCCAGTGCACCGCGGTGTACGGCTACGGACCCGCCATGCTGCGGCGGATCCTGCGGTTCCGGCGGGCGATGCGACTGCTCGGCGAGGGTCTGCCCGTGGCGGAGGCCGCGGCCCGCGCCGGTTACGCCGACCAGCCCCACCTGTACCGCGAGGTCCGCGAGTTCTCCGGTGTGCCGCTCGCTCAGCTCCGCAGCGGCGCGAACAGATCGACCGATGTGCCGTCGGGATCGGTGACGGTCGCATAGCGCTGGCCCCAGGGTGCGTCGAACGGTTCCAGCGGTCCGGGATAGCCTGCGCCGGTGAGCCGTTCGAACAGCGCGTCGACCTGCTCAGGGGCGGCCACGCCGAAGGCGATCGCCACCCGACCGCCGCCGTCGGGGGCCGTCCACCCGGGGTGCATCCCGGCGATGACCTCCTCGGTGTCGAAGGCCAGCCGGTTACCGCCGGGAAGTTCGATCTCGACGTGAGGTCCCTCGGCCGCGGGCACCGTGAGCCCGAGCAGCCGGTAGAACTCCAATGAGCGGTCGATGTCCTTCGCGACGATCTCGACGACCGTCGACGTCACCTGTATGTCCATACCCCGAACGGTAGGCGCGGCCTCACCTCGGAGTCGTGAACGGATCGGACACTGCCCGCGATCAGCCCTCGCGGATACGGTCCAGCCGGGTGCTCGCCGCGTCGAAGCCCGACACCAGTTCGGCGATGATGTCGGCGACCGGCCGGATCTCGTTCATCCGGCCGACGATCTGACCGACCGGCATCGACACGGTGTCCGGGTTGTCGGACTCGTTCATCCGCTGGTGAGCTTCGCTGACGAGGATGTTCTGCAACGGCATCGGCAGTGGCTCCGGCGCGTCTGGGGCGTCCCAGGCCTCGGTCCACTTGGTCTTCAGCAGGCGGGCGGGCTTGCCGGTGTAGATGCGCCGCCGCACGGTGTCACTGGAGGTCGCCCGCAGCATCGCCTCCTGGATGGTCGACACCCCGCTCGGCTTGCGGTGTCCGAGATCGTATTCCGCCGACGTCAGGAACGCCGAACCAATCCACACCCCGGACGCGCCGAGCGCGAGCGCCGCGGCGACCTGGCGGCCGGTCCCGATGCCGCCGGCGGCCAGCACCGGCGCCCTGCCGTCGAGCGCGTCGACGATCTCCGGCCACAGCACCATCGAGCCGATCTCACCTGTGTGCCCACCGGCCTCGTGGCCTTGGGCAACGACGATGTCGACGCCGTTGTCGACATGTCGCTGCGCATGTTTGGCGCTGCCGGCGAGTGCCGCGACGGGCACCCCGGCTTCGTGCACCTGGTCGATGACGTCCTTCGGCGGGGAACCCAGCGCGTTGGCGATCAACTTGATCGGATGCTTGAGCGCCACCTCGACGTGGCTGCGCGCCACCGAGTGCAGCCAGCCCAGCACACCCTCGTTGCGGTCCTCGTCCTCGAGCAGTGGCGGGACACCGAGGTCGGCGAGCGTCTTGTCGACGAATTCGCGGTGGCTCTGCGGGATCAGCTTGTTGATGTCGACCGCGGTGCCCTCGGTCGGGATCTTCGCCGGCATCACGACGTCGACGCCGTACGGTTTGCCGTCGGTGTTCTCGTCCATCCACTGCAGCACGTTCTCGAGGTCGTCGGCGTCGTTGAACCGCACACAACCCAGCACACCCATGCCACCGGCGCGGGTGACGGCGGCGGCCACCTTCTCCGACGGGGTGAAGACGAAGATCGGGTAGTCGATTCCGAAGCGGTCACACAGTTCGGTACGCATGGCTATTTGACTCCAACATGATTGGCATGGGTCTCGTCGGCCGGACGGGATTCGGTGTGGGCCTTGGCCCACCGGTAGTCGGGTTTGCCTGCGGGCGTGCGCTGGATCTCGTCGGCCCACCAGATCTTGCGCGGCACTTTGTATCCCGCGATCTCCTTGCGCACGAACGCATCCAGTTCGGCCAGCGACGGGGTGGCCCCCTCGCGGCGCTGGATCACGGCGGCCACGCACTGGCCGTAGCGCTCGTCGGGGACGCCGACGACCAGCGCATCGAAGACGTCGTGGTGGCCCTTGAGAGCACCCTCGACCTCTTCGGGGTAGATCTTCTCGCCGCCGCTGTTGATCGACTGCGAACCGCGCCCGAGCATCGTCACACTGCCGTCGGCCTCGACGGTGGCGTAGTCACCCGGGATCGCGTACCGCACACCGTTGATCGTGCGGAATGTCTCGGCGGTCTTCTTCTCGTCCTTGTAGTAGCCGACGGGGATGTGACCGCGTTTGGCGATCATCCCCCGCACTCCGCTGCCCGGCTTCACCTCGTTGCCGTCGTCGTCGATGACGACGACGTTCTTGTCGATGGTGACGCGCGGGCCGCCGGTGTGGGTCTGCCCCTTGGTCACGACGCTCGAGCCGCCGAAGCCGGTCTCCGACGAACCGATGGAGTCGGTGATGATCCGGTTGGGCAGCAGTTCGAGCAACTGGTCCTTGAGCGCGGGCGAGAACAGCGCCGCGGTGCTGGCCAACAGGAACAGGTTGGACAGATCGAACTCCTCGCCCTGCTCCTGGTGGGCCACCAGCGCGTCGAGCAGCGGGCGGGCCATCGCGTCACCGGTGAAGAACAGCAGGTTCACGTTGTGCTTCGCGCAGGTGCGCCACACCTCTTCGGGATCGAACTCGGGTACCAGGACCACGGTCTGCCCGGCGAACAGCGCCATCCAGGTGGCCGACTGCGTCGCGCCGTGGATCATCGGCGGGATCGGGTAGCGCACCATCGGGGCGTTCTCGGCGGCCTGCCTGGCCAGGCCGTACTCGTCGGCGATCGGCTCGCCGGTGGCGAAGTCGGTGCCGCCGAACAACACCCGGTAGATGTCCTCGTGGCGCCACATCACGCCCTTCGGGAAGCCGGTGGTGCCGCCGGTGTAGAGCAGGTAGATGTCGTCTTCGCTGCGCGGGCCGAAATCGCGCTCGGGCGAGCCCTGCTCCAGTGCGGTGTAGAACTCCACACCGCCGTAGCCGGAGAAGTCCTCGCTGCTGCCGTCCTCGATGACCAGCACGGTCTCGAGCCCGGGAATGTCGGGCAGCACGTTGGCGACCCGGGGGCTGTACTGGCGCTCGTGGATCAGCGCCACCATGTCGGAGTTGTCGAACAGATAGCGCAGTTCGCCCTCGACGTAGCGGAAGTTGACGTTGACCGCGATGGCGCCGGCCTTGACGATGCCGACCATGCCGATCACGATCTCGATGCGGTTGCGGCAGTACAGGCCGACCTTGTCGTCCTTCTTCACGCCCCGGTCGATCAGGTAGTGCGCCAGGCGGTTGGCCTTCTCCTCGAGTTCGCCGTAGGTCAGCGTCTCGTCGCCGCTGATGATGGCGACACGGTCAGGCACGGCGTCGATGGCGTGCTCGGCAAGATCGGCAATGTTCAGGGCCACGAACCCAAATTAGAACGTGTTACATTTCCTGACAAGTCTGTGGCATCGATGCTGGAAGGCGGACACTTGTGACTGAGCCGGAGAAGGGCCCCGACGCACTCGTTGAACAGCGCGGACACACACTCGTGGTGACGCTGAACCGGCCCGAGGCGCGCAACGCACTGTCGACTGAGATGCTCTCGATCATGGTCGAGGCGTGGGACCGCGTCGACAGCGATCCGGAGATCCGCTCGTGCATCCTCACCGGGGCCGGCGGCTACTTCTGCGCCGGGATGGACCTCAAGGCCGCGACGGCCAAACCGCCGGGCGACTCGTTCAAGGACGGCAGCTACGACCCGTCGCGCATCGACGGTCTGCTCAAGGGGCGCCGGCTGACCAAACCGCTGATCGCCGCCGTCGAGGGCCCCGCGATCGCGGGTGGCACCGAGATCCTGCAGGGCACCGACATCCGCATCGCCGGTGAGAGCGCGAAATTCGGAATCTCCGAGGCGAAGTGGAGCCTGTATCCGATGGGCGGATCGGCGGTGCGGTTGGTCCGCCAGATCCCGTACACCATCGCCTGCGATCTGCTGTTGACCGGACGCCACATCACCGCGGCCGAGGCGCTCGAGTACGGGCTGATCGGTCACGTCGTTCCGGACGGCACCGCACTGGACAAGGCGCTCGAGATCGCCGAGGTGATCAACAACAACGGCCCGCTGGCGGTGCAGGCGATCCTGCGGTCGATCCGCGAGACCGAGGGTCTGCACGAGAACGACGCGTTCAAGATCGACACCAAGATCGGTATCGAGGTGTTCCTCTCCGAAGACGCCAAGGAGGGCCCGCGGGCCTTCAAGGAGAAGCGGGCGCCGAACTTCAAGATGAAGTAGGGGTGGTTCCCCGCCGAACGTGCGGTGAATGCGACTTTTCGCCCGATTTCTCGCACTGAGCGCACGCTCGACGCGCTGTCGGTACCCCTCGGCACACTCCCCGCATGGGGGAGCCATTCATCGGCAGTGAGGCCATCGCGTCGGGCGCGCTGACGCCCTACGCGCTGCGCAGTCGTTTCCGCGCGATCTACCCGGACGTCTACGTGCCGCCGGACCTCGAAGTGACAGCGACCCAACGCGCTGAGGCAGCGTGGCTGTGGACGCACCGCCAGGGCGTGGTCGCCGGCCGGTCGGCGGCGGCGATGCACGGCGCGAGATGGGTCGACGCCTCGAAGCCGGCCGAGGTGCTGTGGCCCAACCGCCGCCCGCCGCCCGGCCTGCGGACGTGGTCGGACCGCGTAGGCGACGACGAAGTCGAGATGGTCGACGGTGTCCGGGTCACGACACCGGCCCGCACCGCACTCGACATCGCGGCGCGATACCCGTTCGGCCGGGCGGTCGCGGCGATCGACGCGCTCGCCCGCGCCACACACCTCAAGGTCCCCGATGTCGAACTCCTGGCCGAGCGGTACCGCGGCCGCCGCGGAATCCGCAACGCGCACAACGCCCTCGGCCTCGTCGACCCGGGCGCCGAATCCCCCAGGGAGACGTGGCTGCGGCTACTGGTCGTCCGCAACGGCTTCCCTGCCCCGCAGACCCAGATCCCGGTGTACGACGGATACGGCCAACTCGTCGCCGTCGTGGACATGGGCTGGCAGGACATCAAGGTGGCCCTGGACTACGAAGGCTCCCACCATCTCGGGCCGGACCGGTTCAACAAGGACATCCATCGCCACGAGGCAATCACCGAACTCGGGTGGATCGACATCCGGGTCACCTCACGCGACACCGAGGGCGGCATCATCGCCAGGCTGAGATCCGCATGGCGCCAGCGAGCGTGAGCCCACTGCGAGAAATCCGGCCGAAATTCGCAGTGGGCGCACGTTCGGGGTGAACGTCAGCGGTAGTGGCCGTGGAACACGTAGGGCCGCGGCGCGAACCAGGGGCCGTAGTGCGGCCGCGGGCCGTGGAACGGGTGACCCGGGTGAAACCAGGGACGGTACTCGGCGAATCCGGTGTCCACCGCCGCGACGTGGGCTGCGGACACGGCCGTCGGGGCCGGCACCGCCGCCTGCGCCGCCCCACTCCCCATGCCGACCGTCACGGCGAGCACGCCGCCGCACAGCATCGCACCACCGACCGACCGACGCACACGGTGCGTATGACCGACATTCATGTCTTGCTCCTTCATCGCTGATGAACAGTCGATGACAACAAGCTTCGGCTCCCACCGTGCGGCGGGAGTGGGAAAGGAGTGGGAGGTGGCTGTCAGTCGAGAACGCGCTTGGTCGGCGTGAACACCACCGGCATCGATTCTGGGCCGCTGACGAAGTTCGCCGGGCGCAGCGGCACCGCGGCGTCGTCGGCGAGCCGTAGATCCGGCAACCGTTGCAACACCTTCGTCAGCATCAGCCGAAGCTCCAACCGGGCCAGCTGGTTGCCGAGGCAGAAGTGGGTGCCGAAGCCGAAGGCCACGTGGCTGTTGGGGTTCCGGTCGATGTTGAAGGACTCGGGGCTGTCGAATACAGCTTCGTCGAAGTTCGCCGACTCGAACATCAGCATGATCTTCTCGCCCGAGCGCAACTCCGTGCCGTGGAACTCGGTGTCGGCGGTGAGCGTGCGGCACATGTTCTTCACCGGCGACGTCCAGCGCAGCATCTCCTCGATGGCCCCCGGCAACAGGTCCACGTCGGCGACCAACCGCTCCCACTGATCGCGGTGCCGCAGGATCTGCTCGGTGCCGCCGGACAGCGTGTGCCGTGTCGTCTCGTCGCCGCCGATCAGGATGAGCAGCGTCTCGAACACGATCTCGTCGTCGGTCATCCGCGAACCCTCGACCTCGGCGTTGACGAGCACCGAGAACAGGTCGTCGGTCGGTTCGGCCCGCCGCTTGGCGATGACATCCATCGTGAACGCGGTGTAGGCGGCGAACGTGTCCATCAGCTTCTGGATCACCAGTTCGTCGACGTGCGAACTCAATCCGCACACCAGGTCGTCGGACCAGGTGAGCAGCATCTCGCGCTCCTCGGGCAGCACGCCCAGCATGTCGCCGATCACGGCCATCGGCAGCGGGGCGGCGATGTCGCGGACGAAGTCGCACTCCCCGCGCTCGCACACCGCATCGATCAGCGTGTCGCACAACCGCTCGATCGAGGGCACCTTGTCCATGACCCGCTTACGGGTGAACCCGGAGTTGACGAGTTTGCGCCGCAACAGGTGCGCGGGGTCGTCCATGTCGATCATGTACGGCATCCCGGGCTGGTCGGGCCGGATACCGCCGGTCGACGAGAAGAGCTCGGGGTTGCGCTCCGCGTCCAGCACGGCCTGATACGTGGTGGCCGCCGCCAGCCCGTTGCGGTCGCGGAACACCGGCTGGTTGGCCCGCATCCAGCGGTAGGCCTCACGTGCGGCCGGCCCGTCGGCGTAGAACGTGCCGTCGGTCAGGTCGACGTCCGGTTTGGTGCTCAACGTCTGCGTCATCGAATCTCCTGTGCATCACCGAATGTCATCTCGACATTGGCAGACGCCTGGCTGGCGATGGCCCGTTTCGGTAAACCCAGTGCGGCGAGTTCCCGGGCATAGGGGTGGTCCCCCAGCCGCAGACGCGCCCCGCCGAGCCGCGCCGACATCCCGGTGTTGCGCATCTCCCAGGGGATCTCACGCGTGACGCCGTCGAGACAGCTGTAGGTCCTGAGCACCTGCGGTCGCGCGGTGAGCGCCGACGGGATCGGCACGCCGCGACCGAACTCGATCCCCGCCACGAGTTTGCCGTCGACGGTGACGTCGAAGTCGAACGTCGGCGTCTCGCGGACGCGGAAGTCGGCCATCACCTTCGGGAAGCCCCAGATGCGCCGGCCCGCCTCCAGCGTGAAGGTCTGGTCGACGGGCAGGTGGTGGATGAACGCCGCCGCGGAGGCGAGTGCCCGAGGCCCCTTGGCCGACGAACCCGGCGGGTTCACCATCACCGCCGTGCCGAATTCGTGGTACTGCCCGAGGTCGCCGTCGACGTAGCGCACCAGCATCAGCATGACGACCGTGCGGCCGGGCAGGTATTCGCACACCGGCAGGCCGGAGTAGTCGATCATGCGCTGCGCCGCGGACGCGGCGACGGAGAACATCGCGACGTGGGTGTTGGCTTTACGGATGCGCACCGGCATGGTGAGCACGGTGTCTTGGATCGTGTGTTGCGAGGTGGATGAGCGCTCGCGCGAAGACCCTGAGGCGGTGGTATCCGTCATCCGGTCAATCTAGAACGTGTTCTAGACAACTCGCAAGAAGTGTCTACACGAGGTCGGCGAGCTCGCGGACCTGCTCGGCCGAGCGTGCACTCACGACCATCATCGTCACGCCGGCCGCCTCCCAGACCTTGATCTGCTCGCGGACGTAGTCGGCGTCGCCGACGATCGCGGCGTCGTCGACGAGCTCGTCGGGAATCACCTTGGCCGCCTCGTCCTTGCGGTTGCTGCGGAACAGCTTCGTGACGTCCTCGACCACCTCGGCGTAGCCCATCCGGCGGTAGACGTCGGCGTGGAAGTTGGTGTCCTCGGCGCCCATCCCGCCCATGTAGAGCGCGAGGAACGGCTTCATCATCTCGAACGTCGCGGGCCGGTCGTCGGTGATGACGACCTGGGCGGTCGCGCAGATCTCGAAGTCCTCACGGCTGCGGCGCGCGCCCGGGCGGGCGAAGCCCTCGTCGAGCCAGGAGTTGTAGGTGTCGGCCATGCGCGGGGTGTAGAAGATCGGCAGCCAGCCGTCGCAGATCTCGGCGGCCAGCGCGACGTTCTTCGGACCCTCGGCGCCCAGCATGATCGGGATGTCGGCGCGCAGCGGATGGGTGATCGGCTTGAGCGCCTTGCCCAGCCCGGTGGTGCCCTCACCGGTCAGCGGCAGCGGATAGTGGGGGCCGTCGCTGGTCACCGGCGCCTCGCGCGCCCACACCTGACGCAGGATGTTCACGTACTCGCGGGTGCGCGCCAAGGGTTTGGGGAACTTCTGGCCGTACCACCCCTCCACCACCTGTGGCCCGGACACCCCGAGGCCGAGGATGTGGCGGCCACCGGACAGGTGGTCGAGGGTCAGCGCCGCCATCGCGCAGGCGGTGGGGGTACGCGCCGAGAGCTGGATGACCGACGTGCCCAAACGCATCCGCTGCGTGGCCGAGCCGAGCCATGCCAGCGGGGTGTAGGCGTCCGATCCCCACGCCTCCGCGGTGAAGACGGTGTCGAAGCCCGCCTCCTCGGCCGCCGCGACGAGTTCGGCGTGATTGGTCGGCGGCTGCGCTCCCCAATACCCGAGCTGGAGTCCGAGCTTCATTGCTGTGCCTTCCTCGCCTGTCAGACGGTCCTTGAAACCGTTCTTAGAACCTGTTCTACTCTGTGCTGTGACCGCCAGCCAAAGCAGCCCGGCGCTGATCGAGACGCATGAACCGCCCCTCTCGGCGCCCTTGAAGTTGTCCTTCGACTACACCCGTTCGGTCGGGCCACTGCTCGGCCAGTTCTTCACCGCCCTGCGCGACAGACGCATCGTCGGCGTCCGGGGCTCCGACGGTCGGGTCCACGTGCCGCCGGCCGAATACGACCCGGTGACCTACGAACGGTTGACGGAGATCGTACCGGTGGCCGCCGTCGGAACCGTGGTGTCGTGGACGTGGCAACCACAGCCGCTGGAGGGCCAGCCGCTGCAGCGGCCGTTCGCGTGGGCGCTCATCAAACTCGACGGCGCCGACACCCCACTGCTGCACGCCGTGGATGCAGGTGAGTCCGACAAGATCAGTGCCGGGACGCGGGTGCACGCGCACTGGGTCGACGAACCCGTCGGCGCGATCACCGACATCGCGTACTTCGCACTGGGCGAGGAGGCGGAACCCGAAGGTGAACCCTCCGACAAGGATCCGGTGACGATGCTGGTGGTGCCGAGCGCCATCGAGATCCAGCACACCGCGTCCGCGCCGGAGAGCACGTTCCTGCGCGCCCTGCAGGAGGGCAAGCTGCTCGGTGCCCGCACCGGCAAGGAGGGCAAGCTCTATTTCCCGCCGCGGGAAGCCGATCCGGCCACCGGCCGGCCCACCACCGAGTTCGTCGAGCTGCCGGACAAGGGCACCGTCACGACGTTCGCGATCATCAACATCCCGTTCGCCGGTCAGCGCATCAAGCCGCCCTACGTCGCGGCCTACGTGCTGCTCGACGGCGCCGACATCCCGTTCCTGCATCTGGTCACCGAGATCGAGGCCGACCAGGTGCGGATGGGTATGCGGGTCGAGGCGGTGTGGAAGCCCCGCGAGGAATGGGGCCTGGGCATCGACAACATCAGCCATTTCCGGCCGACGGGTGAGCCCGACGCCGAGTACGACACCTACAAGCACCACCTGTAGAGAGGCTCTTTCCGTGACCGATATTGCAGTGGTGGGCTTCGCGCACGCCCCGCACGTGCGCCGCACCGAGGGCACCACCAACGGCGTCGAGATGCTGATGCCGTGTTTCGCCGAACTCTACGCCGACCTGGGCATCACCAAGGCCGACATCGGCTTCTGGTGTTCCGGGTCGTCGGATTACCTTGCTGGCCGGGCGTTCTCGTTCATCTCCGCGATCGACTCCATAGGCGCCGTGCCGCCGATCAACGAATCGCACGTCGAGATGGACGCCGCCTGGGCGCTCTACGAGGCCTACATCAAGATCCTCACCGGCGAGGTGGAGACCGCGCTGGTGTATGGGTTCGGCAAGTCCAGCGCGGGCACACTGCGCCGCGTGCTTGCGTTGCAGACCGATCCCTACACCGTCGCCCCGCTGTGGCCGGATTCGGTGTCGATGGCGGGCCTGCAGGCACGACTGGGTCTGGACGCCGGCAAGTGGACCGCCGAGCAGATGGCGCAGGTCGCGCTGGATTCGTTCGCGGTCAGTGAGCGCACGGACAGCGAGAAACCGGCGACGAGCGTCGACGAACTGCTCGAACGTCCATATTTCGCCGAACCCCTGCGCCGCCACGACATCGCGCCGATCACCGACGGGGCGTCGGCGATCGTGCTGGCCGCCGGCGACCGGGCCCGTGAGCTGCGCGAGAACCCCGCGTGGATCACCGGTTTCGAGCATCGCATCGAGACGCCGATCCTCGGCGCCCGCGACCTGACCACCTCACCGTCGACCGCCGCGTCCGCGCAGGCGGCCACCGGCGGTGACACCGGCTCCATCGACGTCGCCGAGATCTACGCGCCGTTCACCCACCAGCACCTGATCCTCAAAGAGGCAATCGGCCTGTCGGATGCGACGATGATCAATCCGTCCGGCGGCACACTGGCCGCCAACCCGATGTTCTCGGCCGGCCTGGAGCGGATCGGCTTCGCGGCCCGCCACATCTTCGACGGCTCGGCTCAGCGGGTACTGGCGCACGCCACCAGTGGGCCTGCGCTGCAACAGAATCTGGTAGCGGTCCTCGAGGGACGAAACGGCAAGAACGGCCGATGAGCGCTTGCGCGAAGAGGAGAAGATGATGGCGAAGAACAAGGCAGCCGTGCTGGGCACCGGGCAGACCAAATACGTCGCCAAGCGCCAGGACGTGTCGATGAACGGCCTGGTGCGCGAGGCCATCGACCGGGCGCTGGCCGATTCCGGCATGACGATGGACGACATCGACGCGGTCGTCGTCGGCAAGGCGCCCGACTTCTTCGAGGGCGTCATGATGCCCGAACTGTTCCTCACCGACGCCGTCGGCGCCACCAACAAGCCGCTGATCCGTGTGCACACCGCCGGATCGGTCGGCGGGTCCACCGGCGTGGTGGCGGCGAGCCTGGTGCAGTCCGGCAAGTAC
Source organism: Mycolicibacterium litorale (assembly GCF_014218295.1). The sequence continues at coordinate 4,794,178 of NZ_AP023287.1, forward strand.
CGCCGCGTGCTGGCGATGGCCTGGGAGAAGCAGTCCGAATCGAACGCCATGTGGGCGTTGAGCATTCCGGTGCCGTTCACGAAGCCGGTCGGGGCGGGGGCGGGCGGCTACTTCGCCCCGCACGTGCGCGCCTACATCCGCCGGTCGGGCGCGCCGGAGCACATCGGTGCGATGGTGGCGGTCAAGGACCGGCTCAACGGGGCGAAGAACCCGCTGGCCCACCTGCACCAGCCCGACATCACGTTGGAGAAGGTGCTGGGCTCGCAGATGCTGTGGGATCCGATCCGCTTCGACGAGACCTGCCCGTCATCCGACGGTGCGTGTGCACTGGTGATCGGTGACGAGGAGACCGCCGACCGCCGGGTCGCCGACGGCCATCCGGTGGCGTGGATCCACGCCACCGCGCTGCGCACCGAACCACTCGCCTACGCCGGGCGCGATCAGGTCAATCCGCAGGCCGGCCGCGACGCCGCCAAGGCGCTGTGGGCGGCGGCCGGGATCACCAGCCCGATCGACGAGATCGACGTCGCCGAGATCTATGTCCCGTTCTCGTGGTTCGAGCCGATGTGGTTGGAGAACCTAGGATTCGCCGCCGAGGGTGAGGGCTGGAAGCTCACCGAGGCCGGTGAGACGGCGATCGGCGGGCGGCTTCCGGTCAACCCGTCGGGCGGTGTGTTGTCCTCGAACCCGATCGGCGCGTCCGGCATGATCCGCTTCGCCGAAGCCGCCATCCAGGTGATGGGCAAGGCCGGTGAGCATCAGGTCGAGGGCGCCCGTAAGGCGCTCGGCCACGCCTATGGCGGTGGTTCGCAGTACTACTCGATGTGGGTGGTCAGCTCCGACAAGCAGACCACGTGACGATGAAGTACACGGTCAGCATCGCGATGGGCCCCATCGATCAGTTGGTGGAGCTGGCGAGATGCGCCGAAGAGGTCGGTTTCGACGCGATCGCGCTGCCGGACTCGCTGTTCTACATGGAGAAGCAGGCGGCCGACTATCCGTACACGCCCGACGGCTCGCGGATGTGGAACGCCGACACGCCGTGGGTGGACCCCCTGATCGCCGCCGCGGCGATGGGTGCGGTGACGTCGACGCTGCGGTTCTACACCAACGTGATGAAGCTGGGTTCGCGCAACCCGCTGCTGCTGGCCCGCCAGGTCGGCTCGGTGGCGAACCTGACGAACAACAGGTTCGGATTCGGCGTCGGGATCGGCTGGGCGCCGGAGGAATTCGAGTGGTGCGGGGTGCCGTTCGCGCGGCGCGGCAAGCGGGTCGACGAGATGATCGAGGTGATCAAGCGTGTACTCGCCGGCGGCATGGTCGAGTTCCACGGCGAGTTCTTCGATTTCGACCGGCTGCAGATGAGTCCGGCACCGTCGGAGCCGGTCCCGTTCTACGTCGGCGGGCACACCGATGTCGCGCTCAAGCGCGCGGCGCGCGTGGGTGACGGCTGGACCAGCGCCATGATGACCGGTGCGCAACTCGCCGAGACGATCGGAAAGCTCAACACGTTGCGGGCCGAATTCGGCCGCGAGGGTGAACCGTTCGAGTTCCAGGCGGTGTGCATCGACAAGTTCGGGGTGGACGGCCATCGGGAACTCGCCGAGGCCGGTGTCACCGACAACATCGTGATCCCCTGGCTGTTCGACGGATTGAGCTTCGATGCTCCGCTGGACAAGAAGAAGGACTCGATGAAGCGGTTCGCCGACACCTACATCCGTTCGGGGTGGCAGCAGCGCTAGCCGCTACCGGGCCAGCCGGCTCACCGCGGTCGTGGCGAGTCCGAACACCATGCGCTTACCGCGCTTCGCCGCATCGGCGAGCAGGCGTCGGCCGGGCGCCGTCAACGCCACCTCGTCGCCGACGGCGGCGGCCCCACCGGACTCGACCCAGCAGTAGCTGCCCAGGCACCGGTTCGCCCGGTCGGCGACCGCCCTGGTGATCCTGCGGTCCACGTCCAGGCCGGGTTGCGCCCGGCTCGGCACCACACAGCGGATCGTCGGCATGGTCACCTCGAGCACCGCTGTACCCATCCTCAGGTGTCCGCCCGTCCAGTGGGACTCCGGGAGCCCATCGTGCGTGTCGACCTCGGCCAGAAGCACATTGGGGCGGAAGCGACGGACGTCGACGGAGGCCTCCCCCATCTCGGCGGCGATGGTGCCCAGGCTGGCTCGCGTCATCACGTGGACGGGTGCGAGGTCGACGAACATCCCCGGCGGCGTCGAGTAGCGGGCGAGCAGCGTCAGGTCGGAGAAGCGCATCATCGACAGATCGGGCAGCCTCTCCCCGTCGGCGATCCCGAAGTCGGAGCGCAGTGAGGCGATCGGCGAGTGATTGCGGTCGGTCAAGCCGAGGCGGTGCAGGCTGGTGTCCGACGCCGGCGGCAGCGCGGTCAACCGCACCTCGCGCCCGGCGAGTTCGGACAGTTCGGCGTGGATCGCGGGATCGTCGGAGCGCCGCACCGTGCCGTTGGGGAAGGTGATCTCGACGTCGGGCACCCGTCCGGGACCGGCGTCGCCGGGGACAGGCGCGCAGTAACGGGCGGTCGCGGTCAGCAAGGCCGGCAGCCGGCGCGCGCTCGCGGTGATGTCGCGCTCGACGTCGCGCACCGCCCACAGCCGGTCGCCGTGGACCCCGCGCGGCCCGAACTCCACTCGCTCGACGGGTTCACCACCGAGCGATTTGACGGGATAACGCCACAGCTCCGCCACGTGTCCGACTCGCATCGTCCTACCGTAGGCCGAGAACACGCCGGGAACGACGATTCCCCGACGCAATCCGCGGGTATGGGCGGTACCGGGGTCATCGAAGTGAACACAAGCCGCTGTCACGCAGCGATGAGGTCGTTGTCCGCCGCCGCGCTGGCGGCGTGGACGTGCACGGCGCTGGTCGGCTGCCAAACACCGCCGGCGCCGTCTGGAGGCGGCCAGTCGGTGTCCACCGCCCCACCGTTGACCGCGGCGCCGACCACGTCGCGGACCGAATCAGAAAGCGCCGAAAGCGACGAGGTCGACTACAGCCACCTCCTGCTGACGGCCTCCGACATCAGCGACAACGAGGACGTGTTCGCGGTGCGGTCCACCACGCGGGATCCCGGCGGCCTGCCAGGCGCCAGCGCGCTGTTCGTCAACGCCGACGACACCCGCGCGGTCTCCGACACCATCGCGATCTATCCCGACGCCGCGACCGCGACCAGCACACTGCGCCGGGCCCTGTCCGAGGTGGGCAAGGTCGTCGTCGGCGGCGCTCCGCGTCGGGCGCCGGTCGGCACCGACGGCACGATCGTCGTGGGCACGTCCGCGGACGGTACCAAGGCCGCCACTCTGCTGCTGTTCACCGAAGGTCCGGCGCTGGCCAGGCTGCAATTCGAGAGCGCTCCCGGCGACGTGCCCACCGAGGAGTACGTCATCGCGGTCGGGAAGATGCAGCAGATCGCGCTGCGCACAGGATTGCGGTCGCCGGAATGACGGCTGTTCAGAAGTCCCACGCAGGGGGTATGCCGCAGCTCACGTGCGAATTATTGCGATACCGGCGGGCAAAACTGTAACGTGTTCTAGTTAGAGGGCCAGAACTCGAGGCCAGGACTTTGGAGGCGCCAGGTGACCACCGACACCGCCCACAGCGGCATCCGCGAGATCGACACCGGAACCCTGCCTGACCGTTACGCCAGGGGATGGCACTGCCTCGGCCCGGTGACGGACTACCTCGACGGCAAACCGCACTCCATCGAGGCGTTCGGCACCAAGCTCGTGGTGTTCGCCGATTCGAAGGGCGACGTCAAGATCCTCGACGGCTACTGCCGCCACATGGGTGGTGACCTGTCCCAGGGCACCATCAAGGGCGACGAGGTGGCCTGCCCGTTCCACGACTGGCGCTGGGGCGGCGACGGCAAGTGCAAGCTCGTGCCCTACGCCAAACGGACGCCGCGCTTGGCCCGCACCCGCGCCTGGACCACCGACGTGCGTAGCGGTCTGTTGTTCGTCTGGCACGACCACGAGGGCAACCCGCCCCCGCCGGAGGTCCGCATCCCCGACATCCCGGAGTTCGCCAGCGACGACTGGACCGACTGGCGGTGGAATTCGATCCTGATCGAGGGCGCCAACTGCCGCGAGATCATCGACAACGTCACCGACATGGCGCACTTCTTCTACATCCACTTCGGACTGCCGACGTACTTCAAGAACGTCTTCGAGGGCCACATCGCCAGCCAGTACCTGCACAACGTCGGCCGGCCCGACGTCAACGACATGGGCACCACCTACGGGGAGGCGCACCTCGACTCGGAGGCGTCGTACTTCGGCCCGTCGTTCATGATCAACTGGCTGCACAACAACTACGGCGGATACAAGGCCGAATCCATCCTCATCAACTGCCACTACCCGGTGACGCAGGATTCGTTCGTGCTGCAGTGGGGCGTCATCGTCGAGAAGCCCAAGGGCATGGACGAGAAGATGACCGACAAGCTGTCGCGCACCTTCACCGACGGTGTGAGCAAGGGCTTCCTGCAGGACGTCGAGATCTGGAAGCACAAGACCCGCATCGACAATCCGCTGCTGGTCGAGGAGGACGGCGCGGTCTACCAGCTGCGGCGCTGGTATCAGCAGTTCTACGTCGACGTCGCCGATGTGACGCCCGAGATGACCGACCGCTTCGAGATCGAGGTCGACACCACCGCGGCCAACGAGTACTGGAACAGTGAGGTCGAAGAGAACCTCAAGCGCCGCGAAGCCGAGAAAGCCGAACAGCCGACGTCATGACCTCACCCGAGGAGCAGGACGCCGAGGTCGACCGGTTGGCCCGGTCGATGCTCCTGCTGCACGGCGCCCACGAAGACGACGACCACCACCATCCGGAACCGTCGACCGGTGGCCGCAAGAGCTGGTCGAAGGCGCCGACGTTCCCCGACGACGACCCGCGGGCGGTCGCGGTGCGCGAAGCCACGCGCCGCGACCGCGAACGCTATCTGAACTCCGGTCTGGTGTCGGTGGACTGCCGGTTCTGCCACGTCTCGGTCATGGTCAAGAAGCTCGGGCGTGGACACACGTCGGTGCAGTGGAACTCCGAGGCGTCGCAGCGGTGCGCGCACTTCAGTGAGATCCGCGAGGCCGGCGGGCAGCCGGCGCGCACCAAGGCCTGCCCGAAACTGGCGGACAGCATCAAACACGCGGTGGCGGAGGGCTGTCTGGAGGAGAACTCCACCGCCCCCTCCCCCGGTGACGGCTGAGCGCGTCGTCCGCAGCCTCGGTGTCGTGCTGGCGGTCCTCGTCACCGCCGCGTGCACCTCACAGCAGCCGCTGATCGACGAGACCTTCAGCGGCACAGACGGTCCCGTCGTGACGCAGGACTGGGTGGTCACCAGCGGCTCGTTGTTCCGCGACCACGAGGAAGGCTGGACGGGGGTACCCGACGCAGGCGGGTCGGCGGGCGACACCGGATCGGCGGTGTTCCGGATGGCCGGTACGCGCCGTGATCTCACCGACATCGACATGTCGCTGCGGCTCGACGTGGAGCGGTTGGTCATCACCGAGCGGACACCGGCACGCGCCTACGACGGCGCCCACATCTGGGTGCGCTACCAGTCCGACCGGCAGCTGTACGCAGTCAGCGTGGACCGCCGGGACGCGACGATGGTCATCAAGAAGAAATGCGCGGGAGGCGAATCCAACGGCGGCCGCTACGTCGATCTCGGCGCCGCCGTGCCGGACACGCCGATACCGCTCGGCCGCTGGCAGCAGATCTCGGTCGCGGTCCGCAACCAGCCGGACGGCTCGGTGACGATCTCGGCGGACCGCGATGGCCACACCGTCGAAGCGGTCGACCGGGGTACCGGGTGTCCACCGCTGCGCGAAGGCGGCGTCGGGATCCGCGGTGACAACGCCGAATTGCGGTTCGACGACATCCGCGTGGTCAACACCACCGGCTGAGCCTCGTCAGGGCCGAGCGGGAAGCCCCACACCGCCGCGCACCGTCGGCGAGTCCCGGCCGGCGGTGATCGACAGGTCGGTGAACACCGGCCACGGCGCGGCCTCCGTCATACGTGAGCTGGTCAGCCCGATACCGCCGTAGGCGCCAGGCCCGCCGTCCGACGGAACCGTCAGCCGCACCGAACCGTCGACGACGATGTCGGTCGCGGTGGGCTTCACCGTCATCGACACGGTATGGGAGTCACGGGGTTTCAGCGGCAGTTGCCTGACCACCTTCGGCTTGGCGCCCAGCCCGATCGACACTCTCAGATAGCCGGAGCTCACCTGGGTCGAGATCTCCTCGCCGGTACCGACCCGGGTGACCAGGGCGGCGTTCTCCACCCCGCGCGCGGCCAGTCCCCTCATGGTCGCCGATGCCGTATAGGCCGCCCAGTCCGCAGTGGCCTGGCGGCCGTAGGCGACGCCGATCCATCGGCCGGGGCCACGCATCCTCACCTCGTCGCCGGTGGCGCGCACGGGTGCCGGAGTGTCGTCGCTCATCTCCGTCCACAGGTCGGGGCGTCGGGACGGCGGCGCCTGCGCCGGGGTGACGGGAGTGTGTGCGCGCACTCCGGTGAGCAGGTCGTCGACCGTGGAGTCGAGGGTGAGCTCGATCCGTCCGGTCATCCCGACGGCCGCGGCGCGCGCGCCCGCGGGCAGCGGTTGCGGGGGTGCGTTGTTGAACGCTCCGGCGAACAGTTCACGGATCACCGTCATGGCGACAGCCGCGGCCTGCGGATCGGTCGATTCGGCGTTGTCGTTGTATCCCTCGGAGAACGGAAACGCGAACAGGGTGGGGCGGGGCAGCCCGTGGTCGACGATGTCCTGGACCGACCCCTGCAGATCCTTCCTGATCTTCGTCTCGAATTCGTCGAGGGTTTCGAGTCGGTTCTTCTCGGAAAGCCAACGGCGGTGCGTCATCTCGGAGGCCAGCGTCCCCGCGGCGTCGACCGGCATCCGGGCGTGCATCTTGCGGGTGTGCGACTGGAAATCCCACCGGCCAGACTCCGCCATGCGCTCGATCTCCTGCCAGGACAGGTAGTACGGCCGGTTGGCGCCGACGTTGCCGGTGATGAGGAACGAGACGGCGTGCATCCCGTGGCGTTCGAGGATCTTGTCGGCGTGCGTCCACAGGCCGTGCGTCCCGTCGTCGAACGTGATGAGAACCGACCGTTCGGGCACCTCCCCGCCGGCGAGGTAGTCGACGTACTGGTCGGAGGTGATGGAGGTGTAGCCGGCGGCCCGCAGGGCGGTGAGTTGGGCGTCGAACGCCTCAGGGGTGACGACGAAGTGGTGGCGCGCTTCGGCCGCGGGGTCGGGGTGTCGCTCCGTCACCACCATCGGCCGCACGTCGTGGTAGGCGAGTACGACCGGCGGCGTCCGCCGCGGCAGCTGGGAGTGCACCGTCCGCGCGAAGGCTTGCTCATCGGCGGGCAGCACGACGGCCGCGGTCGAGAATTGTTCGCTCACCTGCAATCCCAGCACGTGGAGGTACCACGCCACCCCGAACGGGGTGGCTATCAATGCGGCCGTCAGTACCGCGAACAGGACGCGCACCGACGTGCGCCGGATCCCGGTCACCAGAACGTCCCGTTCGTCAGCACGACGAGGAAGATCAGCACGCCGGCGGTGACGTACAGCAGGTCGACGATGCGGTTCTTCAGTCGGCGGATCGTCATTGTGCACCTCGCGCCCACGTGCCCTTGCGGATGGTGGCCAGGGAGTACGGCAGCAGCCAGGACAGCAGAAGCGATCCGAGCGCGGCCATCAGCAGGCGGTAGCGCCAGAGCGGGTTGCCCGGATTCGAGAGTTTGAACGCAACGGCCCATGCGAACCCTTTCGTCAGCACACCGCACAGGTAGAGCAGGGTGAGGAAGTACAGACCGTGCGCGGGCGCCCAGACGAGGTGACGCACCGCCATCAGCGGCGCCACCGCCACGAAGAGCACGTGCCCGTAGAACAGTGCGGCGGCTCCGGGGCCGCGCCGCCACATGAACGACCCGGTGAAGCACAGGTTCCGGATGAAGCTCTTCTTCCACCGCACCTGCTGTTTGAGGAACGGGCGGAAACGGGCGGGCACCGTCGTCCACACGTGCGCCGACCGCACGTAGCCGACCCGCCACGGGCGTTCCGCGCAATCATGGTCGGCGACAAGCGGATCGTCGGCGTAGCGGCGTTTGAGCTCGCGTCCCTTCCACACCTGTCCGAGCACGTAGCCGGTGAGTTGCCGGTCGGTGGCGAACCGGAATTCGCGGCCGAGGAACGTGTCGTTGGCCCACGCCGGCAGGTAGTTCACGATCGCGTCGCGGCGGAACACCGCGAGCGGCCCCGACACGCAGGTGACGCTGCCGAACGTCGCCTCCGCGGCCTTGGCCACCCGGAACTGGCCGTCATACCAGGTGTCCTGCGCACGGGTCAGCACTGTGTCGTCGGCGTTGAGAGCGCGGGCGTGACCGCTGACCGCCCCGAGTTGAGGGTTGTCCACCAGCGCCCGCACGCAGCGCGCCAGCGCGTCAGGGGCCAGGATGCAGTCGGAGTCGGTGAACGCCAGGATGTCACCCGAGGCGATCCGCACCCCGTCGGTGAGCGCGTGCTTCTTGCCCTGGTTGACCTGCTTGTAGATGACGGTGACGTCCAGTTCCGACGCCAGCCGACGCAGCACGTCGGGGGTGCCGTCGGTCGACGCGTCGTCGATGACGATCACTTCCAGGTTCGGATAGTCGGAGCCGACCATGGTGCGCACACACTGCTCGATACCGTCGCGCTCGTCGCGCACGGCCACGAGCAGGCTCACGGTCGGCTGCGCGGGTAGCGCGGGGAAGTTCTCTGCCCGAGAGACTTTCATCGGGTGCACGCTGGGGTCCTCGTAACGGGCAAACCCGAGGTACATCATCGAGACCGTGGCGGTGAGGACGAGCATCCCGTAGCCGAGCAGCACGGTCCCCTGAGGCAGCAGCGGTGCCTGGACCGCCAGCAGCACGATCAACGGCATCAGCGCCGCGAGGACCAGCACCCGCCGCAGACCGCGCCGCACCTCGGCCGGTTTCGCATCGAGCCACTGGGCGAATGCGATGGTCCGGGGTACCCGCTGATCCGGATCCGTTGCCGCCGAAAGAGATACCGGGGCGACTGTGCTCAAAGCACCCTCCGCTGCGGCAGCTCGGGCAGCCCGTAGGCCGCGTCGAGGAGCAGCGGGACCGTGGCCAGCCAGGCATGGTCGGCCGAGGGGTGCAGCGTGTGGGCGATGACGAGATCCCATTCCTGCCGGGCAGGGTCCGCCTCACGCGTCAGCTGACCCATGGAGGTCCACACGCTGTCCACCATGTCGTCGGTGAAGGCGACGTCGGCGCCGCGGCGGTGCAGTTCCTCGATGATGTGCAGGGCCGGTGACTCCCGCACGTCGGCCACCGCCGGTTTGTACGCGACCCCCACGACGAGGATCCGCGATCCGGCGAGTGCGCGGCCGCTGTTGGCCAGCAGCTCCTGCGCCCGGTTGACGACGGCCTGTGGCCGCGACGCGATGGACGCCATGGCGGCCTCGGTCACCGGTGACGGCAGTTTCGTGGCCTTGAGCTGCCAGAGCAGATAGTGCGGATCGCATGGGATGCAGTGTCCGCCCACGCCCGGCCCGGGACGGAACGGCATGAACCCGTACGGCTTGGTGGCGGCGGCCGAGATCACCTCCATCACGTCGATCTCGAAATTACTTGCCACGTCCGAGAACTCGTTGGCAAGCGCGATGTTGACGGCGCGGAAGGTGTTCTCGAGCAGTTTGGTCAGCTCGGCGGCTTCAGGGGACGACACCTGGTGGACCGAGGCGGCGGACCTGATCAGCGTCTCGGTTGCGCGGACGGCGCACGCTTCGGTCACGCCGCCGACGACCCGCGGCGTCTCCTCCGGCAGATGCGCGGGCGAGCCCGGGTCGATCCGTTCCGGGCTGAAGGCCACGAACACGTCCTGACCGGCGACGAGACCACGCCGCTGCAGCGGCTCGACGAGCAGTTCGCGGGTGCAGCCGACATATGTCGTGGACGTGAGCACGATCGTCTGACCGGGGCGCGCCGCGTCGACCACGGTGGCGCACGCCGCGCGCAGCGCGGTCAGGTCCGGAACGAGATGGGTGTCGACCGGTGTGGGAACGCAGATCAGCACCGCGTCGACGTCCGACAGTCCGGTGGCCTCGGTGGTGAAGTCGAGCAGATCGGTGTCGAGCAGCCGATCGAGACTGACGAGCTTGTCGTGCAGCAGGTCGACCTGACCGGACTTGATCGCCGCGATCCGCGATTCGCTGATGTCGCAACCCAGGACCGCGACGCCGGATTCGGCGATCGCGAGTGCGGTGGGCAGTCCGACATAACCCAGGCCGACGATGCCGACCCGGCGGAGAGTCTGCGCCGCCTCGGTACCGATCGTCACGTCGATGGCGGGGAGTTCGTAGGTGGTCGGCATTTTCATCCTTCGGGAGCCGTGAACGGTTGGAGACAACCTCGTCGGGTCACCACCGGGAGCGGGAGTCTCGAGGTTCACCGCGCACACCTTCTTCGAGTGCACCGCAACCCCCTGCCGAACCCCTGACCCGGCTCGACCTGGCTACAGGTGAGCACATCGTCACCACTTTCCTGGAACTCGTGGCGCCTGACGCGGATCGGACGCTACCACCCGTCAATGGCGGGGTCAAGCAATCCTTCGAGGGTTTCTAAGAGACTTCGTCGGCCGTGACCCACGGCACGTCGATGTGACGCAGAACATCGCGGATTTCGCGCTTTTACCTGCTATGACATCGAGTCAGTCTGATCGCCATCGTCATCGCGGTCGTCCCGATCCGGAATGTTCTGCACATATATGAGCAGTTCCAGCAACGTCATTGAAAACCGGAGCACCTGGTCAGCGCATCGTTCTGCAAATGCGTAAATTTTTGCCCTCGACAGAGACGCAAACGTGATACGACAAGCGCAGGTGACCGGGAGCCCCACAGTCGGGCCACTACGCGCCACAACGAAAAAGGGACGCGGTGGTCACCCGCGTCCCTATTCGCGGGTGGTCACCCGCGTCTGTGCACCGCTGAATCAGAGACCCGCGAAGCGCTCCTTGACCTGTTCGGCGGTCAACCCGTAGTCAGCCAGTGAGTACGTGTGTTTGGGGGCCCGGGGTCCCTTCTGGCTGTCCGCGTGACTGGCGGTCATCGCATCCCGGGCGGCGTCGGTGTAGGGCAGACCGAAGTGGCGGTAGATCCGCTCCACCTCGGCGACCGGATCGTTGATGAACTCGAAGTAGTCCATATCGTAGAACTGGGCCGGATCCCGTTTGGCGCGCTCGGCGGTGAACCGCTCCAGACCCCGCGACCAGGTCTCCATCGAGTCGGCGCCGATCTGGGCACCGACGAACGTGTTCGACCACCCGGCGGTGGTGTGCTGGGCCAGTGAACACATCGACGCCATGATCGTCTCCGCAGGGCGGTGGCACTGGATGACGAGCGCATCGGGGTAGGTGGCGAACAACGCGTCGAGCGCGAACAGATGGCTGGGATTTTTGAGAACCCAACGCTTCCCGGCATCGTTGAGGCCGATCAACTGCAGGTTTCGCCGGTGCCTCTGATACGGCTTCGTCCAGTCCTGCCGGGCCAACCACTGCGAGTACGTCGGCACGTGGGCGAGCGTCTCGTAGGACACCGAGTGCAGCGACTGCCGCAGCAACTGCCAGCACTCCTCGACCTCGTCCGCGGTCATGTAGTGCAGACCCGTGTAATCGGGGTTCTCCTCGTGAGCCTTCTTGAACCGGGAGTCCAGCTCAACGAAAACGGGGTTCTGCGACCAGGATTCGCGCGGCGGGCGGGGCTGCGGGAACTCGGCCAGCCACAGTTCCAGACCCTGATGGGCGGGGTCGGCGGACAACAGCCGGTGCAGCGCGGTGGTGCCGGTGCGGGGCAGGCCGGTGACGAACAGCGGCCGCTCGATCACGACGTCGGCGTGTTCTGGATGCTGCTTCCACGCCGCCTCCGACAGTAGACGGGCGACCAGCGCATTGCGCAGGAAGAACCGCGACATCTTGCTGCCGATCTCGGTGAGGTCCGCGTCACGGGCGTACGAGTCGAGCAGTACGCCGAGCGCTTCCCGATAGTTGTCGTCGTCGGTTCCGAAGTCGTCGAGTCCGCAGGCCTTGGTCGCCGAGGCGTGCAGATCCTCGACGGTGCCCACGTCGGTGCGCGTCACGCCTTGTACTCCCCACAGTTCACGTCGAGGGTCTGTCCGGTGATCCCGCTGGACAGATCGCTGGCCAGGAACAGGATCGCCGAGGCGACCTCGTCCTCGGTGGGCAGCCGCTTGAGGTCGGACGCCGCCGCCGTCGCCCGGTAGATCTCCTCGATGGTCGTCCCGTACTTGCCGGCCTGATGGTTGAAGTAGCTCTTCAACGTCTCACCCCAGATGTACCCCGGTGCAACGGAATTCACTCGGATACCCTGCTCTCCGAGTTCGGTGGCCAGCGATTGTGACATCGCCAGCAGGGCCGACTTGGCCATCTTGTAGGCGCCGTACTTGGCCTGTGAGTGCCGGATGACCATCGAGTTCACGTTGACGACCGAGCCGTTCACGTCGGCCAGCGCGGGAGTGAAACCCTGGGTCAACCGCAGCGCGCCGAGCACGGTCAACTCGATCGCCTCGCGGATGTGCTCGAAGGTGGTGTTGGCCAACGGTTTCATCGACGGCACCCGGAAGGCGTTGTTGATCAGCACGTCGACCCTGCCGTACGCCTCCAGAGACCGCTCGACGAGGTTGGCGACCTGCGCGTCGTCGGTGATGTCGGTGCCGACGGCCACCGCGCGCCTGCCGAGGTCCGTGACCTGCTTGGCGACGTCCTCGAGCCGCTCGACGGTGCGTGCGGCCAGCACCACATCGGCGCCGGCCTCCGCGCACCGCCGCGCCAACGTCGTGCCCAGCGCCGGCCCGACGCCGCTGATGACGACGACGCGATCCTTCAGCAGCCCGTTCAGCGCACCGCTCATCAGCCCACCATCCTGTTCTGGATCTGCTGTTGGCGCAGGGCGATCCGCGCCCGCCAGTCCTCGTCGGAGATCTTGTTCGAGTCGTGATGCGGAAGCCTGGCGGCGACCTCGTCGACGCCGACGACCTCGGCCGTCGGGCCGTCGGCCTCGGTGAGCTCCCGCGACAGCCGCTGCCAGCGGAACTGCAGATACCCCTTGCGGTGGCCCAGCGTCTCGACCCAGTTCGTCACACCGGGGTTGGTGTCGGAGACGACGATGCGGATCTTGCCGTCCGGATCCGACTGGGCCTGCGTGCCGTTGAGCGAGGTCTGGTGGTTGATGTAGTCCAGCGAGATGTACCAGAGGCTGCCGAGCTGGAACCCCATGTAGGGCGCGTCGCCGACCGGCACCGTGATGATCATGGCCTGGTCGGGGGTGAGGTCGAAGTGCCCGACCGCCGAGTACTGGGTCGCCAAGCCGCCGGGAGTGAGCCGCGGTGCGGTGAGGGTGTTCACGGGCAGCGTGTTGTAGAACCACTGCGGGAACTGCAGCCAGGTCTTGACCCGCTGCACCAGCTGCTTGCCCGCGACGGCGTACCGCTTCTCGATCAGCTCCCTGGTCAGCGGTGGCGGGGCGGTGCCCGCGGTGTCGGTCCGCGCGATGCTGATGTAGCCGCGCTGGGCCGACCAGTCGTTGTAGACCTCCCGCACCACCAGTTGCGACGGGCTGCTCGGCGTGACGCGCCACTCGTAGGTGCCGTCGTCGGCGATGTCGAGTTCGCGGTCGTCGAACGCGACCTGACTCGGCGGGACGTTGTCGTCGGTGTACTCGCCGCCGAGCATCTGGAAGGCCAGGTCGGTGGTGGTGCCGCGCTTACCGGTGACGACGTACTCGTGACCGGGCTGGACGCGGGTGCCGAAGTACAGCGCATCCGGGTTGTCGAGCCCCATCTTGGTGAACGGGCCCGTACCGGACTGCATGAACGGATGGTCACGGTCGTAGTCGAACGCCAGGTGCGTACACGCCGCGACGCAGCCGGCGAGGTACTGCAGGCCCTCGAGGAGATCGGCCTCGGATTCGATGAACGGTGCTTCGGTGACGAGGCGTTCGGCTTCGGCGATCGCATCGGCCAGGTGCTGGGAGTACACGCCATGAAACTAGAACCCGTTCTAGTGGTAGTCAACATGCTGACCGGCTTGTTCCATATATGGACCAGCGGTACCGTGCCGGGCATGGTCAGCCCCGAGTCGACCGGCCGGACGTCGCCCCCGACCGAGCGCGTCGTGCGCATCCTCGACTTCCTCGCGGGCCGCCCCGACCAGCGGTTCGGGGTCTCCGACCTCGCCCGCCGGGTCGGCGTGAGCAAGCCGACCTGCCTCGGCATCCTGACCGCGCTCTCCGAAGCGGGATACCTGGTGCGCGACGCGGACAAGACCTACCGGCTGGGACCGTCGCTGATCACCCTCGGCCACAAGGCGCAGGAATCCATGCGGGTCAGCCCGGCGGCCCGCGAGGAGTTGCGCCGGCTCTCCGTGCGCTTCGGCGTCACCGTGGCCCTGTCCGCGGTGATCGACGACCGGATCACGCTGCTCGACCTCGTGGCACCCGCCGGCGCCCGCCCGGGTGTGGAGGTCGGCCAGAGCTATCCGTTCGCCCCACCGGTCGGTCTGATGTTCGTGCTGTGGGACGACGAAGCGACCCGCGCCTGGCTGGCCAAGGAACCGACACTGCCGCTGCGCACCGACACCGACCGGCTCGACCGCATGATCACCGAGTGCCGGGCCGACGGCTACCTGGTCGAACGGCTCACCCCGGGAGGGCGGCGGCTCTACTCGCTGATGGCCGGCATGTCGGCCAACCTCCCCGACGAATTGCGGGCACTGCTCGGCGAACTGGTGTCCGACATCGGTGAGCGCGTGTATCTGCGCAGCGAGAACAGCAGCGGACGCACGCGACACGACATCAACGTCATCTCCGCACCCGTGTACGACCACTACCGGCGCCAGGTGATGGTCGCCTCGATGCACATCGGAACCTCGCTGACCGACAACGAGATTCACGATCGGGCCCGCGCCCTGGTCGCCACCGCCGACGCGGTGACGGCGCAACTCGGCGGCGCCGCACCGACGTTCAGCTGACAGCGGCCAGCGCGAACGGCAGCACCTCCGGCGCGCCCGCCGCCCGGACCACCCGCGCCGCCATGGTGAGCGTCCAGCCGGTGTCGGCGAGATCGTCGACCAGCAGCACGGGGCCGGCCACCCCGTCGAGACCCGGCGTCTCCCACGAATCGTGCAGTGCCGCAACACGATACGCGGAGTTCGCGGCGGTCACGGGTTTGCGGTCCGGCCGGTACCGCAACGTGCCGAGGTCGGCGAGCCGGCCGAGGTGGGCGAGCCGGGCGGCCAGGGAGCGGATCAGCACCGGGTGGGTGTCGGAATCCATCGCGAGCACCGCGACCGGGCGCGTCTGCCACTCCCATGCGGCCAGCACGTCGACGGCGGCGCGCACCACGTCGTCGCTGACCTCGCCGTCGGGTTCGTCGAGCATCCGGCGCAGCCGGGCACCCCAATCCAGGTCGGTCAGCCTGCCGATCACCCGGCCGGTCGCCGGACCGTCGTTGATCCGGCCGCTGAGGTCGAGACCGAGTTTGGCCAGCCCCGAAGGCCATTGCTTGCGCGGGCTGAGCTCGACCCCTGGTCGCATCAGCCTGCGCCGGGTGTCCTCGGCCGCGTCGGTGTCGACCTCCGCCGACAGCCGGGTGCCGGTGCAGTTGTCGCACCGCCCGCAGCGGTCGCCCTCGCGCAACTCGGGATCGTCGAGCTGGCGGCGCAGAAAGGCCATCCGGCAACCATCGGTGCGCTGGTAGTCGAGCATGGCCTGCTGTTCGCGGCGCCGGGCCTCGTCGAGTTTGCGGTAACGCTGCTCGTCATAGCTCCACGGCTGACCGGTGCTGACCCACCCACCCTTGACCCGTCGCACGGCACCGTCGACGTCGAGGACCTTGAGCACCATCTCGAGCCGGCTGCGGTTGAGGTCGACGAGCGGTTCGAGTGCCGGGGTGGACTGCGGACGATCGGTCTCGAGGGCGCCGATCACCGTGCGCACCATGGCTTCCGACGGGAACGCGACCGACGCGAAATACCGCCAGACCTCCTGGTCCTCGCGGCCGGGCAGCAACACCACCTCGGCCGACGACGTCGCACGCCCGGCACGCCCCACCTGCTGGTAGTAGGCGATCGGAGAGGATGGCGCACCGAGGTGGACCACGAACCCGAGGTCGGGTTTGTCGAACCCCATTCCCAGCGCTGACGTCGCGACGAGCGCCTTGACCCGGTTGGCGAGCAGGTCGGCCTCGAGCTGTTCGCGTTCGGTCGGATCGGTCGAACCCGTGTAGGCCGCGACGGCGTGGCCGTGCTCGCGCAGCAGTGCGGCGATGTCGTGGGCCTGCGCGACGGTGAGCGTGTAGACGATGCCCGAGCCCGGCAGCTCACCGAGGTGCGTGGCGATCCACGCGGCGCGCTGCGCCGGATTGCCGGCCTCGACGACCGACAGCCGCAGCGATTCGCGGTCCAGGCCGCCGCGCAGCACGAGCGTGTCGCGCCCACCCACCCCGAGCTGGCTGGCGACGTCGTCGACGACGCGGTCGTTGGCGGTGGCGGTGGTGGCCAGGACGGGGATGTCCTGACCCAGCTCCGCGATCAGGGTGCGGATGCGCCGGTAGTCGGGCCGGAAGTCGTGTCCCCAGTCCGAGACGCAGTGCGCTTCGTCGACCACCACCAGCCCGGCGTCGGCCGCGAGGGCGGGCAGCACGTTGTCGCGGAAGTCGGGGTTGTTCAGCCGCTCGGGGCTGACCAGCAGCACGTCGAGGTCGCCCTGCTGTACGCGCGCGTGGATGTCGTCCCACTCCGCGACGTTGCCGGAGTTGATGGTCGCCGCCCGCACGCCGGCGCGCTCCGCCGCGGCGACCTGGTTGCGCATCAGTGCCAGCAGCGGCGAGACGATGACGGTGGGCCCGCGGCCGGCGGCCCGCAGCAGTTTGGCGGAGATGAAGTACACCGCGGACTTGCCCCAGCCGGTGCGCTGTACGACGAGCGCCTGGCGGCGGTGGACGACCAGTGCCTCGATCGCCGTCCACTGGTCGTCGCGCAGGGTGGCCTGCGGTCCTGCGAGTTGTTCGAGCAGCGCCTGGGCGTCGTCACGGGTCGGCATGTGCCCATCGTGCCCGCACGGTCCGACTACTGGACCACCAGCCAGATGGCGGCGAAGTGGCAGATCGCCGCGGCCGCGGTGAACGCGTGGAAGAACTCGTGGTGGGCGAAGGTGTTCGGCCACGGATTCGGCCAGCGGGCGCCGTAGAAGACCGCGCCCACGTTGTAGAGCACGGCGCCGGCGATCAGCAGCGCGACGACGGTGAACCCGGCACCGATCAGGAGGGTCTCGGCGAACAGGACCGCCACGTAGCCGAGCATCAGGTAGAGCGGTACACCGACCCAGCGGGGCGCGGACGGCCACAGCATCTTCACGGCCACGCCGGCCGCCGCCCCCGTCCACACGACGACCAGCATCCGGAATCCCAGGTGCGGCGGCATCGCCAGCAGCGCGAAGGGGGTGTACGTGGCGGCGATGAACAGGAAGATCACCGAGTGGTCGAGCCGCATCATCCACTTCTGCGCGGCCGGCGACGTCCACCGCACGCGGTGATAGGTCGCGCTCACGCCGAACATCGCGACGATCGCGGTCGCGTAGACGAGTGCCGCCCAACCGGCCCGCGACGACTCCGCACTGCTCCACGCCACCGGGACCAGCGCCGCACCCGCCACCACGGCGACGACCGCCGAGACGAGATGGATCATCCCCCGTGCCCGGGGGCGACCGATCTCTGTCACTGGGTCGTTCAGGGCATCTCCGATGTCGCGGTTGGGCCGAACCAACGTCCGGCGCCTTCGCGGAAACGACGGCGCCGCTTCAGCGTACCGGCGCGCGACCGCGGTGCCGTGCCGCAGCGCCGCCGACGACGGCGAACGTTTGCTGACCAGCCGCTTATCTATTGTCGGAGTCATGGAGTTCACGGCAATCGCCAACGAAGCTCAGGAGGTCGGAGGTGTCGCCGGGTGGGCGGTCCAGTTGATGGAACGGCTCGGCGGCATCGGCGCGGGCGTGGCGATCGCCGCCGAGAACCTGTTCCCTCCCATTCCGAGCGAGATCATCCTGCCGCTGGCCGGATTCGCCGCCGCCCGCGGTGACATCACGCTGGTCGAGGCGATCAGCTGGACCACCGCGGGTTCCGTCGTCGGTGCGGTGTTGCTGTATCTCGTCGGTGTCCTCTTCGGACGCGACCGGCTCTACCGGGTGGCCGAACGGGTGCCACTGTTCTCCCCCGACGATCTGGCCAAGAGCGAGGACTGGTTTCACCGCCACGGTTCGAAGGCGGTGCTGTTCGGACGGATGATCCCCGTCGTGCGCAGCCTCGTCTCGGTGCCGGCCGGCCTGCAGCGCATGCCCGTGCTCCGGTTCGTCGCGCTCACCGCGCTGGGTAGCGCGATGTGGAACAGCCTCCTGGTGCTCGCCGGCTACCACCTGGGCGGGCAGTGGGAGGCCGTGTCCGGTTGGGCGTCGCGCTACCAGGTCGTCGTCTTCACCGCGGTCGGTGTGGCGATCGCCGTGTGGCTGTTCCGCCGGGTGCGCGCCCGCTCCACCTAGGGGGTCGCGGCGGTGTCCTGTTCGCGCTTGATCTCCAGCGCGATGTCGATGAGCTGATCCTCCTGACCGCCGATCAGCTTGCGCTGGCCCGCGCGGTGCAACAGCTGATGGGCGGGTACGCCGTAGCGCTCGGACTGCCGGATCGCGTGCTTGAGGAAGCTCGAGTAGACACCCGAGTAGCCCATGATGAGCGCGTTGCGGTCGAGCAGACATTCGGCGGGCATCGCCGGTGCGACGACTTCCTCTGCCGCGTCGGCGATGTCGAAGAAGTCGATGCCGGTCTTGACGCCGATCTTGTCGAACACCCCGATCAACGCCTCGACCGGCGCATTGCCGGCTCCCGCACCGAAGCGGCGGCACGATCCGTCGATCTGCTTGGCGCCCGCGCGCACCGCCTCGACCGAATTGGCCACGCCGAGACCGAGATTCTCGTGGCCGTGGAAACCGACTTGAGCATCCGATCCGAGTTCCGCGACGAGTGCCGCCACCCGGTCGCGGACGCCCTCGAGTACCAGCGCGCCCGCGGAGTCGACCACGTAGACGCACTGGCAGCCCGCGTCGGCCATGATGCGGGCCTGTTTGGCGAGCTTCTCCGGCGGGATGGTGTGGCTCATCATCAGGAAGCCGACGGTCTCCAGGCCGAGTTCGCGCGCGAGCCCGAAGTGCTGGATCGACACGTCGGCTTCGGTGCAGTGGGTGGCGATGCGGCAGATGGAGCCGCCGTTGTTCTGCGCCTCCTTGATGTCCTCCTTCGTGCCGACCCCCGGCAGCATCAGGAACGCGATCTTGGATTCCTTGGCGGTCTCCGCGGCCAGCTTGATGAGTTCCTGCTCGGGTGTTCTGGAGAACCCGTAGTTGAAGCTCGACCCGCCGAGCCCGTCGCCGTGGGTCACCTCGATCACCGGCACCCCCGCCGCGTCCAGCGCGGCCACGATGGCGCCGACCTCGTCCTTGGTGAACTGATGCCGTTTGTGGTGCGATCCGTCCCGCAGGGACGTGTCCGTCATCCGGACGTCCCAGACCGGGTTGAAGTAGATCTCCTCCGTGACGCTCATGCCTGGCCTCCTGCCTGGACCGTCAACGACTCCTTCGCGATCTCCTCGCCCACCTTGGCCGCCGCGGCGGTCATGATGTCCAGGTTTCCAGCGTAGGGCGGCAGGTAGTCGCCCGCACCCTCCACTTCGATGAAGGTCGTGACGACGTGGTTGCCGCCGTTGACCACCGACGGCTCGTCGAACTGCGGTTCGTTGAGCAGCCGGTACCCCGGTACGTAGGTCTGCACCTCGGCCACCACATCCTTGATGGACTGGGTGATCGCCGCGTGGTCGGCATCCTCGGGGATGGCGCAGAAGATGGTGTCGCGCATGATCATCGGCGGTTCGGCCGGGTTGAGGATGATGATGGCCTTACCGCGCTGGGCGCCACCGATGTTCTGCACACCCGCGCTGGTGGTCTTGGTGAACTCGTCGATGTTGGCCCGCGTACCCGGCCCCGCCGACGCCGACGACACCGACGCCACGATCTCGGCGTAGGGCACCCCGACGACACGAGACACCGCGTAGACGATCGGGATCGTCGCCTGCCCACCGCAGGTCACCATGTTGACGTTCGGCGCGTCCAGGTGTTCGCGCAGGTTCGCCGGCGGGATCACCCCCGGCCCGATGGCGGCCGGGGTCAGGTCGATCGCGCGGATGCCCGCCTCGGCGTAGCGCGGTGCGGCGTCGCGGTGCACGTAGGCACTCGTGGCCTCGAAGACCATGTCCGGCTTCTCATCCTGGGCCAGCAGCCAGTCCACCCCTTCGTGCGAGGTCTCCAGCCCGAGCTTGCGTGCCCGCGCGAGCCCTTCGCTCTCCGGGTCGATGCCGATCATCCAGCGCGGCTCGAGCCATTCCGAACGCAACAACTTGTAGAGCAGGTCGGTGCTGATGTTGCCCGAACCCACGATCGCCACAGACGCCTTGTCAGGCATGGCACTCCCTCTCACTCGAAATCGAGTCGTACTGAACCTAACCCGGCGAAGTCGGCGACGAAACGGCTTCCCGGTGGTGCATCTATCGCACGGGTGCACGAACCGGGCAACACGATGTCGCCGGCCCGCAGCCGCACACCGAATCCCTCCACCTTGCGCGCCAACCAGGCCACCGCGGTCACCGGATTGCCCAGCACCGCATCGCTTCGGCCCTCGGCGACCGTCTCACCGTTGTTGGTCAGCACGGCGTCGATCGCGGTGATGTCGATGTCCTTCGGCGACACGCGCGCCTCGCCGAGCACCCAGCCCGCAGACGACGCGTTGTCGGCGATCGTGTCGCACAGCTTGATCTTCCAGTCGGTGATGCGGGTGTCGATCAATTCGATCGCCGGAGCGAACGCCGCGGTGGCGGCGAGCACGTCCGCTTCGGTGCAGCCCGCCCCGGGCAGATCGTCGGCGAGAATGAAGCCGACCTCCACCTCCACACGGGGATAGAGGTAATCGGCCGATTTGACCGGGGTGTCCTCGTAGACCTGCATCTCGTCGAGGAGGTGGCCGTAGTCGGGTTCGTCGACACCCATCATCTTCTGCATGGCCTCCGACGACAGCCCCACCTTGTGGCCGATCACCCGGGCGCCCTCGGCGACCCGCTGGCGGATGTTGATCAGCTGGATCTCGTAGGCGTCGACCACGTCGATGTCGGGGTGGGCGTCGGTGAGGGGTTTCATCGGCGTCTTACTGCGCTCGGCGTGCGCGAGTTCGGCGGCCAACTGCTCACGCACCTCGGAACTGAGCATCTACGTGAAGTCCCCTCGTTTCGTCGACCGGCGCAGTTGTGGGTCGGCCGGGCAATTCTATAACGTGTTCTACATGACCGGACAGGAGTACGACGTCGTCGTGGTGGGCAGCGGCGCCGCCGGCATGGTCGCCGCCCTCACCGCAGCTCACCAGGGTCTCTCGACGATAGTCGTTGAGAAGGCTCCGCACTATGGGGGTTCCACTGCGCGGTCAGGTGGTGGCGTATGGATCCCGAACAACGAAGTCCTCGAGCGCGACGGGGTCAAGGACACCCCCGAGGCGGCCCGTCAGTACCTGCACGCGATCATCGGCGACGTGGTCGAACCGGAGCGGATCGACACCTACCTCGACCGCGGACCCGAGATGTTGTCGTTCGTGCTGAAGCACTCCCCGTTGAAACTGTGCTGGGTGCCCGGGTACTCCGACTACTACCCCGAGACACCGGGCGGTAAGGCGACGGGACGGTCGGTGGAGCCGAAACCGTTCGACGCGAAGAAACTCGGCGCCGACATGGCCGGTCTCGAACCGCCGTACGGCAAGGTGCCGATGAACATGGTGGTCATGCAGCAGGACTACGTCCGCCTCAACCAGCTCAAGCGCCATCCGCGCGGCGTGCTGCGCAGCCTCAAGGTCGGTGTGCGCGCGACATGGGCCAAGGCCACCGGCAAGAACCTCGTCGGGATGGGCCGGGCGCTGATCGCTCCGCTGCGTATCGCGTTGCGCGAAGCCGGGGTTCCGGTTCTGCTCAACACCGCGCTGACCGATCTGTACGTCGAGGACGGTGTCGTCCGCGGTGTCTATGTCCGCGATATGACGGCCCCCGAGAGCAGTGAACCCCGGCTGATCCGCGCGCGCCGCGGGGTGATCCTGGGTTCCGGCGGTTTCGAGCACAACGAGCAGATGCGGGTCAAGTACCAGCGCGCGCCGATCACCACCGAGTGGACCGTGGGCGCGAAGGCGAACACCGGCGACGGCATCCTGGCCGCCGAGAAGCTCGGCGCGGCGCTCGATGTCATGGAGGACGCGTGGTGGGGGCCGACCGTGCCGCTGGTCGGCGCCCCGTGGTTCGCGCTGTCGGAGCGCAACTCCCCCGGCTCGATCATCGTCAACATGTCCGGCAAGCGGTTCATGAACGAGTCGATGCCGTATGTCGAGGCCTGCCACCACATGTACGGCGGTCTCTACGGCCAGGGCCCCGGACCGGGCGAGAACATCCCGGCGTGGCTGGTGTTCGACCAGCAGTACCGCGACCGCTACATCTTCGCCGGACTGCAACCGGGACAACGGATTCCGAGCAAGTGGCTGGAGTCCGGGGTGATCGTCAAGGCGGACAGCCTCGGCGAGCTGGCGCAGAAGGCCGGCTTGCCCGCCGATGCGCTGGCCGCGACGATCGAGCGATTCAACGGCTTCGCGCGCACCGGCGTCGACGAGGACTTCCATCGCGGGGAAAGCGCCTACGACCGCTATTACGGCGACCCGACGAACAAGCCGAACCCCAACCTCGGCGAGATCAGCCACGGCCCGTTCTACGCCGCCAAGATGGTGCCCGGCGACCTCGGCACCAAGGGTGGCGTGCGTACCGATGTGCACGGCCGGGCGCTGCGCGACGACGGTTCGGTGATCGAAGGGCTTTACGCGGCGGGCAATGTCAGCGCACCGGTCATGGGGCACACGTATCCGGGCCCGGGCGGGACGATCGGTCCCGCCATGACGTTCGGGTATCTGGCGGCGCTGCACCTGGCTGGTAAGAAGTAAAGCCATGCCGATCAACCTGGACGAGGCGCTCGGCGCCGAACTGCCCCCGGCCGAATTCTCGTGGACCAGCAGCGATGTGCAGCTGTACCACCTCGGGCTGGGCGCGGGTGTGGACCCGATGGACAAACGCGAACTGCGCTACCTGGTGGACAACACCCCGCAGGTTCTGCCCACCTTCGGCAACGTGGCGCAGAGCTTCCACATGACCGAACCCCCGTCGGTCAAGTTCCCCGGTATCGACATCGAGCTGTCGAAGGTGCTGCATGCCAGCGAGGCGGTGAACGTGCCGGGTCCGATCCCGCCGTCGGGCACCGGAACCGCGGTCACCCGGTTCACCGACATCTGGGACAAGGGCAAGGCCGCGGTCATCTGGTCGGAGACCACGGTCACCGATCCGGACGGCACGCTGCTGTGGACGCAGAAACGGTCCATCTTCGCCCGCGGTGAGGGCGGCTTCGGTGGCGAGCGCGGTCCGTCGACCTCGGTGGAACCACCCGACCGCGCCCCCGACGCCGAGATCGCGTTGCCGATCCTGCCGCAGCAGGCGCTGCTCTACCGGTTGTGCGGTGACCGCAACCCGCTGCACTCGGATCCGGATTTCGCTGCGGCAGCCGGCTTTCCGCGACCCATCCTGCACGGTTTGTGCACCTACGGCATCGCGTGCAAGGCGATCGTCGACGAGTTCCTCGACGGTGACGTCTCCCGGGTGCGGTCCTACGGCGCGCGGTTCGCGGGCGTGGTGTTCCCGGGTGAGACGTTGCGCGCGAACGTCTGGAAGGCCGACGACAGACTGGTCGCCACCATCACCGCGCCCAGTCGCGACGACGCCGTGGCGCTGTCGGGTGTCGAGTTGGTCCCGGCCTAGAGCTGGTCGATCAGCGGCGACAGGGTCTGCCAGTTGCGTTCGGTGGCGGATGACGCCGCACCCGCGTCGCCCTCGCGGCACGCTTCGATGATCTGCTCGTGCTGAGCGATCGACTCGCGCCCCGACAGCGACGAGAACCGCAGGTGTTCCAGGCGGCGCAGGACCGGCGTGACCTGTTCGAGCACCCGGCCGATCACCTCGTTCTCACAGGCCACCACCGCCACGTGGTGGAAGTCGTCGTCGCTGCGGATCGCCGCTTCGGCGTCGCCGCGTGACAGCGCCTCGGCGAACCGCTCGTTGGCGCGCGTCATCGCGGCGAAGTCGCTGTCGCCCATCAACGGCACCGCGGTGCGTACGGCGAGCGCGTGCATCGCGGCGGCGACGCTCTGAGCGTTGAGCACCGCCTGCCGTTCGATCGACGACACGACCGTCGACCGGCCGGGTGTGGTGTGCACGAGACCGGCGGCCTCCAGGCGGGCGAGCGCCTCCCGGATGGGTGTCCGGCTGATCCCGAGCCAGTCCTCGAGTTCGGGGTCGCGCAGTTTCTCACCGGGCGCCAGCGTTCCGTTGACGATGGCGTCGCGGATCGACACGTACGCCTGGTCACGCAGCAACGAACGCGAGTGCTTACCCCGCTCCACCGGCACCGGCATGCAAAGTATCGTATGTCACCCCTGGTCAGCGGCTCGTACGGATCAGATCGGCGGCCTTCTCACCGATCATCAGCGTTGCGGCGTTGGTGTTGACCGGCACGATCCTCGGCATGACCGAGGCGTCGGCGACCCGCACACCCCCCAGCCCGTGCACCCGCAACTCCGGGTCGACCACCGCGTCCGCACCGGTGCCCATCGCACAGCTGCCGACCGGGTGGTAGTAGGTACTGGTGGCTTGGGCGAGGAAAGCCCGCAGCCCCGACTCGTCGGTGACGTGCGGGCCGGGCAGCACCTCGGCGCCGCGCCAGGGGTCGAACGGCGCGCTGGCGGCGATCTCGCGTGCGACGGTCACGCCGTGGATCATCCGGTGCACGTCCGACTCGGTCCCGAGGTAGTTGGGATCGATCAGCGGCGCCGTCGCCGGGTCCGGGCCCGCGAGCCGGATGCAGCCGCGCGCGTCGGGCACCGTCGCGACCGCCAAGGTGAAGCTGTTCGCGGGTGCGTCCAGATGGGCGGGATGGAACGGCACGTGGATGAACATCAGCTGCATGTCCGGGCCGGTGAGCGTCTCGTCGCTGCGCCACAGCATCGACGTCTCGGCGTGGTTGGTGCGCCCGGCGGGGATCGGCACGGCCGCCTCGTAGATGACCCCACACAGCGGGTGGTCGTGCAGGTTGCGGCCGACGCCGGGCAGATCGTGCACCACCTCGACTCCGACGGCCTCCAGTTCGGCGGCCGGCCCGACTCCGGACAGTAACAGCAACCGGGGCGAGTCCACCGCGCCCGCGCTGATCACCACCTCGACGTCGGCGTAGGCGGCCACCGACCTGCCGTCACGGCGGAATCGCACTCCGAGGCAACGGTTTCCGTCGACGATCAGCTGGTGTGCGCGAGAGCCGGTCGACACGGTCAGATTCGGCCGGTGCCCGACGATCGGGTGCAGGTACGCCGCCGCCGCGCTCTGGCGGGCGCCCGAGCAGATCGCCAGGTCGTGCCAGCCCGCACCCTCGGCGGTGGCCCCGTTGAAATCGTCGGTCAACGGAAACCCGGCCGCGGCAGCACCGTCGAGGAAGACCTGCGACAGCGGGTTGGCGTCGACCGCGGAGGCGGGTGCGGGCGTCAACGGCCCGTCGGTACCGCGGTAGCGCGGATCACCGTCGGTGACCGTCTCCATCCGCCGGAAGTACGGCAGGACCGACGCGTAGTCCCAGCCGGTGCACCCGGTTTTCGCCCAGTGGTCGAAGTCGTCGGGGTGTCCACGCAGGTGCACCATGGCGTTGATGCTGCTGCTCCCGCCGAGCGTGTGACCGCGCGGCCAGTTGTGCGCGAGGTCTGCGGTGCCGGCCTGCGGCACCGTGCTGTAGGCGTAGTCCACCTCGGTCCCCCACAGCGTCGGCCATGCCGGCGGCGCGGCGATCTCGGGAAGTGTGTCCGCCCCGCCCGACTCGAGGAGCAGCACTCGGGCAGAGGGGTCCTCGGACAGCCGGGCGGCGAGTACGCAACCGGCCGACCCGGCGCCGACGACCACGTAGTCGTGATAGGTGGATTCCATTGTCGTCCAATCTGTTCGGTCGGTCAGTAGTCAGCGGGCCGGCTGCAGCACGAAGTCGTACGCCTGCATCAGATCGGCCATCCGCGGATCGCGCGCCGTGCCCCAGCGCGCCAC
This sequence comes from Mycolicibacterium litorale, assembly GCF_014218295.1. The sequence goes on from NZ_AP023287.1 coordinate 4,820,526, forward strand.
GGCGCGGTCGATCACCGCTTCCCCGGTCACCGAGGACATGTCCCGACCTTCCTTTCGCGATATAACGCATCTCGTACTGTGTGGCCTCCCGGAAGGGGAGACCGTCGAAGGAGGAAGCCCCGCCATGCGACCCGGACTGACCATCGGGGAGTTCGCCGCGTTGACGCGCCTGAGCGTGCGGACCCTGCGCCGTTACCACGAGGCCGGGCTCCTCGAGCCCGCGACGGTGGACCCGTTCACGGGCTACCGGTACTACCAGCCTGAGCAGATCCCCACCGCCCAGGTCATCCAGCGACTCCGGGAACTCGACGTGCCGTTGGCCGAGGTGCGGGTTGTCCTCGCCACCGAAGACCCGCGGGAACGGGCTGAGGTGATCACCGGTCATCTCCACCGGTTGGAGGCCGAGTTGAACCGCACCCGCGCCGCCGTCGTCTCGCTGCGCCGACTGACACAGCCGGAACCGGCGGACGTCGACGTCGAACTGCGTACGGTGCCCGCGCGCACCGTTGCGGCGATCACCGGCCACGTCACCCTCCACGAGTCGCTCGCCTGGTATGACGCCGCGATGGCCGAACTCGATTCGGCATTCCCGCCCGCCGAGCGCACCGGGCCACCCGGCGGCCATTACGCGAACGAACTCTTCACCGAGGGCGAAGGTGCGTTCACCGTGTTCCGCCCGGTCCGCACGCCGCGCCCGACGGGGCGCGTCCGGGTCGTCGAGCTCCCGCCCGCCGATCTCGCCGTCACCGTCCACCCCGGACCGCACGACGACATCGACGTGACCTACGGCCGCCTCGGCGCCTGGGTCGTCGAACACGCGCTGGCCGTGGCCGGACCGATCCACGAGACCTACCTCGTGGGCCCGCGGGACACCGAGGAACCGTCGCAGTGGCGCACCGAGATCGGTTGGCCCGTCTTCCATCTGGCGACGACGGAGTGACCCCGCCGCATCAGGTGGTGGTCGCCCCGGCGGCCGTGTCGATCAGGTCGGCGACCGCCTGCGGCTGCGACACCGTGACGGCGTGCGACGCGTCGATCTCCACGTTCTGCGCGTTGGCCCGTTGCCCCATGTAGCGCATCGACTCGGCGGGGATGGCGAGGTCCTCGGTGGTGACCAGGTTCCACGAGGGAATGGTCTTCCAGGCGGTCCTGGTGGCCGGATCCTCCAGTGCCGCAGCGGCGATCGGGCGCTGGGTCGCCGCCATCAGAGCGGCGACGTCGGCGGGGACGTCGGCGGCGAAGACACGTTGGAACTCCTCCGGCCTGATGTAGAGGTCGTCGGCCATCCCGCCGCCGGGAAGCGGGTACTTCACCGTGCGCAGCGCGGGACCCAGTTCCGCTCCGGGGTACTTGCCTGCCAGCTCACCGGTGCTCTCACCCTGTTCGAGGATGAAGCTGGCGACGTACACCAGCGCCTTGACGTTCGGCTGGCCGTCGGCCGCCACGCTCATCACCGAGCCGCCGTATGAGTGGCCGGCCAGCACCACCGGGCCCGCCACCCCGTCGAGCACGCTGCGCACGTAGTCGGCGTCGGCCTGCAGGCCGCGCAGCGGATTGGCTGCGGCGATCACCGGATAGCCGTCGGCCTCGAGGATCTTGATCACGCCATTCCAGCTCGAGGAGTCGGCGAAGGCACCGTGGACCAGCACCACCGTGGGTTTGTTCTCCGCCGCGGCGGGCTGTTCGGCCGCCGCGCCACCGCAGCCCGCCGTCATGGCCGCCGCCGCGAGCAGGCCCAGGCTCGCGAGTACCGATCTGTTCATAGGTGTCGCCTTTCGTCGTTTCGCTCTCTCGATATGCAATATATTGGACATGGCTGCGCTTCGCCAGGGGTCACCTGGCGGCGGCGCTAGCCGCGTGGGAAGTCGGCACCCCGCGACAGCGCCTCGTGTGCGCGCAATTCGGCCAGCGTGCTCTCGAGCGTCGCGGCCACGACGTCGAAGCCGTCGTTGCCCAGGACGAGTCGCCGCGGCGGCGGGTCCTCGGCCATGGCGGCGACGACCGCACGGGCACCGCGCTGCGGGTCACCGGGCTGCAGCCCGTCCTGCGCCACCATCGCGGCGCGCACGCCTTCGAGGACGGACTCGTATCCTGTGACCGATTCGGCCACCGGTTCGTCGGCGAAGCCGGAGTACGCGCGGGTGCGGAACGCTCCGGGCTCGACCGCCATCACCTGGATACCGAACGGCGCCACCTCCTCGCGCAACACCTCGGTGACGGCTTCGACGGCGAATTTGCTTGCGCTGTAGTAACCGAACCCGGTCTGACCGCGCAGACCCGCGACCGACGAGATGTTGACGATCCACCCGCTGCCGCGGGCCCGCATCCCCGGCAGCACGGCCCGGATGACCGAGAGCACGCCGAAGAAGTTGAGCTCGAACATCTTTCGCACGTCGGCGTCGGGCATCCCCTCGATCGATCCGTACCATCCGCGGCCGGCGTTGTTGACCAGGACGTCGACGCCTCCGAAACGCGTTTCCACTGCCGCCACCGCCTCTCGCACCTGCTCGGCATCGGTCACGTCGAGGGGTACGACCAGCACCCGGTCGCCGTGCGCGCGTGCCCAATCGGCCAGCTCGGCGGGCCTGCGGGCGGTGAGCGCCACCCGGTCCCCGATCTCGAGCGCCGCCTCCGCGAAGGCCATCCCGAACCCACCCGGCGTCCCGCCGGTGATGAACCAGTTCCTCGCCATCGGACTACGGCTCGATCACCAGTCGGCTGATGAGCGCACCGTCCAGCGTGAACCGGAAGTGGAGGTCGGCCTCGCCGCCGGGGAAGTTCCCCGCCAGGTGCTGCAGCACGTCGACGCTCGAGGCGCCGATCGTCGTCGTCTCGATGAACTCGGTGGTGTAGGTGTACTCGCCCCCGGCGGCGCCCAGCCATGCCGCGATCTCGTCACGCCCGCGATGGGTGCGCCCTTCGTCGGTCACGGCGGCATCGTCGGTGAACCTGGTGAGCGCCGCCGTCACGTCGCGACTGCGGTGGGCGACGAGGTAGGTCCTCACCGCGTCCGGAAGGTCGTCCCACGCCGTTCTGATCTCCCTGTTGCTCCTGTCGACTGTCATGACTCGAGCGTGGGGTCTCCCCCGAGGGGAGAGTCAAGCGGCGCTACAGCATCCGGCGCGCGAGGTCCTCGATCTCGGCGTCCGTCGCGGGCGCCTGCGGCGGGACGGGAACCGCACCGTTGTTCGGCCGGTCCTCCTGCGGCCCCGCGCCTTCGGCATGCTGCAGCGGTGTGCGGCGTTCCTCGTCGCGGGTGCGCTCGTCGGCCCGTTCGGGCTCGCGGTGCGGCTCACTCTCTCGCACCTGCGGCGCGGGCGGCGGAGCGGCCCCGGGCGCGGGTTGACCGCCCGGAGCGGGCGGCGGGGCACCGCCCGCACCCTGCGCGCCGCCACCCTGGCCGCCGAACTGCTGCGCCGCCTGCATCGCCTGCTGCATCAGCGATCCGAACATCCCGCCGCCCTGGCCTCCGCCACCGGCCTGTCCGGCCGAACTCGCCGCCTGGCCGCCCATCTGCCCGAGCTGGCCGAGCATGCTGGTGATCTGGCCGACCGCCTGTCCGCCGGAGTCGTCGGCGTTCTGGTAGGCCGACTGCGCGGCGACCAGCTTGCCGGAGAACATGCCCTCTTTCGCCTGCAGCGCAGCGACGTTCGCGATCAGCGGTGCCGCCAGTGTGGGCAGCACCGCTGAGATGGTCGCGCTCATCGCATCCTCGCCCGGCGGGATCATCGGCATCTCGGGCAGTTGCACCGTCGCCGCGTTCCACGAGATTCCCTCGGGTTTCTTCAGCGGATCCATCAGGCTCCTTCTGCCGACATGTCACCACTCATCGTCGACGTCCTCGTCGAGGTCGTACTCCAGTGGCGGTGGGCCGGACAGGCCGGCGGTGGTGCTGCCGCCGGTCGAACCGCGGCCGCCCATCATGCCCATCGGGGCGCCCATGCCACCCATGCCGCCCATCGGCCCGGCGGCGACCGGCGCCACGCCGCCGACCGCGGCCGACCCGGCGAGCACCTCGGCCGGTGCGACGGAGACGGCATTGGTCCCCACCAGACCGGCCATCAGCGGCGTCTGCGCGGAGACACCTCCTGAGCCGGGCAACGACGCGGCGCGCATCATGCCGCTGCCGCCACTGGCCCCCGACCCCCCGGCCAGCGGATGGTTGGAGAAGGACGAGAACGGCAGGCCCGCCGCGCCGAGGGAGTCCGCCTTGCCGCCCTGACCGAACATCGACGTCAGTTGCTGCAGCGGCTGGGACAGTTGCTGCAGCGGCTGCATCAGCTGCTGGGGCGCCTGGCTGACCATCTGCCCCAGCTGCTGGGGAAGTTGGGCGGCCATCGACGCCATCTGCGTCATCATCTGCATACCCTGCTGTGACCCCTGCCCACCGGCCTGACCACCCTGCTTGGCGGCGTCCTGCGCCGCCTGTTGCCCGGGAACCGTGGGCGGGACGCCGGGAGCGGGGATGCTGGGCGGCACGCCGAACGCGTTGGCCAGCTCGGTGGAACTGGCCGTGACCTGGGCGATGTTCTGCGAAAGCCCCATCTTGATGCGGCTCTGCACCAGCTGCTGGGTGTTGCTGAACGGTAGCGCCTGGATCGCCTCGCACTCGTGCTGGGTTTCCTGCGCGACGGTGTTCACCAGCGTCTTGGTGCGGACGACGGCGACCTCCATCTCCCGCAGTTTGGCCGCGATCGCGGTCGCGTGCGCCGCGTTCGCCTCGTGCCCGCCGATGATCGTGCTGGCCTCCCCGGTCGCGGCCACGGCGCCGCCGCCCTCCCAGGCGTCGGACAGCTTCATCATCTGCCCCTGCTGTTGCGGCACGACGGATCCACTGAGGTTCGCCGCGAGCGCCTCGTACGAGGCGGCGGCCGCCGCCAGAGTCTCCTCGTCGACGTTCGGCCACCCGGGACCCGTGACGGTCTGCGAGCCGTACGGGCTGGTGTCGGGCATGATTCCCACGCGCGCGGCCCCCTTCTCGGCGCAATCGACGACAACCTGCCAGCAAACTCTACCGCGTAGCTGGCGGGAGCACCGGCGGGAATTCAGCCGAGGATCAAGCCAGAGGTCGGGACGCCCGTGCCTGCGGTGACGAGGACATGCTCGACGTCGTCGACCTGGTTGACCGACGTGCCGCGAAGCTGTCGCACCCCTTCGGCGATGCCGTTCATCCCGTGGATGTACGCCTCACCGAGCTGGCCCCCGTGGGTGTTGACGGGCAGGCGACCGCCGATTTCGATGGCGCCGTCGGCGATGAAGTCCTTGGCCTCGCCCCTACCGCAGAACCCGAGCTCTTCGAGCTGGATGAGGGTGTACGGCGTGAAGTGGTCATAGAGCACCGCCGTCTGGATGTCAGCGGGTGACAGACCGCTCTGCTGCCACAGTTGGCGGCCCACCAGACCCATCTCCGGCAGCCCGAGCTCGTCGCGGTAGTACGAGTACATGGTGAACTGATCGGCGCCCGCGGCTTGGGCGGCCGCCTCGATGAGCGCCGGCCGGTGCTTGAGGTCCCTCGCCCGCTCGGGCGTGGTGACCACGATGGCGACTCCGCCGTCGGTCTCCTGGCAGCAGTCGAGCAGCCGCAGCGGCTCGGCGATCCACCTCGAGTTCTGATGGTCCTCGAGCGTGATGGGCTTGCCGTAGAAGTGCGCCTTCGGGTTGTTCGCGGCGTGTTTGCGGTCGGCCACCGAAACGGCGCCGAAGTCGGCGCTGGTGGCGCCGTACTCGTGCATGTAGCGGCGGGCGATCATCGCGACGGACGCGGCGGGCGTGCTCAGGCCGTGGGGGTAGGACCAGCTGTACTCCACACCGCGGGAGTCGGCGTTGACGGTCAGCCCGGTCATCACCTGACCGAACCGGTGCTCCGAGCGCTCGTTGAACGCGCGGTAGGCGACCACCACCTCGGCGACGCCGGTGGCGACCGCCAGCGCCGCCTGCTGCACGGTGGCGGCGGCGGCCCCTCCCCCGTAGCCGATCTGGCTGAAGAACGTCAGCTCGCCGATCCCGGTGGAGCGCGCGACGGCGGTCTCCAGGTTCGAGTCCATCGTGAACGTCACCAGACCGTCGACGTCCGAGGGTGCCAGGCCCGCGTCGTCGAGCGCGTCGAGCACCGCCTCGGCGGCCAGCCGCAGTTCGCTGCGGCCGGAGTTCTTGGAGAAGTCCGTCGCGCCGATCCCCGCGATCGCCGCCTTTCCGGAGAGCTCCGCCTTTCCGGAGAGCATCAGTGGTCCCCCAATGCCAGTGTCGCCGTGGCGATGACGTGGTTGCCGAGACTGTTGGCGCCGACCACCTTCACGGTGGCGACGCCGTCGTCGACGGCGGTGACCTCACCGGTGAACGTGATCGTGTCGTAGGCGTACCACGGCACACCGAGGCGCAATCCGATCGACTTGATCCGTGCCGTCGGGCCGGCCCAGTCCGTCAGGTAGCGCTGCACCAGACCGGTGTCGGTGAGGATGTTGACGAAGATGTCCTTGGACCCCTTCGCCTGTGCTTTGTCCCGGTCGTGGTGCACATCCTGATAGTCGCGGGTCGCGATGGCCGTCGAGACGATGAACGTCGGGTCGCCGTAGATCTTGAGTTCGGGCAGCGTGGCGCCGACCTCGAGGGTGGGGGCGCTCACCGGGCCGGCTCCCACGCGTACAGCGTCCACGCGGGACTGACGTCGCTGTCCGGGAAGTCGATGTACGTTGCGCGCACCGGCAATCCGATCTGCACGTCACCGGGGTCGATGTCGCGTAACTCGCCGAGCATCCGCACACCCTCCTCCAGTTCGACCAGAGCGATCACGAACGGCAGGCTGCGGCCCGGCACCTTCGGCGCGTGGTGCACGACGTAGCTGTAGACCGTGCCGTTACCGGACGCCACGACGTAATCGATCGGAGCGTCCTTGTCCTGCCAGACGGCGGGCACCGGCGGATGCTGCAGGGTTCCGTCGGGGCGGCGCTGAATTCGCAACTCGTGGGCGTTGACGCCGTCCCAGAAGAACTGGGTGTCCTTCGACGAGGCCGGCCGCATCAGCTTGTCCGGGTCGAGATCATCGGGCACGGCCGGCTTCTCATCGGCACGCGGCTTGAACTTCATGATGCGCCAGTTCATCTCGGCGACCGTCTCACCGCCGGGAACCGTCCACGTGATGAGCTGGTTGATGAAGTAGCCCTCGCCCAGTGCGGTCTGCTTGGGACCCACCACATCGGTGATGTCGGCGTGGATGGTGAGCTCTTCGCCCGGGCGCAGATACCGGTGGTAGGTCTGCTCACAGTTCGTGGCGACCACTCCGACATAGCCGGCGTCGTCGAAGAGCTTCATCATCTTCGACAGCGGGTCGTCGTCCGAACGGCCCTCACCGAGCCCGCCCATCGTCCACACCTGGATCATCGCCGGCGGCGCGACGATACCGGGGTGCCCGGCGGCCTTGGCCGCCTCCTCGTCGACGTAGATCGGGTTCTTGTCGCCGATCGCGTCCACCCAGTGGTGAATCATGGGCTGGTTCACCGGATCCCGGCCAGCGCGCGGTTCGCTCCTGCCCTCCGCCTTGATCTTCTCGATATCGGGCTGTAGGTCGGTCACCGCGGAACCCTCGGCACCTTGAGGCCCGACGCCGCGATCATCTCGCGCATGACCTCGTTGACCCCGCCGCCGAAGGTGATGACGAGGTTGCGCTTGGTCTGGCTGTCCAGCCAGCGCAGCAGTTCGGCCGTATCCGGTTCGGCGGGGTTGCCGTAGGCGCCGACGATCTCCTCGGCGAGCCGGCCGATCCGCTGGATCCGTTCTGTCGAGAAGACCTTCGTGGCGGCCGCGTCGGCGACCGCGATGGTCTCCCCCGCCGCGGCGACCTGCCAGTTGAGCAGTTCGTTGATCCGCCACACGGCGCGGATCTCCCCCAGCGCCCTTCGGACGTTGTCGTTCTCGATCGGTGTCACCCCGTTGGACCCGGGCTTCGACGCCCAGGCATGCACGCGGTCGTAGATGCCGGCGACCTTGCCTGCCGGTCCGAGCATGACCCGCTCGTGGTTGAGCTGGGTGGTGATCAACTTCCAGCCCGCGTTCTCCTCGCCGACGAGCATGTCGGCGGGGACGCGGACGTCGTTGTAGTAGCTGGCGTTCGTGTGGTGGGCGCCGTCGGACAGGATGATCGGCGTCCAGGAGTAGCCCGGATCCTTGGTGTCGACGATCAGGATCGAAATGCCTTTGTGTTTGGCGGCTTCCGGATCGGTGCGCACGGCCAGCCAGATGTAGTCGGCGTCGTGGGCACCGGTGGTCCAGATCTTCTGACCGTTGACGATCCATTCGTCACCGTGGCGGACCGCCGAGGTCCGCAGCGACGCCAGGTCGGTGCCGGCCTCGGGTTCGGAGTAGCCGATCGCGAAGTGCACCTCACCGGCGAGGATCGCCGGGAGGAACTTCTTCTTCTGTTCCTCGGTGCCGTACACCTGCAGCGTCGGACCGACCGTCTGCAACGTCACCGCGGGCAGCGGCACGTCGGCGCGGGCAGCCTCGTTGACGAAGATCGACTGTTCGACGGGACCGAAGCCGAGCCCGCCGAATTCCTTGGGCCATCCGACGCCGAGCTTGCCGTCGGACCCCATCCGCTTGATCACCGCACGGTAGGCCTCGTTGTGCCGGTCGGTCTCCATCGCCTCGCGCTCTTCGGGCGAGATCAGCGTCGAGAAGTACTGTCGCAGTTCGGCTTGCAGTTGCCGCTGCTCAGGCGTCAGGTCGATGAACATCAAACTCCCACCAGGTCGAGCCGATGCGACGGGCCGCCCAGCAACCGGGACAGGTCCTTGATCGTCGAGTAATAGCGATTCATCGGGTAGGTGATGTCCATACCCATACCGCCGTGCAGGTGATGGCAGGTCTGCATGACCGGCGGCGCCTGTGAGGTCAGCCAGTAGCCCAGCACCTCGAGGTCGTCTCGGGTCTGCGGGTCGGCGTCCCGGCCCTCGGAGAGCCGCCACACCACCGAGGTCGCCGCCAGATCCAATGTGCGCGAGGCGATGTACACCTCGGCCAACTGGGCCGCCACAGTCTGGAAGGTCGACAGCGGCCGGCCGAACTGATGGCGGTTGGCGACGTAGTCCGCGGTCAGCCGCAGCGCCCCGGCGACCAGGCCGGCCGCGAAGGCCCCGGTGGCCGCCAGCGCCAGCTCGTTGACCCGCTGCGCGGTCGCACCGGCCAGCACGTCGGCGTCGTCGACGGCCACGTCGCTGAACGTCACCGCGTACTCGTCACCGCCGTTGGACGTCGGCGTCTCGGTCAGCTGCACACCGTCGGCCTTCGCGGACACGACGGCGACGCCGGAGTCCGCGGTCACCAGGATCCACTCCGCCGCTGCGGCGTACGGGACACCGACCTTCGTCCCGTTGAGGCGGCCGCCGGTGAGCGTGGTCGCCGGCCGGTCGGGCAGCGCCGCACCCGGTTCGTTGAGCGCCGCCGTGAGGATCGCACCCTTGGCGACGTCCGCCAGGTAGCGGTCCTGCTGGGCGTCCGACGCCAGGTCGAGCAGCGGCACCAGCGCGAGGCCGAGCGTGGCGAGCGCCGGGCTGATGGTGCCGTGCCTGCCGATCTCGGTCAGCGCGGTGGCGAGTTCGGCCAACCCGACCCCGTCGCCGCCGAGTCGTTCCGGTACGCCGAGCGCCGTGACGCCACCGGAAACCAAAGCGTCCCAGCTGTTGTCACGCTCGAGCACCGACGTCACCACATCGGCGACAGCCTGCTGCCCCTCGTCTGGACTGAAATCCACCCGAATCCTCCTTGATCCCGGGAGTTGTGCGTCAGTGGCTGACCGGGCACTGTGCCGGGTCCGCAGGCCCGCCCGCGCCGGTGTAGTCCACCCGCCAGTGCTTGATGCCGTTGAGCCAACCCGACCGTAGCCGCTCGGGCTCGCCGATCGGCTTGAGATCGGGCATGTTGTCGGCGACGGCGTTGAAGATCAGGTTGATGGTCATCCTGGCCAGGTTCGCCCCGATGCAGTAGTGCGCGCCCGTACCACCGAAGCCGACGTGCGGGTTCGGGTTGCGCAGGATGTTGAACGTGTGCGGGTCCTCGAAGACCTCTTCGTCGAAATTGGCCGAGCGGTAGGACATCACCACCCGCTGCCCCTTCTTGATGGTGACGCCGCCGAGTTCGACGTCCTCGAGGGCGGTGCGCTGGAACGCCGACACGGGCGTCGCCCAGCGCACGATCTCGTCGGCGGCCGTCTCCGGGCGCTCACGCTTGTAGAGCTCCCACTGTTCGGGGTTGTTCGAGAACGCGATCATGCCGTGGGTGATCGAGTTGCGGGTGGTCTCGTTACCGGCCACCGCCAGCATGATCACGAAGAAGCCGAACTCGTCGTCGGAGAGCTTCTCGCCCTCGATGTCGGCCTCGATCAGCTTGGTCACGATGTCGTCGGTCGGGTTCTTGCTGCGCTCCTCGGCCATCTTCATGGCGTAGGTGATCAGCTCGAACGACGACATGGCCGGGTCGATGTCGGCGTACTCCGGATCCTCGCCGCCGGTCATCTCGTTGGACCAGCGGAAGATCTTGTCGCGATCGTCCTGCGGCACGCCGAGCAGTTCGGCGATGGCCTGCAGCGGCAGTTCGGCGGAGACCTGCTCGACGAAGTCGCCCTCGCCGTTGGCCAGGGCGGTCTTGGCGATGTTCTGCGCCCGCTGGTTGAGCTCCTCTTCGAGGCGGCCGACCGCACGCGGGGTGAAACCGCGCGAGATGATCTTGCGCAGCCGGGTGTGCTGGGGGGCGTCCATGTTCAACAGCACATTGCGCTGCAGGTCGATGGCGTCACGCGTCATCTCCTGCGGCCACACCGGGATGGCGCCGTCGGGTGAGCTGCCGAAGACGTCGCTGCGCTTGGAGACCTCCTTGACGTCGGCGTGCTTGGTGACGAGCCAGTAGCCCTTGTCACCGAATCCGCCGGTTCCGCCCGGGACGTCCACCCAGTGAATAGGCTCGGACTTACGCAGTTCGGCGAGCTCCTCGACGGGCAGCGCCTTGAGATTCACATCGGGGTCGAGAAAGTCGAAGTTCTGGGGAAGATTCGGGCAGGCCATGAGTGGAGCTCCTCAATACACAACGTGGTCTAGTGCCGATTGCGACCATTCAAACATGCCTTCTGCGCAGATCAAAGGCACGGATACATCGTCGCTTGTCAGACTAATGAAACGTGTTCTAGCCTGGCGGAATGGGTACCCCTGTCATCGTTGAAGCCACCCGCAGCGCCATCGGCAAGCGGAACGGATGGTTGTCGGGCCTGCACGCGACCGAACTGCTCGGCGCGGTGCAGAAGGCGCTGGTCGACAAGGCCGGCATCGACGCGGGTGAGGTCGAGCAGATCATCGGCGGCTGCGTCACCCAGTACGGCGAGCAGTCGAACAACATCACCCGCGTCGCGTGGTTGACGGCCGGCCTGCCCGAGCACGTCGGCGCCACCACTGTCGACTGCCAGTGCGGCAGCGGTCAGCAGGCCAACCACCTGATCGCCGGGCTCATCGCGGCGGGCGCCATCGACGTGGGCATCGCCTGCGGGGTGGAAGCCATGAGCCGCGTCGGCCTCGGTGCGAACGCCGGGCCCGACCGTTCCAAGATCCGCGCCGAATCCTGGGACATCGACATGCCCAACCAGTTCGAGGCGGCCGAGCGTATCGCGAAGCGACGCGGCATCACCCGTGAGGACATCGACCAGTTCGGCTTCGCGTCGCAGGCCAAGGCCAAGCAGGCGTGGGCCGAGAACCGGTTCGACCGGGAGATCTCCCCGATCGTGGCCCCGGTGCTCGACGAGAACAAGCAGCCGACGTCCGATCGCGCACCGGTCGCCAAGGACCAGGGCCTGCGCGACACCACGCTCGAGGGACTGTCCCAACTCAAACCCGTCATGGACGGCGGCATCCACACCGCGGGCACCTCGTCGCAGATCTCCGACGGCGCCGCCGCGGTGCTCTGGATGGACGAGGACAAGGCCCGGGCGCTGGGTCTCACGCCCCGGGCCCGGATCGTCAGTCAGGCGCTGGTCGGCGCGGAGCCGTACTACCACCTCGACGGCCCGGTGCAGTCGACGGCCAAGGTGCTCGAGAAGGCCGGGATGAAGATGGGCGACATCGACATCACCGAGATCAACGAGGCCTTCGCCTCGGTGGTGCTGTCGTGGGCGCGGGTGCACAACCCCGACATGGACAAGGTGAACGTCAACGGCGGCGCCATCGCACTCGGTCACCCGGTCGGCAGCACCGGCAGCCGGTTGATCACCACGGCGCTGCACGAGCTCGAGCGCACCGACAAGTCCACGGCACTGATCACCATGTGCGCCGGCGGGGCGCTGTCGACGGGCACCATCATCGAGCGGATCTGAGCCGTCGAGGCGACAACCCACGGCCACAGGGTGTTTCGAGGCCGCGGTGGCTCGCGGCTACCCGGCCTCCCGCCGGAGCGCCGGGCGGATCCGCGCCCGGATGTGGTGGATCCGGCCGTCGGACGCCGGGATGAGGAACGTCTCGTCGACGTGGGCCACCACGCGACGACCCGCGATCCGCGCCTTGGTGACCACGGTGAACGTGGCGTGTACCTCGTCGCCCGCGACACGGAACGTCCGGTCGGTGGTGGCGGCGATGACCTGGTACTGCGGACCGCGAGTGAGGCTGCGCCGCAGATGATCCGCCGAGAATCCGGTCTTGACACCCACTTCGAAGCGGACGCAGTCCGCAGCGAACGGGACGTTACGCGCGTCGTGTGTGGCAAGCGCATCGATATAGGCGTCGGCCGCGGCGACGCGGTCGGTATCCGGAACCGTGTCCATTCAGCGAGCATAGGAGACCACCGTGCCGAAGTCACCGCCCAGCAGACTCAACTCGCCCGCCGCCGACGTCGTCATCAAGTGGATGTCGCGCGCAAACACGTTGTTGTACAAGATCAGTGGGGGCCGCCTCGGCGGAACGTTCGGCAAGGCGCCTGTCGCGCTGTTGACCACGATCGGCCGCAAGACCGGTGAGCCGCGGGTCAGCCCACTGCTGTATCTGCGCGACGGGGACCGCGTGATCCTGGTCGCCTCGCGCGGCGGCAGCGACAAGCATCCGATGTGGTACCTCAACCTGAGGGCGAACCCCAGGGTCGAGGTGCAGATCAAGGACGAGGTACTGCCCCTGACGGCGCGGCCGGCCACCGAGGAGGAGCGCGCGCAGTACTGGCCGAGGCTCGTCGCGATGTACCCGAATTTCGACGACTACCAGTCGTGGACGGATCGCGTGATCCCGATCGTCGTGTGCGAGCCGTGAGGCACCGTCACGAAATACGTTGACGCAGACGCGTTTGGAACGTCCACGCGCGGCCATATACGCCGGCATGGCCGGCAGGATCCGCAATTCCCAGGCACTCGCGTTGGCGATGAAGTACTTCGCGCGCGCCCACATCTGGGCCTACCGGCGCACCGACGGTCTGCTCGGCTCACGGCTTCTGTGGTTCCCGGCGGCGTTGCTGACGACGACGGGCCGCAGGTCCGGCGAGCCGCGCACCACCCCGACGCTTTACCTGCGCGACGGCGACCGGGTCATCCTGCCCGCCAGCTTCGGCGGCCGCGACAGCGATCCGCTGTGGTACCGAAACCTCAAGGAGAATCCGGACGTCCACGTGCAGATCGGCGCGGAGAAGCTGGATCTGGTCGCCCGTGACGCCACCGACGAGGAGCGCAGGCGGTACTGGCCGCGGCTGACCAAGATGTATCCGCCCTACCGGAACTACCGCGAGGCCGCCGACCGGGTCATCCCGTTGGTGGTGTGCGAACCGTGATGCTCAGGCGCCGTAGACCGGCACCGGCGGACGCGCTTTGGCGAGCAGATCCTTGACGACCGGACCGAGTTCGGCGGGATCCCAGCGGGCACCCTTGTCGACCTGCGGGCCGTGCGCCCAGCCTTCGGCGACGCGGATCTTGCCGCCCTCGACCTCGAAGACCTTCCCGGTGACGTCACGGGCCTCGACGCTGCCCAGCCAGACCACCAGCGGGGAGACGTTCTCCGGTGCCATCGCGTCGAAATCCTGGTCCTGCGTCGACATCATCTCCGCGAACACCGTCTCGGTCATCCGGGTGCGGGCCGACGGCGCGATCGCGTTCACCGTCACCCCGTAGCGGCCCATCTCGGCGGCGGCCACCAGCGTCATGGCTGCGATACCGGCTTTGGCGGCGCTGTAGTTGGCCTGCCCGACACTGCCCTGCAGTCCCGCACCGGAGCTGGTGTTGACGATCCGGGCGTCCACGGTGTTGCCCGCCTTGGACTGTGCGCGCCAGTACGCCGCGGCATGCCGCATGGTCGCGAAGTGACCCTTGAGGTGGACGGCGATGACCGCGTCGAATTCCTCTTCGCTGGTGTTGGCGAACATTCGGTCGCGCACGATGCCGGCGTTGTTGACCAGGACGTCGAGCCCGCCGAAGGAGTCGACCGCCGTTTGGATCAGGCCCTCGGCCTGCGCCCAGTCGGCGACGTTGGCGCCGCTGGTGACGGCTTCGCCGCCGGCGGCCGTGATCTCGTCGACGACGCTCTGCGCCGCGCTGCCGCCACCGGCGGGTGACCCGTCGAGGCCGACGCCGATGTCGTTGACCACCACGCGTGCACCTTCGGCGGCGAATGCCAGCGCGTGCGCGCGGCCGATGCCGCCGCCCGCACCCGTCACGATGACCACGCGGCCGTCGAGCAGTCCCATATGTGTTGTCTCCTCTTACTTCTTGATGTCTGCAGTGGTGGTCGACAGGTAGTGCGGGGGTTCGCCGCCGCCGTGGACCTCGAGGGAGGCGCCGCTGATGTAGGACGCCGCGTCCGAGGCGAGAAACGCCGCCGCCCAGCCGATGTCGGCGGGTTTGGCGAGCCGGCCGAGCGGGACGTTGCGGGAGATCGCGGCGATCGAGTCCGCGTCACCGTAGAACAGTTCGGACTGTTCGGTCTCGACCATGCCGACCACGACGGAGTTGACCCGCACCTTGGGCGCCCACTCGACGGCGAGGGTGGTGGTCATGTTCTCCATCCCGGCCTTGGCCGCACCGTATGCGGCGGTACCCGGGGTGGGCCGCCTGCCGCTGACGCTGCTGATGTTGACGATCGCACCGCCCGAATCCTGGTGCTGCATGACCGCGTTGGCGTGTGTGGAGACCGACAGCGCGCCGAGGAGGTTCAGCTCGACGATCTTGCGGGTGAACTTCGCCGACGCCTCGGCGGCGAGCACGTACGGCGAACCACCTGCATTGTTGACCACGACGTCGAGGCGACCGTGCGCGTCGACGATGCCGTCGATCAGTGCCTTGACCGAGTCGTCGTCGCGGATGTCGCAGGAGTGGAATTCGTACGGGCTGTCCTCGACCGGCCGGCGCGCACACGTCACCACGGTGGCGCCCTGCGCGGCGAACACGGCGCTGATTCCGGCGCCGACACCACGGACGCCGCCGGTCACGAGAACCACGCGCCCGTCGAGTCCGAGTTTGATTCCAGCGGCGTCGGTCACTGTGCTAGCGTACCAAGCAAGTGCTTGCTTAGGTAGCCACCCCAGGAGCCGTCAATGACGATCACGTCCAAGACAGTGGAACCGGGCATCGTCTCGGTCACCGTCGACTACCCGCCCGTCAACGCGATCCCCTCGCGCGGTTGGTTCGAACTCGGTGACGCCATCACCGCCGCCGGCCGCGACCGCAGCACCCACGTGGTGATCCTGCGCGCCGAGGGCCGGGGCTTCAACGCCGGTGTCGACATCAAGGAGATGCAGAACACCGAGGGTTTCACCGCGCTCATCGACGCCAATCGCGGCTGCTTCCACGCCTTCCGGGCGGTCTACGAGTGTGAGGTCCCCGTCGTCGCGGCGGTCAACGGCTTCTGCGTCGGCGGCGGCATCGGTCTGGTCGGCAACGCAGACGTGATCGTCGCCTCCGACGACGCCACGTTCGGGCTGCCCGAGGTCGAGCGCGGCGCGCTCGGTGCCGCGACTCATCTGTCGCGGCTGGTGCCCCAGCACATGATGCGCCGACTGTTCTTCACCGCGGCGACCGTGGGCGCGGACACCCTGCACCACTTCGGTTCGGTGCACGAGGTGGTGCCGCGGGCCGATCTCGACGAGGCCGCCCTGCGGGTGGCCCGTGACATCGCCGCCAAGGACACCCGGGTGATCCGCGCTGCGAAGGAGGCCCTCAACCTCATCGACGTCCAGCGCGTCAACTCCAGTTACCGCATGGAGCAGGGTTTCACGTTCGAACTGAACCTCGCCGGGGTGTCCGACGAGCATCGCGACGCGTTCGCGGGGACGGACAAGGGATCGAAATGAGCGACAAGACAACCACACTCGACGAGGCAGTCGCGTCGATCGAGAGCGGGATGACCATCGGCATCGGCGGCTGGGGCTCACGCCGCAAACCCATGGCTTTCGTCCGGGCGCTGCTGCGCACCGACGTCACCGACCTCACCGTCGTCACCTACGGGGGACCCGATCTCGGGCTGCTGTGCTCGGCGAACAAGGTCAAGCGGGTCTACTACGGGTTCGTCTCGCTGGATTCGCCCCCGTTCTACGACCCGTGGTTCGCCAAGGCGCGCACCAGCGGATCGATCGAGGCCCGGGAGATGGACGAAGGCATGCTGCGGTGCGGTCTGCAGGCCGCCGCACAACGACTTCCGTTCCTGCCGATCCGCGCCGGCCTCGGCAGCGACGTCCGCGCGTTCTGGGGTGACGAACTCAAGACCGTGCGCTCGCCCTACCCGACGGGCGACGGCTACGAGGAACTCATCGCGATGCCGGCGCTGAACCTCGACGTCGCGTGCGTGCACATGAACCTCGGTGACGCCCAGGGCAATGCGGCCTACACCGGCATCGACCCCTACTTCGACGACCTGTTCCTGATGTCGGCCCGGAGGCGGCTGTTGAGCGTCGAGCGGGTGGTGTCCACCGAGGAACTCGTCAAAGCCGTTCCGCCGCAGGCTCTGCTGGTCAACCGGATGATGGTCGACTCCGTCGTCGAAGCCCCCAACGGCGCCCACTTCACCACCGCGGAACCGGATTACCGCCGCGACGAGAAGTTCCAGCGGCACTACGCCGAGGCCGCCGGATCCGAGGAGTCCTGGGCCGAGTTCGTCAGCACGTACCTGTCGGGCAGCGAGGACGACTACCAGGCCGCCGTCCGCAGGTTCGCAGAACAGCAGGGAGCCGCGAAATGACCGATCCGACCCGTGCCGAGGTGTGCGCCGTCGCGTGCGCCGAACTGTTCCGCGACGCCGGTGAGATCATGGTCAGCCCGATGGCGAACATGGTGTCGATCGGCGCCCGCCTCGCGCGTCTGACGTTCTCCCCCGACATCCTGCTGACGGACGGGGAGGCCCGTCTGCTGGCGGACACTCCGGCGCTGGGTGGCACGGGCGCCATCGAGGGGTGGATGCCGTTCGGCCGCGTCTTCGAGACGCTGACGTGGGGACGGCGCCACGTCGTCATGGGGGCCAATCAGATTGACCGCTACGGCAACCAGAACCTGTCGGCGTTCGGCCCGATCCAGCACCCGAAGCGGCAGATGTTCGGGGTGCGCGGCGCGCCGGGCAACACCATCAACCACGCCACCAGCTACTGGGTCGGTGGGCACAGCAAGCGCGTGTTCGGCGAATCCGTCGACATCGTGTCCGGGGTCGGGTGGGACAAGGTCGATCCTGACAACCCGGCGTACCGGTTCCTCGACGTGTTCCGCGTGGTGAGCAACCTGGGTGTCTTCGACTTCAACGGACCCGATCACCAGATGCGCGCGGTGTCGCTGCATCCCGGTGTGGACGCCGACCAGGTCGCCGAGAACACCTCCTTCGAGGTGCACGGCCTGGACTCCGCGGAGACGACGCGGTTGCCGTCCGACGAGGAGCTGCACCTGATCCGCGAGGTCATCGACCCGAAGTCACTGCGGGACAGGGAAATCCGGTCGTGACGAGCCTGCGTACCCCGCTGACCGAACTGGTCGGGATCGAACATCCCGTCGTGCAGACCGGAATGGGCTGGGTGGCCGGGGCGCGGTTGGTGTCGGCGACGTCCAATGCGGGCGGCCTGGGCATCCTGGCGTCGGCCACCATGACGCTCGAGGAGCTGCAGACGGCGGTGACGAAGGTCAAGGCCGCCACCGACAAACCGTTCGGCATCAACATCCGGGCCGACGCCGGCGACGCGAACGAACGCATCGACCTGCTGATCCGCGAGGGCGTCAAGGTCGCCTCCTTCGCGCTGGCGCCGAAACCCGATCTGATCGCCCGGCTCAAGGAAGCCGGCGTGGTCGTCATCCCGTCGGTCGGGTTGGCCAAGCACGCCAAGAAGGTCGCCGGGTGGGGTGCCGATGCGGTGATCGTGCAGGGCGGTGAAGGCGGTGGCCACACCGGACCGATCGCGACGACGCTGCTGCTACCGTCGGTTCTCGACGCGGTCGCCGACACCGGGATGCCGGTGATCGCCGCAGGCGGCTTCTTCGACGGGCGCGGCCTGGCCGCGGCCCTGTCGTACGGTGCCGCCGGAGTCGCCATGGGCACCCGCTTCCTGTTGACGTCGGACTCGACGGTGCCCGACGCCGTCAAACAGCGCTATCTGCAGGCCGCACTCGACGGCACCGTCGTCTCGACCCGCGTCGACGGGATGCCGCACCGGGTGCTGCGCACGGGTCTGGTGGAAAAGCTCGAAAGCGGTTCGCCGGTGCGGGGTTTCGCCGCGGCGGTGGGCAACGCCCAGAAGTTCAAGAAGATGTCCGGCATGACCTGGCGGTCCATGGTCAAGGACGGTCTGGCCATGCGGCACGGCAAAGACCTGACCTGGTCGCAGGTGCTGATGGCCGCCAACACCCCGATGCTGCTGAAGGCCGGCCTGGTCGAGGGCAACACCGAGGCCGGCGTGCTGGCGTCGGGGCAGGTGGCGGGCATCCTCGACGATCTGCCGTCATGCGCCGAACTGGTGCCGGCGATCGTCGCCGACGCCGTCACACACCTGAGGGAGGCGGCGGCACTCGTGCAGTGACCCGCCTGGATGAAGCACTCTGCTGAATTCTCACGGAATTAAGCTAAGGTCTTCATATGGCGGATGTTAAGCCAGATCCTTCAACGACGGCTGCGGTCATCGGCGATGTCGTGGCGTCCCGCCGCGCGCCCGACCGGCGTGCCCTGCACCGGCACCTGCGTGCGGCCCTCGATGCCGCCGGGTTCGCGTTCACGGTCGGCGACGAATTCCAGGGCAGCCATCCGAGCGTCGGCGCGGCGATCGACGCCGCACTGACCGTCCGCCTGGCCGTCGCGCCGGACATCGACATCCGCTTCGGCATCGGATGGGGAGCGGTCACGATCCTCGACGCCGAGACCGGCATCCAGGACGGGCCGGGTTGGTGGGCGGCGCGGGAAGCCATCGAGTGGACCGCATCGGCGCAACGGCAACCGGGGCTCGCCGCGGTGCGCACCTCGTATCGCCGGGACGCCGACACCGCCGGACCGGATGTCGACGCCGTCAACGCCGCGCTGTTGTGTCGGGACCACCTGCTTGGATCACTCGATGACCGATCACTGCGGATCCTGAAGGGCCTGTTGAGCAACCACACCAAGAAGGACATCGCGGCCGCCGAACAGGTCAGCGCCTCGGCGGTGTCGCAGCGCGCCGGCCGCGACGGGCTGGACCTGCTCGTGCTGACCTCGAGCTACCTGCGCGGTGTCCGGTGAGTGCGCTGGCCGTCCTGCTGATCGCGGTCAGCCTGGCCGACATGTGCCGCCGGCTGACGCACCGGACTTGGCTGCCCGTCGCGGTGGTCCCGGCCACGGTGGTGGGCTGCGCCCTGCTCGCCGGGCTCTGGCATCGCGGCGACATCCCGCTGCTCGCGATCGGCGTCGCCGCCGGCATTGCCTGGGAGGTGCTCGGCGCACGCGCCGAACGCACCGGGCACCGCCCGTGGGCGCCGCTCCTGGTGCTGGGCGCGGCCGCCGCCACGCTGATCGTGCTGTCCGGGTGGGCGTCGGAGGTGACGGGGCTGATCGCCCGGTGGTCGGCGTGGACGCAGCTGCCCGGGGTGGGCACGCTCAGCGCCGACCGGCTGCTGATGGTGGTAGCCGTCATCCTGCTGCAGTCGGTCACCGGTAACCAGCTGGTGCGGCTGGTACTGGCGTCGGTCGGCGCGGTCAAACCCGCCGGGCAGCCGCAAGCCTCGGACCGGCTCAAGGGTGGGCGATTACTCGGGCCGATGGAACGCCTGCTCATCCTGGGGCTCGGCGTGGCCGGTCAGTTGGCCGCCGCCACCGCCGTCGTCGCCGCCAAGAGCATCATCCGGTTCCCGGAGATCAACGCGCAGAAGGCGAAAGCCAATGGCAACGGGGACCTGGGGATCGGCATCGACGAGGTGACCGAGTACTTCCTGGTGGGCAGCTTCGCGAGCTGGATCATCGCGCTCGGTGGGCTGGCGCTGGCGCAATAACCGCAATCGCCCGTGGGCCGGCGATGGCGTTCCTACACTCCCGGCATGAAGACCAACGCGGCGATTCTGTGGGAGTACGGGGGCGACTGGACGGTCGAGGAGGTCGACCTCGATCCCCCGGGTGACGGCGAGGTGCTGGTGTCGTGGGAGGCCACCGGCCTGTGCCACTCCGACGAACACGTCCGCACGGGCGACCTGCCCGGACCACTCCCCCTGATCGGCGGTCACGAGGGCGCCGGTGTGGTGCAGGAGGTGGGCCAGGGCGTCATCGGCCTGGCACCCGGTGACCACGTCGTCGCGTCGTTCCTGCCGGCATGCGGACGGTGCCGCTTCTGTTCGACCGGGCACCAGAACCTCTGCGACCTCGGGGCGATGATCATGACCGGCACCCAGCTCGACGGCAGCTACCGCCGTCGCGCCCGGGGCCAGGACGTCGGCGTGATGGCACTCGTCGGCACCTTCTCGCAGTACGGCACCGTACCGGAGGCCTCGGTCGTCAAGATCGACGACGACCTGCCGTTGGCGCGGGCGTGCCTGCTCGGTTGCGGCGTCACCACCGGGTGGGGTTCGGCCGTGAACACCGCCGACGTGCAGCCGGGTGACACCGTGGTCGTCGTCGGTCTGGGCGGGATCGGCAGCGGAGCCGTCCAGGGCGCCCGGCTGGCGGGCGCCGAGAAGATCATCGTCGTCGACCTGGTGGAGGCCAAGCGCGACAAGGCCTTCCAGTTCGGCGCCACGCACTTCGTGACGTCGATGGCCGAAGCCACCGCGTTGGTCGCCGACCTCACCCGCGGTGTGATGGCCGACTCGGCGATCCTGACGGTCGGGCTCCTCGAGGGGTCGATGATCGAGGACGCGCTCACCGTCATCCGCAAGGGCGGCGCGGTGGTGGCGACCGCGATCGCGTCGATGACCGACACCACCGCCAACCTCGGGCTGATGATGTTCACGCTCTTCCAGAAGCGCCTGCTGGGCAGCCTCTACGGCGAGGCGAACCCGCGCGCCGACATCCCCCGGCTGCTGTCGCTGTACCGCGAGGGCAAG
The DNA here is from genome assembly GCF_014218295.1 of Mycolicibacterium litorale. The sequence continues at coordinate 4,841,989 of NZ_AP023287.1, forward strand.
CTACTGCTCGACGAGACCGTCACCCACGAGTACAAACTCGCCGAGGTCAACGAGGGCTACGCCGACATGCGCGCGGGCCGCAACATCCGCGGCGTGATCCTGCACGATCATTGAACTCCTCGCCCCGAGATCAGAGGCGCTCGATGATCGTGACGTTCGCGGTGCCGCCGCCCTCGCACATCGTCTGCAACCCGTAGCGGCCGCCGGTGCGCTCGAGTTCGTTGAGCATCGTGGCGAACAGCTTGGCGCCCGTGGCGCCGAGCGGGTGTCCGAGCGCGATGGCGCCGCCGTTCGGGTTGACCTTCTCGGGGTCGGCCTTGGTCTCCTTGAGCCAGGCGATGACCACCGGCGCGAACGCCTCGTTGATCTCGACGACGTCGATGTCGTCGATCGACAGCCCGGTCTTGTCCAGCGCGTAGCGCGTCGCAGGGATCGGGCCGGTCAGCATGAACACCGGGTCGGCGCCGCGGGCGCTGATGTGGTGGATGCGCGCGCGGGGCGTGAGGCCGTGGGCCTTGACGGCCTGTTCGGAGGCCAGCAGCACCGCACTCGAACCGTCCGAGATCTGGCTAGCCACCGCGGCGGTCAGCCGACCGCCCTCGGCCAGCGGCTTCAGCGACGCCAGCTTCTCCAGCGTCGACTCACGCGGCCCCTCGTCGACACCGAAGTCACCCACCGGGATGATCTCGTTGTCGAAGTGGCCGCCGCGAATCGCGCCGAAGGCCCGCTGGTGGCTGGTGTAGGCGAACTGCTCCATCTCCTCGCGGGAGATGTCCCACTTCTCCGCGATCAGCTCGGCGCCGCGGAACTGCGAGATCTCCTCGTCGCCGTAGCGGTGCCGCCAGTTCTCCGATTCGCCGGTTGGCGAGGTGAACCCGAACTCCTTGCCCACCACCATCGCCGAGGCGATCGGGATCTGGCTCATGTTCTGCATGCCGCCGGCCAGGATGATGTCGGCCGTACCGGACATGATCGCCTGTGCGCCGAAGGAGATCGCCTGCTGGCTCGACCCGCACTGCCGGTCGACGGTGACACCCGGCACCTCTTCGGGGTACCCGGCGGCCAGCCACGCGTTGCGGCCGATGTTGCCGGCCTGCCCGCCGAGCGCGTCCACGCACCCGACGATGACGTCGTCGACGGCGCCGGGGTCCACGTCGACGCGGTCGAAGATGCCGCGGAAGGCGTGCACGCCCAGGTCGATCGGGTGCACGTGGGCCAGTGAACCGCCCCGCTTGCCGACGGGCGTCCGCACAGCGTCGATGACATACGCCTCGGGCATTATTCGTCTCCTTCAGAAGGGTTGGCGGTGATTCCGCCGAGGACTATGGACAGGTACTGCCTGCCGACCTCGTCGGCCGAGAGGGGTCCGCCCGGCTGATACCAGCGGACCGACACCCAGGTGGTGTCCCGGATGAAGCGGTAGATCAGATCGACGTCGATGTCGGGCCGGAAGTAGCCCTCCGCGATGCCCTGGTTGAGGACCTCGATCCACATCTTGCGCTGTTCGCGGTTGCGCTCCTCGACGTAGGAGAAGCGCGGTTGCGACGAAAGCCGCTTGGCCTCGTCCTGGTAGATGACGACCTGTGCGTGCCGCGTGGCGATCGCCTCGAACGACGCCATGAACAGGCCCTTGAGCCGTTCGAGCGGATTGGGTTCCGTCTCGACGATCTGGTGGTACCGCTCGAACAGCCAGTCGAGGAAACCGCGCAGCAGTTCGTCGATCATCTCCTCCTTCGAGGAGAAGTGGTGATAGAGGCTGCCCGACAGGATGCCCGCCGAGTCGGCGATGTCGCGCACCGTGGTGGCCCGCAGCCCGCGCTCGGCGAACATCGTCGCGGCGAGCTCGAGGAGCTCGTCGCGCCGGGTCGGCGGCTGGCTGGCTGCGGGGCTGCTCATGGGTGCTGGCTCGATACGGAGATGACCTCGCCGGTCAGGTAGCTGGAGTAGTCGCTGGCGAGGAACGCAATGGTAGCCGCCACCTCCCACGGCTCGGCGGCGCGGCCGAACGCCTCGCCCTGCGAGAGCCGGTCGAGCAGGTCCGACGAGCTGACCTTCTCGAGGAACTTGTGGCGGGCGATGCTGGGCGAGACCGCGTTGATCCGCACCCCGTGCTCGACGGCCTCGATCGCGCTGCAGCGGGTCAGCGCCATCACGCCGGCCTTGGCCGCGGCGTAGTGCGCCTGCGAATGCTGGGCCCGCCAGCCCAGCACGCTGGCGTTGTTGACGATGACGCCGCCGTGGTCGGCCTCGCGGAAATAGCGCAGGGCGGCGCGGGTGGCCCGCATGACCGAGGTCAAGGTCACGTTGAGCACGCGGTCCCATTCCTCGTCGGTCATGTCGACCACCGGCGTCTCGCCGCCGAGGCCGGCGTTGTTCACCAGCACGTCGAGCCGGCCCATGCGGGCGGTCGTCGAGGAGATCAGCGCGTCGACCTGCGCGGTGGACGTCACGTCGCAGACCACGCTCTCGACCCGGCCGAGGCCGAGTTCGGTGAGCTGGTCCCGGGTTTCGCCCAGCCGGCGTTCGTGGTGGTCGGAGATGACGACGTCGGCGCCCTCGTTGAGCGCCCGCCGCGCGACCGCCGAGCCGATGCCGGTGCCGGCCGCCGCGGTCACCACGACCACCTTGCCGGTCAGCAGGCCGTGGCCCTCGATCTCCTTCGGCGCTTCGCTCAGGCTCATCCCTTTGGCTCCCTGGGTAGGCCGAGCACCCGCTCGGCGATGATGTTGCGCTGCACTTCGTTCGACCCGCCGTAGATGGTGTCGGCCCGGGAGAACAGGTACAGCCGCTGCCACTCGTCGAAGTCGCCGTCGGTCAGCGTCAACCCAGCCATCCCGGCGACATCCATCGCGAGCTCGCCGAGTTCGCGATGCCAGTTGGCCCACAACAGCTTCGACACGTTGTCTTTTCCCGGGGCGTCTTTCCCCGGGGCGGCCTGCCCCGTCCCTTCCACATCCATCGTCGCCAGCGCATACGACCGCATCGTCCGCAACCCGACCCACGAGCGGGTGAGCCGCTCACGGATCAGCGGATCGTCGGCGGCGCCGGTCTTCTTCGCCAGCTCGGCGACCCCGGACAGTTCGCGCGCGTACTCGATCTGCTGGCCGAGCGTGGACACCCCGCGCTCGAAGGTCAGCGTGCCCATCGCGACCCGCCACCCGTCCCCGGGTTCGCCGACGACCAGCGACGCATCGGTGCGGGCATCGTCGAAGAACACCTCGTTGAACTCGGAGTCGCCGGTCAGCTGGATGATCGGCCGGACGTCGACGCCGGGCTGGTCGAGCGGCACCAGCAGATACGACAGACCGGCGTGCCGCTTCGAGCCCTTCTCGGTGCGCGCGACGACGAAGCACCACTGCGCCCAGTGCGCCAGCGACGTCCACACCTTCTGGCCGTTGATCACCCACTGGTCGCCGTCGAGCACGGCGGTGGTGGCGACGTTCGCGAGGTCACTTCCGGCGCCCGGCTCCGAATACCCCTGACACCACAGCTCGGTGACGTCGACGATCTTGGGCAGGAACCGCTGCTGTTGTTCGGGGGTCCCGTAGGCGATCAGCGTCGGGCCGAGCAGTTCCTCACCGAAGTGGTTGACCTTCGCCGGCGCGTTGGCGATCGCGTACTCCTCGTAGAACGCGACGCGGTGCGCGACCGACAGTCCGCGCCCGCCGTGTTCTTCCGGCCACCCCAGACACGTCAGACCGGCCGCGGCGAGATGGCGGTTCCACGCCAACCGCTCCTCGAATGCCTCGTGTTCGCGGCCGGGCCCGCCCAGCCCCTTGAGCGCGGCGAATTCGCCGACCAGGTTGTCGGCGAGCCACTGCCGGACCTCGGCCCGGAACTCCTGGACCTCTATCACCCCTGTAGGCTAACCTACCAAGCACTTGCTTTGTTAGAGGAGCATCGATGACGACCGCCCCGAGGACGATCCCGGCCGTTCTCGACCGGACCGCCCAGCTGTACGGCGACCACGAGGCGGTGGTGACCGACGAACGTCGCCTCACGTACGCGCAGTTGCGCGACGACGTCCGTCGTGCCGCCGCGGCGATGATCGACCTCGGGATCAGCCCCGGCGACCGCGTCGCGATCTGGTCGCCCAACACCTGGCACTGGGTCGTCGCGTCTCTGGCCACGACCTACGCGGGCGGCGTGGTCGTCCCGCTCAACACCCGCTACACCGCCAGCGAGGCGAGCGACATCCTCGCCCGCACCGCGGCGCCGCTGCTGATCGCCGCCGGCGAGTTCCTCGGCGCGGACCGGACGGCCGACCTCGACCGCGCTGCGCTGCCTGCGCTGCGCCACATCGTGCGGGTGCCCGTCGACGCCGATGACGGTACGTGGGACGAATTCGTCTCGCGCGGAACAGATCTGGACGCAGCCGATGCGCGCGCCGCGGCGGTGCGGCCGGACGACGTGTCCGACATCCTGTTCACCTCGGGAACCACCGGCCGCAGCAAGGGCGTGCTGTGCGCACACCGTCAATCCCTGGACGCACCCGCGGCGTGGGCCGAATGCGGACAGCTCACCAGCGCCGACCGTTACCTGTGCATCAACCCGTTCTTCCACAACTTCGGCTACAAGGCCGGCATCCTGACCTGCCTGCAGACCGGTGCCACGCTGATCCCCCAGCTCACCTTCGATCCGGAGAAGGCGATGGCCGCGGTCGCCGAACAGGGCATCACGGTGTTGCCCGGGCCGCCGACGATCTACCAGAGCATCCTCGATCACCCGAGACGCGCCGACTACGACCTCGGTTCGCTGCGGTTCGCGGTGACCGGCGCCGCCGTCGTCCCCGTCGTGCTGATCGAACGCATGCAATCCGAACTCGACATCGACATCGTGCTCACCGCTTACGGGCTGACCGAGGCCAGCGGGTTCGGCACGATGTGCCGCGCCGACGACGACGCGGTGACCGTCGCGACGACCTGCGGGCGGCCGATCGCCGACTTCGAACTGCGCATCGGGGATTCGGGTGAGGTGCTGTTGCGCGGACCGAATGTGATGCTCGGCTACCTCGACGACCCCGAGGCCACCGCCGCGGCGATCGACGCCGACGGCTGGCTGCACACCGGCGACGTGGGCACCGTCGACGAGCGCGGCAACCTGCGGATCACCGACCGGCTCAAGGACATGTACATCTGCGGCGGGTTCAACGTCTATCCCGCCGAGATCGAGCAGGTGCTGGCCCGGCTCGAGGGGGTCGCCGAATCGGCCGTCATCGGTGTGCCCGACGAACGGCTCGGCGAGGTCGGCAAGGCGTTCGTCGTCGCGAAACCGGGCGCGCAGCTCGACGAGCAGGCCGTGATCGCCTACGCGCGCGAACATCTCGCGAACTTCAAGACGCCCCGGTCGGTGGAGTTCCTCGACGCGCTGCCCCGTAACCCGGGCGGCAAGGTCGTCAAACCGCTCCTGAGGAAGAGAGCCTGAATGGATCTGACGTTCGACGACGCATCGGAGGCGTTCCGCGCCGAGGTGCGCGAGTTCCTGACCGCGCACCGCGACGACTTTCCGACGAAGTCCTACGACTGCGCCGAGGGATTCGAACAGCACCGGCGCTGGGACAAGGTGCTTTTCGAAGCGGGCCTGTCGGTGATCAGCTGGCCGCAGCGCTACGGCGGCCGCGACGCGACGCTGCTGCAGTGGATCGTGTTCGAGGAGGAGTACTTCCGCGCCGGAGCGCCCGGACGCGCGAGCGCCAACGGCACCTCGATGCTGGCGCCGACGCTGTTCGCGCACGGCACCGAAGAGCAACTCGACCGGGTGCTGCCGAAGATGGCCAGCGGTGAGGAGATCTGGGCCCAGGCCTGGTCGGAGCCGGAGTCGGGCAGCGACCTGGCGTCGCTGCGCTCGACGGCGACCCGCACCGACGGCGGCTGGCTCCTCAACGGTCAGAAGATCTGGAGTTCACGGGCCGTGTTCGGGGACCGGGCGTTCGGGCTTTTCCGCTCCGACCCGCAGGCCCAGCGGCACAAGGGCCTGACGTATGTGATGTTCGACCTGAAGGCCGACGGGGTGACCGTCCGCCCGATCGCCCAGCTCGGGGGCGACACCGGATTCGGGGAGATCTTCCTCGACGACGTGTTCGTGCCCGACGCCGACGTCATCGGCGAGGTCAACGACGGCTGGCGGGCGGCGATGAGCACGTCGAGCAACGAGCGCGGGATGTCGCTGCGCAGCCCGGCGCGGTTCCTCGCCCCCGCCGAACGTCTGGTGGCCGAATGGAAGAAGGACCGCAACCCGGCGTACGCCGAACGGGTGGCCGACGCCTGGATCAAGGCGCAGGCGTACCGGCTGCACACGTTCGGCACCGTCACCCGGGTGGCGGGCGGCGGTGAACTCGGCGCGGAATCATCGGTGACGAAGGTGTTCTGGTCCGACCTCGATGTCGCGTTACACCAGACAGCGCTGGACCTGCGCGGCGCGGACGCCGAGCTGGCTGATTCGTGGACCGACGGCCTGCTGTTCGCCCTCGGCGGCCCGATCTACGCCGGCACCAACGAGATCCAGCGCAACATCATCGCCGAACGGCTGCTGGGCCTGCCGCGCGAGCCGAAAGGTCAGGCGAAGTGAACTTCGAACTCGACGATCAGCAGCGGGATTTCGCCGCGAGCATCGACGCCGCGCTGTCCGCGGCCGATGTGCCCGGTGCGGTGCGGGCGTGGATCGAGGGCGACACCGCGCCCGGCCGCAAGGTGTGGGCGACGCTCGCCGACCTGGGCGTGACAGCCCTGATGGTCGCCGAGGAGCACGACGGCATCGACGCCACGCCGGTCGACCTGGTGGTCGCCGCCGAACGACTGGGCCGCTGGTGCGTACCGGGTCCCGTGGTGGAATCGATTGCGGTGGCGCCTGTTCTGCTGCGCGGTGACGAGCGCAGCGCCGCGTTGGCCGCCGGTGAGCTCGTCGTGACCGTCGCCCTGCCGCCGCTCGTACCGCGCGCACTGGACGCCGAGACCTCGGGCCTGGTCCTGCTCGCGCAGGACGGGGCCGTCAGCGAGGCGACTGCCGGTGCGGAGCACGAGTCCGTCGATCCCAGCCGAAAGCTGTTCGCCGTCAACGTCTCTGGCGAGGCACGAGACGCCGAGGTGGACCTGGCCTTCGAGTTCGGGGTGCTGGCGACGGCAGCGCAGCTCGTCGGTGCGGCACAGGCGATGCTCGACCAGTCGGTGGAGTACGCCAAGCAGCGTCACCAGTTCGGCCGCGCGATCGGTTCCTACCAGGCGATCAAACACAAACTGGCCGACGTGCACATCGCGGTCGAGTTGGCGCGCCCGCTGGTGTACGGGGCGGCGCTTTCGGTGGGTGACCGCTCCCCCGACACCGCGCGCGATGTCAGCGCCGCGAAGGTCGCCGCATCCGAGGCCGCGTTGCTGGCGGCCCGCTCTGCGCTGCAGACGCACGGCGCGATCGGCTTCACCCACGAGCACGACCTGTCCCTGTGGCTGCTGCGGGTGCAGGCCCTGCGCTCGGCGTGGGGGGATCCCACGTGGCACCGCGCCCGGGTTCTGGAGGCCTTCTGATGAGCGAAGAACGCGAGCTGCTGCGCGAGACGGTGGCGGCGCTGGTCGACAAGCACGCCTCGCCTGCGGCGGTGCGCGAGGCGATGACCTCCGAACGCGGCTACGACGAGACGCTGTGGCGGCTGCTGTGTGAACAGGTCGGCGCGGCCGCGCTGGTGGTCCCCGAGGACCTCGGCGGTGCCGGCGGTGAACTCGCCGACGCCGCGGTGGTGCTGCAGGAACTCGGCCGGAACCTGGTGCCGACCCCGCTTCTCGGCACGACGCTCGCCGAGCTGGCGCTGCTCGCGGCCGACGAACCGGACGCCGAGGCGCTCGAAGGACTGGCCGAGGGAGCACAGATCGGAGCGGTCGCGTTCGACCCCGGCTACGTCGTCAACGGTGACATCGCCGACGTGGTGATCGGGGTGGCCGACGGCCGGCTCACGCGATGGACGTCGTTCGAATCCCATCGGCTGGAGGCGATGGATCTGACCCGCCGGCTGGCGCGGGTGGAAGGGGGCGACACCGTCGAGATCGGAGCCGATCCCGGCTTGGCCGACACCGCGGCGCTGCTCATGGCGGCCGAGCAGATCGGCGCAGCCACCCGCTGTCTCGAGCTGACCGTCGAATACACCAAGGACCGTGTGCAGTTCGGTCGTCCGATCGGCAGCTTCCAGGCACTCAAGCACCGGATGGCGGACCTGTACGTGAAGGTGCAGTCGGCGAAGGCCGTCGTCGACGAGGCGATCGCCGACCCGTCCGCGACGTCGGCGGCACTGGCCCGGTTCTCGGCGAGTGAGGCGTTCACCGCGGTGGCGGCAGAGGCGGTACAGATGCACGGCGGTATCGCGATCACCTGGGAAAGTGACATCCAGCTGTACTTCAAGCGGGCGCACGGCAGCGCGCAGCTGTTCGGGCCGCCCCGCGAGCAGCTGCGCCGGCTCGAGCCGCAGGTGCTCTAGCCTCGAGTCCGTGAGCGGAGTGCACGCGAGGAGCCCAGAGCACCGGGACGTGGCGCTGCGCGCCGGCATTCCACCGTTCTACGTGATGGACGTGTGGCTGGCGGCCGCCGAGCGCCAGCGCACCCACGGCGACCTGGTCAACCTGTCCGCCGGCCAGCCGAGCGCCGGGGCGCCGACGGCCGTCCGCGACGCCGCCGTCGCCGCACTGCACGGCAACCAGCTGGGCTACACCGTCGCACTGGGTATCCCGGAACTGCGCGCGGCGATCGCGGCGCGGTACGCCGACCAGTTCGGCCTGTCGGTCGGGCTCGACGACGTCATCCTCACCACCGGGTCATCCGGCGGCTTCCTGTTGACGTTCCTCGCCTGCTTCGACGTCGGCGACCGGGTGGCGATCGCCAGCCCCGGCTATCCCTGCTACCGCAACATCCTGACCGCACTGGGCTGCGAGGTGGTCGAGCTGCCCTGCGGTGCGGACACCCGGTTCCAGCCGACCGCGGCCATGCTCGCCGATCTCGACCCGCCGGTGCAGGGCGTGATCGTGGCGAGCCCCGCCAACCCGACCGGCACCGTGATCCCGCCCGAAGAGCTGGCGGCGATCGCCGGGTGGTGCGAGGCGAACGACGTCCGGCTGATCAGCGACGAGGTGTACCACGGCCTGGTCTACGAGGGCGCGCCCGCGACCAGCTGCGCATGGCAGACGTCGCGAAAAGCGGTGGTGGTCAACAGCTTTTCGAAGTACTTCGCGATGACCGGGTGGCGGCTGGGCTGGCTGCTCGTCCCGTCCGAACTGCGTCGTGCCGTGGACCGCCTGACCGGCAACTTCACGATCTGTCCGCCCGCGCTGGCCCAGCACGCCGCGGTGGCGGCGTTCACCCCGGAGTCGATCGCCGAGGCCGACGGTCTGCTGGCGCACTACGGCGACAACCGCCGGCTGCTGCTCGACGGGTTACGTGGCCTGGGGATCGACCGGCTGGCTCCGACGGACGGGGCTTTCTACGTGTACGCCGACGTCTCGCACCTGACCGGCGACTCACTGTCGTTCTGCTCGAAGCTGCTGGCCGACACCGGGGTCGCGATCGCGCCGGGCATCGATTTCGACACCGTGCACGGCGGCTCGTTCGTCCGCCTGTCGTTCGCCGGACCGACGGCCGACATCACCGAGGCGCTCAGCCGGATCGGAGCCTGGCTGCGCTGACGTGTCGGTGGGTGGAGCTACAGTCGAAGCATGTTCGAAAGTGTGTTCGATGTCGATCCCGGCGCGGGTGAGGCGGAGCTGCGCGCGCAGGTCGAACGGCTGGAGCGGTTGAAGTCGGCGGCCGCCGCGGCGCAGGCCCGGGCGACCGCGGCCTGGGCGGCGAAACGATCGGCCGCCGAGACCGCCGCCGGTGTGCCGCAGAAGAAGCGGGGACGGGGCCTGACCGCGGAGATCGCCCTCGCGCGCCGCGACGCCCCGGTGTGCGGCAACACTCATCTCGGCCTGGCACGGGCACTGGTGCACGAGATGCCGCACACGCTCGCAGCCCTGGAGTGCGGGGCCCTCTCCGAGTGGCGGGCCACGTTGATCGTGCGCGAATCGGCGTGCCTGAGCGTGGAGCACCGCCGAGAACTCGACGCCGAAATGTGTGCCGACGTCTCGAAACTCGACGGCTGGGGCAACGCCCGGATCGAAGCCGAAGCCAAGAAGATCGCCGCGCGCCTGGATGCCGCGGCGGTGGTGGACCGGTCGGCCAAGGCCGCCGAGGATCGGACGGTGACCATTCGGCCGGCACCGGACTGCATGGCCTACGTGACCGCACTGCTGCCGGTCGCGCAGGGGGTCGGCGTGTACGCAGCGCTGAAGCGCAAGGCAGACACCACGTTCGACGAGCGGTCGCGCGGCCAGATCATGGCCGACACGCTGGTCGAGCGGGTCACGGGACGGCCGGCCGAACAGCCGGTGTCGGTGTCGCTGAACCTGGTACTCGCCGACACCACACTGGTCGGAGACGACGAGACGCCGGGCTGGTGCGGAGGGTACGGCCCCGTCCCGGCCGCCGTGGTGCGCGCACTGGTCAGCGACGCCGTCGCCGACGACACGGCCAAGGCCACCCTGCGCCGTCTCTATCGGCACCCGAGCAGCGGGCAGTTGGTGGCGATGGAATCGAAGGCCCGCACCTTCCCGAAAGGGTTGGCGGCCTTCATCGACATCCGCGACCGCACCTGCCGGACGCCCTACTGCAACGCCCCGATCCGTCACCACGACCACGCCGAACCGCACCACCGGGGCGGGCGGACGAGCGCGCGCAACGGGTTGGGCGAGTGCGAAGCCTGCAACTACGCCAAGGAAGCCCCGGGCTGGACAGTCACCACCGGCGACGACGACGGTGAGCACCGCGCCGAGTTCCGGACTCCGACGGGCGCGACCTATCGGTCGACCGCACCGCCGCTACCCGGACCGCCGATCTACTCCAGGAGCGTCGTCGAGGGCGGCCTCAGCATCGACGTCGTCAGGTTCGACGCTGCCTGACGTACCAGTCCAGCAGCGCCGGATCGTCGACGGCGGTAGGCTCGACCACGCGTGCCGGGTCACCACCCTGCAGCAGCTTTTTGATCGGCACCTCGAGCTTCTTGCCGGTGCGGGTGTGCGGGATTCCGGGGGCGAGCACGATGTCGTCGGGGACGTGCCGCGGCGACACCTCGGTGCGGATGGTCGCGCAGATCCGGTCCTTGAGGTCGTCGGTGAGTTCGGCGCCGTCGGTGAGCGTCACGAACAGCGGCATCCAGTAGCCGCCGTCGGGCTGCTCCGCGCCGATCACCAGCGCCTCGGCGACCTCCGGCATCCGCTCGACGGCCTGGTAAATGTCGGCGCTGCCCATGCGGATGCCGTGCCGGTTGAGCGTCGAATCCGAGCGCCCGTGCACGATGACGCTGCCGCGGTCGGTGATCGTGATCCAGTCGCCGTGTCGCCACACGCCAGGGAACATCTCGAAATAGGCGCCGCGGTAACGGCTTCCGTCCGGGTCGTTCCAGAACTTCACCGGCATCGACGGCAGCGGTTTGGTGACGACCAGTTCGCCGACCTCACCGCGCACCGGCTGACCCGTGGAGTCCCACGCCTCGAGCGCGACACCGAGGTAGGGCGCCGACAGCTCACCCGGCCACACCGGGACCGTCCGCACACCGCCGATGAACGCCGACACCACATCGGTGCCACCGCTGATCGACGCCACGTGCACGCCCACGTTGTCGCGCAACCACAGTGCCGAGGCGGGCGGCAGCGACGACCCGGTGATGCCGACCGTGCGCAGCGCGGAGAGGTCGTGTTCCTCGCGGGGTACGGCCCCTGCCTTGGCGCACGCCAGCACATACCCGGGACTGGTGCCGAGCACCGTCGCGCGTACCTCGGCGGAGATTCGCCACAGCGTGTCGGGCGAAGGGTACGTCGGGCTGCCGTCGTAGCAGACGATGGTCGCCCCGACCAGCAGACCGGCGACCTGGAAATTCCACATCATCCAGCTCGGGCTGGTGAACCAGAAGAACGTGTCGTCAGGGCCGATGTCGGATTGCAGCGCAACGGCTTTGAGGTGCTCGACCACCACACCGCCGTGCCCGTGCACGATGCCCTTGGGCAGCCCCGTGGTGCCGGAGGAGTACAGCACCCACAGCGGGTGGTCGAAGTCGACGGGCACCGGCTGCAGTGTCCCGCCGTCGGTGGTCACCGTCGCCCAGTCCAGCCAGTCGTCACCGGGCGGCCGCGCCCCGATCCGCGACACCAGCACGGCGGCGCGCACCGTCGGCAGTCCGTCGCGCAGCGCGGCGACGTCGGCGGTCTTGTCGTGCGTCTTACCGCCGAAGCGGTAGCCGTCGGCGGCGATCAGTACCGCGGGTTCCAGCTGGCCGAGCCGGTCGAGGGCGGCCTTGGCGGTGTAGTCCTGGCCGCAGGCGCTCCAGATCGCCCCGATGCTGGCGGTGGCGAGGAACGCGATGACGGCTTCCGGCACGTTGGGCAGATAGCCCGCGACGCGATCGCCGGGCCCGACGCCCATCGACCGCAGTGTGCGCGCGAAACCGGCTGCGCGCGAGAGCATGTCCTGCCACGAAAGCTCGGTGACGTCACCGCCCTCGGCGACGTAGAGGATGGCGGGCCGGTCGGTGCGGGCGTGCCTCAGGATCTGGTCGGCGTAGTTCAGTTGCGTGCCGGGAAACCAGCGCGCCCCGGGCATCGCCTCGCCGACGAGCACCTCGGCGGGCGCAGCGCCGAGATCGAAGTACTCCCACAGTGCGCCCCAGAAACCCGGGAGGTCGTCGACCGACCACTGCCACAGCGCGTGATAGTCGGACACGTCGGCGCCGGTGCGCTTCTGCACGAAGCGGGCGAAGTCGGTGACCCTGGCGCCGGCGATGTCGTCGTCGGTGGGTACCCACTGCGGTTCGCTCACCGGGCGCTCCATCCACCGTCCATCGTGTAGGCCGCACCCGTCACCATGCCGGACTGCGGTGAGGCCAGCCACCCCACCAGCGAGGCCACTTCGGCCGGTTCGACGAGCCTCTTGATGGCGCTCTCCTTCAGCAGGATCTCGGTCACCACGTCATCTTCACCGATGCCGTGCACCTTGGCCTGATCGGCTATCTGTTTGGTGACCAGCGGTGTCCGCACGTAGCCGGGGTTCACGCAGTTGCTGGTGACCTGATGCGGTCCGCCTTCGAGCGCGGTCACCTTCGACAGCCCCTCGAGCGCGTGCTTGGCGGTGACGTAACCGACCTTGTACTCCGAGGCGCGCAGCCCGTGCACGGACGAGATGTTGATGACCCGCCCGAACTCCCGGGCGTACATGTAGGGCAACGCCGCGCGGATGAGCAGGAACGGCGCCTCGACCATCAGGGTCATCAGCATCCGGAAGTTCTCCGGCGCGAAGTCGACGATCGGGTCGATGCGCTGCACACCGGCGTTGTTGACCAGGATGTCGGCCTCCAGTGCCAGATCCTCCAGCGCCGACACCTCCAGCAGGTCGACCACCCAGGCGCGGCCACCGATGTCGTCGGCCAGCGCCGTCGCGGCGGCTTCGTCGCGGTCGGCGACCGTGACCGTGGCGCCACGGGCGGCGAGTTCTCGGGCGCAGGCCTCACCGATTCCGCTGGCACCGCCTGTCACCAGCGCGGTGCGTCCGGCGAGATCGCTCATGCACCACCGGCTTTCGCCGCTTCCACCCGGGCCAGATCCTCACGGTCGGCGACGTCGAGGTCGGCCAGGTCGATGCCCTTCGTCTCGCGGGTGAACAGCGCCGCGACCAACGTGATCACCGCGGCGCCGGCCAGGTAGAGCGAGATCGGCACCGACGAGTCGAACCACTCCAGCAGCTTCACCGCGATGAGCGGCGCCAGCGAACCGGCCACGATCGAGGTGACCTGATAGCCCAGCGACACACCGGAATAGCGCATCCGGGTGGGGAACATCTCGGCCATGATCGCCGGCTGCGGCGAGTACATCAACGCGTGGATGAGCAGGCCGATGACGATGGCGCCCATGATGACCAGGTACTGGCCGCTGTTCATCATCGGGAAACCGAAGAAGCCCCATGTGCCCGCGAGGACGGTCCCCACGATGTAGACGGGGCGCCGTCCGACCCGGTCGGACAACCGGCCCACCAGGGGGATGACCGCGAAGTGCACCGCGTGCGCGGCGAGCAGCCACCACAGGATGTCGCTGGTGTCGGCGCCGACCTGGACCTTCAGGTACGTGATGGAGAACGTGACCACCAGGTAGTACATGATGTTCTCGGCGAAGCGCAGACCCATCGCGGTGAACACGCCCCGCGGATAGCGCTTGAGCACCTCGACCACACCGTAGGAAGTCGACTTGGCCCGCTCGACCTCCTGCTGCGCGGCCACGAAGATCGGTGCGTCGGTGACCTTGGTGCGGATGTAGTAGCCGATCAGCACGACGACCGCCGACAACCAGAACGCCACGCGCCAGCCCCACGACAGGAACGCCGACTCGGGCAGTCTCGCGGTGAGCACGAGCAGCACCACAGTGGCGAGCATGTTGCCGACCGGCACACCGGCCTGCGGCCAGCTCGCCCAGAAGCCGCGTTCGCGGTTCGGGCTGTGCTCGGCCACCAGCAGGACGGCACCGCCCCACTCCCCGCCGACGGCGAAACCCTGGATGAACCGCAGCGCCACCAGCAGCGCGGGCGCCCAGTACCCGATCTGCCCGTACGTGGGCAGGCAGCCCATCAGGAACGTGGCCGCGCCGACCAGGATGAGGCTGAACTGCAGGAGCTTCTTACGACCGTGCTTGTCGCCGAAGTGACCGAACACCACACCGCCCAGCGGGCGTGCGACGAAGCCGACGGCGTAGGTGGCGAAGGCCAGGAAGATGGCGTTGAGCTCACTGGTGGTCTCCGAGAAGAACACCTTGGAGAACACCAGCGTGGCGGCCGTGCCGTAGAGGAAGAACTCGTACCACTCGACGACGGTGCCGGCCATGGAGGCCACGACGACGCGTTTGAGTCCGGTCGAGATGGTGCCCGGCGGGCTGGAGTCGGGTTGGGTCGGGATCGGGGCGCTCATCGCTGGCTCCATTCATGGCGGTGGACATAGCGGTCGCCGGGGTGTGACCGGACACACATGAGTGTGAGTATTCATGCAGGTTTCCGTGGCGGCAATGGCCAAGTACGCACCCATCATCTGCAAAACTGCACACATGACCGCCATGTCGGGGCGCCGACCCAGCGCCGACGATCTCCTCGTGCTGCTCGCGGTGGGTCGCTCCGGCCGCTACACCACCGCGGCCGACGAACTGGGTCTCAACCACACGACGATCTCGCGGCGCATCGCCGCGCTGGAACAGTCACTGGGCGGCCGGCTCGTGGCCCGCGTGGCCGGCGGGTGGGAACTGACCGACCTCGGTCGCGAGGCGCTCGCCGCCGCCGAGGCCGTCGAATCGGCGGTGCGCTCGCTGAGCGTCGACCCGGCCGGGCGTCGAGCCCTGGAGGGCGTGGTGCGGATATCAGCCACCGACGGGTTCAGCGCCTACATCATCCCGCCGGCGGCCGCGCGTGTGCAGCGCGACCACCCAGGTGTGGCGGTCGAGATCGTCGCCACGACCCGCCGGGCATCGCAGCAGCGGTCCGGTCTCGACATCGAGGTGGTGGTCGGCGAACCCCAGGTGCACCGCGCCGAGGCGATCCGGCTGGGCGACTACTGCCTCGGCCTCTACGGTGCGCGCGACTATCTCGCCGAGCACGGCGCACCGACGAGCGTCGGCGAGCTTGCCCGCTATCCGCTGGTGTACTTCATCGACTCGATGCTGCAGGTCGACGATCTCGATTCGGCGACGGGTTTCGCGCCGGCCATGCGGGAGTCGGTGACGTCGACCAACGTGTTCGTCCACGTCGAGGCGACCCGTGCCGGGGCAGGTCTGGGCCTGCTGCCCTGCTTCATGGCCGACCGGCACCCCGACCTGGTCCGGGTGCTGCCGCGGTCGGTGTCGGTGCGGCTGACGTACTGGCTGGTCACGCGTGCCGAGACGCTACGCCGACCCGAGGTCGCCGCCGTGGTGGACGCGATCCGCGACCGGGTGCGCGATCAGCGGGACGTTCTGTTGGGCGTGCCTACTTCTTGAAGGCGTCTTTCACCTTCTCGCCGGCGTCCTTGAGGCTGGACTTCGACTGGTCGGCCTTGCCCTCGTTGGTCGTGCTCTCGTCGCCCGTGGCCTTGCCCAGCGCCTCCTTGGCCTTTCCACCGAGGTCCTGGATCTTGTTGTTCGCTTTGTCGGTTCCGCTCACGATGCGTACTCCTCGGATTCGCAGCCGACCGGAATGGCCGGTGCACTGTGGGCATACCCGGTCTGCGGCGACCCCGAAACTGCCGACCGGCTGTCAGTTGTCCCGCAGATGCGGATCGAGCATGTCCCACCACGCCCGCGACATCCGGTCGAACTCGCCCTCGCACGAGTCGGCCCGGTCCTCGGGCACCAGGCCGTCATCGACGATGAACGCGTTGCCCTGCGGATCGGCGCCGTAGATCCAGCACTGGAAGTTGTACATCCGCGCCAGGTCGTATTCGTGGACGTCCCAGAACGGGAAGTCCTGCGCCGCTCCCCCGTCCTGTTCGCTGTTGGCCTCGAACATCCGGGCGTACGCGACCGCGGCGGCGACGTCGGCGGGATCGATCGTGCCGCCCGCATCCGGTTCCAGGAGCAACACCGCGGCCAGCTGGTCGGCGACGTCCTCTTCGCGTCCGGTGAAGGGCAGATCGTAGAGGTCGAGGGTGGCGTGGCCGAGCTCGTGATAGAAGGTGGCCCGCTCCGCCCCGAGGGTGGCGGCGAGCGGATCGGCGTCGCCGGCCTGTTCGAACGTGGTCTGGCTGAGGTCGGCGTCCTCGTAGCAGATCGTCACGGTCCGCTCATCCGAGCTCCAGAACGCGTTCGCCTCATCGCACTGGGCGCCGATCAGGCGGACGTCCTCGGGCAGGACGAACGAGTCGTTCACATCGGCCGCCAGCGCCTCCAGCAGTTTGCTTTCGGTGAGGATCCTGCGGCCGTTGACCGCCTCCGGCGTGGTGGCGTCCTCGTAGACGACGGTCATCTCACCGGACGGTTCCGCCGCGGACTCCGCCTGGGGCGCCGCCTCGGCACTCGGCGACGGGGCGACTTCGGTTGCCCCGTCCCGGTTTTGGGAGCATCCCGCGGCGAACAGGAGTGCGCATGCTGCGGCGGAGAGCCGGACGACGGTCGAGTTCTGCACGCCCGTCAATATGTCATGAACTACAGCCAGGTGTCCGCCGTTGTGGCCGTGAGGAACGCCTCGAGGTCGTCGCGCCACTGGGCGGGCGAGTTCTTGTCGGGTTCGATACCGGTGTACTCGCCGCGGTAGAACAGCAGCGGTCGCGGCTTCTTCTTCGGCACGTCCGACAGCGAGTGCACCGCGCCGAACACCACCAGGTGGTCACCGCCGTCGTGCACAGAGTGCACGGTGCAGTCGATGTGCGCCAGTGTGCCGTCGATGACCGGCGAGCCGAGCCGAGACGGCGACCAGTCGATGCCGGCGAACTTGTCGGGCTCACGTGAGCCGAAGCGCGCCGAGACGTCCTTCTGCTTCTCGTGCAAGACGTTCACACAGAACCGGCCGCTGGCCTCGATGGCCTTCCAGGACCGGGAGACCTTCGTCGGACAGAACAGCACGAGAGGTGGTTCGAGTGACAGCGCCGCGAAGGACTGACAGGCGAACCCGACCGGAGCGCCGTCGTGCACCGTGGTGATCACGGTGATGCCCGTGCAGAACTGTCCGAGCACATTGCGGAACGTACGCGGATCGATCACCGGGCCTGCGGCGTCACCCTCGGAAGCCATCGGTCTTACTTGAAGCCGACGCTGAAGTCGTGGCCCCACAGGCTGACCGCGGTGCTCTCCCGGGCGATCCAGCTCTCGTTGTCCTCGACCTCGAGCCCCTCGCAACCGAATTCGATGTCGAAGCCGCCGGGGGTCTTCATGTAGAACGACAGCATCTTGTCGTTGACGTGGCGACCGAGGGTCGCCGACATCTTCACCTTGCGGCGCAGCGCGCGGTCCAGGCACAGGCCGACGTCGTCGGCGTTCTCCACCTCGACCATCAGATGCACGATGCCGCTGGGAGTTTCACCCGGCATGAACGCCAGGCTGTGGTGCCGTGGATTGCATCCGAGGAAGCGCAGCCACGCAGGCGCACCGTCGGCGGGCCGACCGACGAGCTGCGGTGGCAGCCGCATCGAGTCGCGCAGGTAGAAGCCGAGGACGTCGCGGTAGAAGTGCAGCGTCTCGGCGTCGTCGCGCGTGGTGAGCACGACGTGGCCGAGGCCCTGCTCCTCGGTGACGAACTTGTGGCCGTACGGGCTGACCACCCTGCGGTGTTCGAGCGCGACACCGTGGAAGACCTCCAGGGTGTTGCCGGACGGATCCTCGAAGGTGATCATCCCGTCGACGCGGCGGTCGGCGAGTTCGGCGGCGGTGGCCTCCTTGTACGGGGTGCCCTCGACGTCGAGCCGGTTGCGGATGTCCTGCAGACCTTCGGCGTTGGCGGTCTCCCACCCGGACTGCAGCAGCCGGTCGTTCTCACCCGGGACGATCACGAGGCGGGCCGGGAATTCGTCCATCCGCAGGTAGAGCGCGCCCTCGGTGGGACCCTTGCCCTCCATCATGCCGAGCACCTTCAAGCCGTAATCGCGCCACGCGTCGACGTCGGTGCTCTCGATCCGCAGGTAGCCCAAAGACCGGATGCTCATCGTGTACTCCCAGGAACATCTGTCAGAAAATCAACTGTCAGCTTGTTGAATTCGTCGAACTTCTCGAGCTGTGCCCAGTGTCCGCACTGGCCGAACACGTGCAACTGGACCCGGGGAATCTGCTTGAGCGCCACCAGTGCGCCGTCGAGCGGGTTCACCCGGTCCTCGCGGCCCCAGATCAGAAGTACCCGCTGGCGCAGCTTGTACACCTCGCGCCACATCATGCCGAGCTCGAAGTCGGGCCCCGCGAACGATTTGCCCATCGCGCGCGTCGCGGCGAGCGATTCCGGTGTGCTGGCGATCGCGAACCGCTCCTCGACCAGTTCGGGGGTGATCAGGCTCTGGTCCCACACCATGATCCGCAGGAACTTCTCGATGTTCTCCCGCGTCGGCTCCGCGGCGAACTTGCCGAGCAGCTTCACGCCCTCGGTGGGATCGGGTGCGAACAGGTTGACGCTCAACCCGCCCGGTCCCATCAGCACCAGCCGTCCGGCCCGGTCCGGGTTGTCCAACGCGAACCGCACCGCGGTTCCACCGCCGAGCGAGTTACCCACCAGCGCAGCGCGTTCGATGCCGAGATGGTCGAACAGGCCGAGCAGCGCGGTGGCGCTGTAGCGGTTGTACTGCTCGTGTTCGGTGTGCTTGTCGGAGTGGCCGTAGCCGGGCTGGTCGACCGCCAGCACGTGGAAGTGCCGGGCGAGCACCTCGATGTTCTTCGAGAAGTTCGACCAGCTCGACGCGCCAGGCCCGCCGCCGTGCAGCAGCACCACGGTCTCGGAGTGGCTCACCCCGGCCTCGTGGTAGTGCAACCGCATGTCGTCTCGGACCTGCGCGTAGCGCGAGGTGGACTCGAAGGTGATCTCGACCTGGGTCTCGGTCTGCTTGATGTAGGAAGTCATCGCGCCCGGTCAGACCATCGTGTCCTGCGGCGGGAGCCCGAAGGCGTCGTTGCCGAAGATCAGGTAGGCGCGCTCCGGTTCGTTGGCGGCGTGCACGCGTCCCGCGTGCGCATCGCGCCAGAACCGCTGCAGCGGCGCGTCGAGCTGGAGCGCGGTGGCGCCGGACGCCTCGAACAGCGAGTCGATCGAGGAGATCGCCCTGGCGGTGGCCCGCACCTGGTCGCGCCGAGCCCTGGCGCGCAGCTCGAACGGAATCTCCTTGTCTGCCTTCAGCAGTGCGTATTCGTCGGCGACATTGCCGATCAGCTGACGCCAGCCGGCGTCGATGTCGCTGGCCGCCTCGGCGATGCGGATCTTGGCGAACGGATCGTCCTTGGACTTTTCACCGGCGAACGCCGCGCGTACCCGCTTGCCCTGATGCTCGACATGGGCTTCGTACGCGCCGTATGCCATCCCCATGATGGGCGCGGTGATGGTGGTCGGATGCATTGTGCCCCAGGGCATCTTGTACACCGGCGCGGTGTTGTTCTCCAGCCCGCCGGCGGTGCGGTCGTTCATGGCCTTATACGAGAGGAAACGGTGCCGGGGAACGAAAACATCCTTGACGACGACGGTGTTGCTGCCCGTGCCCTTGAGCCCCACCACGTTCCACACGTCGTCGATGCGGTACTCGCTACGGGGGATGAGGAAGCTGCCGAAGTCGACGGGCTTGCCGTCCTTGATCACCGGGCCACCGAGGAAAGCCCAGGTGGCGTGGTCACAACCCGACGACCACTGCCACGCGCCACTGACCAGGTAGCCCCCGTCGACCACGGTGCCCGCGCCCATCGGTGCGTATGACGACGAGACCCGCACCGACGGGTCCTCACCCCAGACCTCGTCCTGGGCTTTCTGATCGAACAGCGCCAAGTGCCAGTTGTGGACACCGATGATCGACGCGACCCACCCGGTGGATCCGCACGCGCTGCCCAGGCGGCGCACCGCCTCGTAGAACAGCGTGGGATCGCACTGCAGCCCGCCCCACTGCTGCGGCTGCAGGAGTTTGAAGAACCCGACCTCGTCGAGATCCTTCACGGTCTCCTCGGGCAGGCGGCGCAGTTCCTCGGCCTCCGGCGCACGCTTGCGCACGGTGGGCAACAGATCGTCGATGCCGCTGAGGACCGCCTGCGCGTCGCGCTGTTCAATGGACGTCACTTGCCTGCCTCCAAGATGCGGGACTGAAACCGGGCTGTAGAAAGATTAGAACACGTTACGATTTGTGTCGAGCAGCCTAGCGCTGCAGCAGCTGGACCTGCGGAAGCTCATTTCTGTAACCTGTTCTAGTTATGACGGAAAGGGCGGTCGAGACGTGACGGACGAGCCACTGGGTAGCCACGTGCTCGAACTGGAGGTGGCCGACGTCGTCGAGGAGACGGCCGACGCCCGCTCTCTGGTCTTCAAGGTCCCCGACGGCGGTGACGTCCCCGCCGAGCGGTTGCGCTACTCGCCCGGTCAGTTCCTCACCCTGCGCGTGCCCAGCGAGCGCACCGGATCCGTCGCGCGCTGCTACTCGCTGTGCAGTTCGCCGTTCACCGACGACCCGCTGACCGTCACCGTCAAACGCACCGCCGACGGATACGCCTCGAACTGGCTCTGCGACAACGCCCATCCCGGCATGAAGATGCACGTGCTGGCGCCGTCCGGCACCTTCGTACCGACGTCGCTCGACACCGACTTCCTGCTGCTGGCCGCGGGCAGCGGCATCACCCCGATGCTCGCGATCCTGAAATCGGCGCTCGCCGAGGGCAGCGGAAAAGTGGTGCTGGTGTACGCCAACCGCGACGAGGCAGGAGTCATCTTCGCCGGCACACTGCGCGAGCTCAGCGCCAAGTACTCCGACCGGCTCACCGTCGTGCACTGGCTCGAATCCGTCCAGGGCCTGCCCACCGCGACCGCGCTCGCCAATCTCGCCGCGCCCTACACCGGCCACGACGCCTACATCTGCGGACCGGGACCGTTCATGGCCGCCGCCGAGGAGGCGCTGACCAGCGCGGGCACCGCGCCGGACAAGATCCACATCGAGGTTTTCAAATCGCTGGAGTCCGACCCGTTCGCACGCGTTGTCATTGCGGCCGATGAGTCAGACGACAGCGACGAGGGCCCGGCGACCGCGGTGGTGACCCTCGACGGCGAAACCCACGAGGTCCGCTGGCCGCGCAACGTCAAATTGCTCGACGTCCTGTTGGACAAGGGCCTCGACGCACCGTTCTCCTGCCGCGAGGGTCACTGCGGCGCCTGCGCGGTGCTCAAGAAGAGCGGGGACGTCGAGATGGAGATCAACGACGTGCTCGAACAGTCGGACCTCGACGAAGGCCTCATCCTGGGCTGTCAGGCGGTGCCGCGCTCGGATTCGGTCGAAGTCACCTACGACGAGTAGCGAAGGGCTAACTTCAACACGATGAACCGGCTCGCAGCAGTAGGTGCGGCGGCATTGCTGACGGCACTTGTCCCCCAGCCCGCGACGGCCGTGGCCGCGGCGAACTCGGCGGTGTCCTCGATCGCCGTCGACCCGGCCACGACGATCGAGATGCACGTCAACGCCGACTGCGTGGGCAACAGATGCTCGTTCGACACCACCGCCAACCTGTTGACCCCGGGCGGACCGACCGGCTTCCCCGGCGACGCATGGTCGCGCCAGACCATCACCCTGCGCAGCAACGACCGCAACGTGTGGCAGGAAGCCGAGTACAGCGCCCCGTCGGGCACGCCACGGGAAGTCAAGGGCGCCAACCACAACAACGTCCTGTCCAAGATGTACAAGTCGCTGCGCGACGTCGAGATCTCGGTGACGTCGTTCGGTGGCGGGCCGATCGAGCGTTACCGCGTCGACGGCAGCTCGATGCCCACCGAGTGGACCACCGGCCAGCCCGCGACCAGGGCGGCGTTCATCGTCTGCAGCCACATCCAGGTGGTCTACGGCGGGGTGAACCTGACCACACCGGACGCCTGCGCGCAGACCACCTTCGGCTGACTACCGGGGCAGTCCCAGCAGGCGTTCCCCGGCCAGCGTCAGCAGGATCTGCTCGGTGCCGCCCGCGATGGTCAGGCACCGCGTGTTGAGGAAGTCGTGGACCTGCTGGTTGGCCACCGCACCGGCGCCGTCGGAGAGATCCATCCGGAACTCCGCCAGACCCTGCCGGTAGCGCACGCCGATCAGCTTGCGGGCGCTCGACTCCGCGCCGGGATCCTGTCCGCCGACGGCCTTCTGCGCGATCCGCTGATCCAGCAGTGAGCCCACCTGTGCGGTCAGGATCAGGTGGCCGAGCCGGTCCCGATCGGCCGGGTCCAGCCCGCGTTCGGCCACCGTGCGCAGCAGTTCCTCCATCGGATTGCCCAGCGCGGTCCCGCCCGCCATCGCCACCCGCTCGTTGGCCAGTGTGGTGCGGGCCAGCCGCCACCCGTCGTTGACCTGCCCGACCACCATCTCGTCGGGGACGAAGACGTCGTCGAAGAAGACCTCGTTGAACAGTTCGTCACCGGTGATCTCGCGCAGCGGGCGGATCACGATGCCCGGCGAGGTCATGTCGATGAGGAAGTACGTGATGCCCTTGTGCTTGGGCGCGTCCGGATCCGTACGTGCCAGGCAGACACCCCAGTGCGCCTTGTGCGCGGCCGACGTCCACACTTTCTGCCCCGTCAGCCGCCAACCGCCGTCGGCACGAACGGCTTTCGTGCGCAACGCGGCCAGGTCCGATCCGGCGCCCGGCTCGCTGAACAGCTGGCACCAGAACAGCTCACCGCGCAGGGTCGCGGGAACGAATCGCTCGATCTGCTCGGGGCTGCCGTGCTCGAGGATCGTGGGGGCGGCCCACCAGCCGATGACGAGGTCCGGCCGGGACACGCCTGCCTCGGCCAGCTCCTGGTCGATCAGCAGCTGTTCGGCCGCCGACGCCGCGCGGCCGAACGGTTTCGGCCAGTGCGGGGCGAGCAGACCGGCCTCGGCGAGTGCGGCCTGACGTTGTTCGTCGGGCAGCGCCGCCACCTCGGCCACCGCCGCGCTGATCTCGGGCCGCAGATGGTCGACCGAGTCGAGGTCGATGCGCAGTTCGCGGCGCACCCCCTGCTCGGTCAGGTCGGCGATACGGCGCAACCACCGCGACCGCCCACCGAGGAACTGTGAGATGCCGTACGCACGGCGCAGATACAGGTGGGCGTCGTGCTCCCAGGTGATGCCGATACCGCCGAGCACCTGGATACAGTCCTTGGCGTTCGCCTTGGCCGCGTCGATACCGGCGGCCGCGGCGACCGCCGCGGCGATGCTCAGCTGCCGCTCGTCACCGTCGGTCACCGCGCGCGCCGCATCCGCCGACGTCACCGACACCTGTTCGGCACGCAGCAGCATCTCGGCGCACATGTGCTTGATGGCCTGGAAGCTGCCGATCGGCTTGCCGAACTGCTCGCGGACCTTCGCGTACTCCGTGGCGGTGACCAGCTGCCAGCGCGCCAGACCGGCCGCCTCGGCCGCCAGCAGCGTCGCCGCCAGATCGGCCAGCCGCGCCGCGGTGACGTCGAGCGTCGTGACCGGTGCGCCGTCGAGCGTCACCCGGGCCAGCGGCCGCGAGAAATCCGTCGCGGTCAGCGGTTCCACCGTCACCCCGTCGGCGCTCGCGTCGACGAGCACGACCGTGTCCCCGGCCGGGAGCAACAGCAGCCCGGACGGTTCGGCGCCGAGCACGTACGGCGCGACGCCGGAGGCGGTGCCGCCGTCGACGGTGAGCTCCGCGGTGAGCGTGACCCCGGCGGTGCATTCACCGGATGCGAGCGCCTCCAGCAGCCCCTCGTCGGTGACGACGAGAGTGGCCAGCGCCGTGGTGGCGACGGGCCCGGGCACCATGGCCGCGGCCGCCTCGTCGACCATCGCGCACAGGTCCTCGACGGTGCCGCCCGCCCCGCCCTGCTCCTCGGGGATCGCGACCCCGAAGATGCCCAGCTGCGCCAGGCCCGCGTACGCGCGCCGCCAGGCGTCGGCGTCACCCTGCTCCACCTCGCGCGCCGCCTCCACCGCCCGCGACGCGGCGGCCCAGTCGCGCACCATTTCGCGGGCAGCAAACTGCTCGTCGGTGCCGGGGCCGGACCCCGACAGCACTGACTGGGTCATTTCCGCACTCCTCGCGTTGGGTGAGAAGGCTCATACTCCCCACTAGAACGTGTTCTAATGGTGCCAGCGTTCGACCGTCAAGTCGACTGGCATCGCAGCAGGACACGTCGGTGCGGCACCGGTGCTGGGGTGAGAAAACGGAGTCCGACATGCGTATCGTTTTTGGGGGGGTACGCACGATGAAGGAGCGTCATACGGCATGTCCGAGGCCTCGATGCCAGCACACACCAGTCCGTCGTCGGGTTCCGACTCGCGCTCGCGCGAGACGGGCTCGGGCTCGCGCCCACGTGAGGTGATGAACGTGGCGGTGCTCGCCGAATCCGAACT
Organism: Mycolicibacterium litorale; assembly: GCF_014218295.1. The sequence continues at coordinate 4,867,052 of NZ_AP023287.1, forward strand.
CGGCTCCGAAGCCCAGCGTGAACGGCGCAAGCGCATCCTCGATGCCACGCTGGCCATCGCCTCCAAGGGCGGGTACGAGGCCGTGCAGATGCGCGCGGTGGCCGAACGGGCCGACGTCGCCGTCGGCACCCTGTACCGGTATTTCCCGTCCAAGGTGCACCTGCTGGTGTCGGCGCTGGGCCGCGAATTCGAGCGGATCGACGCCAAGACCGATCGCGCCGCCCTCGCCGGCGGCACCCCGTATCAGCGGCTCAACTTCATGGTCGGCAAGCTGAACCGGGCGATGCAGCGCAACCCCCTGCTGACCGAGGCGATGACCCGGGCGTTCGTGTTCGCCGACGCGTCGGCAGCCGGTGAGGTTGATCACGTCGGCAAGTTGATGGACTCGATGTTCGCCCGCGCGATGAGCGATGGCGAGCCCACCGAGGACCAGTACCACATCGCCCGCGTCATCTCCGATGTCTGGCTGTCGAACCTGCTGGCGTGGCTGACCCGCCGGGCCTCGGCCACCGACGTGAGCAAACGGCTCGATCTGGCCGTGCGGCTGCTCATCGGCGACGGGGACCGCCCTAAGATCTGACGTGTGGCCGACGGCTTACCGACAGATCTGCGTGAGGCGCTCGACCGCGCCGCACACCTGCCCCGCCTCCTGATCGCCTGTGACTACGACGGCACGCTCGCGCCGATCGTGTCCAACCCCGCCGACGCCCGGCCGCTGCCGGCCTCGGCCGCCGCGCTGGAAGAGCTGGCCGAGCTGCCCGCGACCACCGTCTCGCTGATCTCCGGCAGGGCCCTGGCCGTGCTGCGGGCACTGTCCGGCGTGTCGGACCGGGTGCACCTGGTCGGCAGCCACGGCTCGGAGTTCGACACCGGGTTCGTCTCGCCGGTCGACGCGCGGGCCAAGGCGCTGCTCGAAGAGATCGAACGGACGCTCGACGGCATCGCCGCCGAATATCCCGGAGCGACAGTCGAATTGAAACCGGCCAGCGTCGCGCTGCACGTGCGCAACGCCTCCCCCGCCGACGGCGACGCGGCGATGCGCCGGGCGAACGAGGCGGCGGCACAGTGGGATGCGCAGGTCACCGACGGCAAGGCCGTCAAGGAGTTCGCCGTCATCCACACCGACAAGGGACAGGCCGTCGACATCCTGCGCGATCAGCACGACGCCTCGGCGGTGGTGTTCCTCGGCGACGACGTCACCGACGAGAAGGCGTTCCGCCGCATGCGCGACGGCGACATCGGCGTCAAGGTCGGGCCCGGCGACACCGCCGCCGCCTACCGAGTGGACGAACCGCAGGACGTGGCCGAGGCGCTGCAGTACCTGGTGGCGGCGCGGCGTCGTGCTCGGTCCTGACGACCTCGCCGCCCGTACCGCCCGTGCCGTCACCGCCGCGACGGCGGCCGGCCGCGGCCTCGGCCTGCGCGTCGACGAACCCCGGGTGCTCTACGACGTCTTCTCCGTGATCGTCCACCTGGCGCCCTCCCCCGTGGTGGTGCGTGTTCCGACGGTGCTGCCCGGTTCGGTGCGGTCGTCCCCGGAGCGCCAGATTGCGCAGCAGCGCGCCGAACTCGCGGTCGCGGGCTGGCTGGCCGACCACGGACACCCCGTCGTCCCGCCCAGCCCCCTTGTGCCACGCGAACCCGTTGTGCGCGAAGGCTTCTCGATGACGATGTGGCAGTACGTCGATGCGGTGAACGACACCGAGCCGGACTGGTCACGGCGGTGCGCCTCCACTGCGCGGCTGCACGCCGCGCTGCGTGACTACGACGGCGACGGCCTGGGCTTCCTCACCCAGTTCGAGACCTACATCCCCGGGGCACTCCGTGAGCTCGAGCGCCACCCGGACCTGCTCGGCGCGGCCGATGTGGACCGGGCACAACGGGAGTGGGCCGACATCGCACCGGTGCTGACGTCGCGGGCGGCCTTCGAGGCCGCCTTCCCCGCCGCCGACATCCAGCCCATCCACGGCGATGCGCCGTTCCACAACGTGATCGTCACCGCCGCCGGTGAGTACTGGTCGGATTTCGAACTGGTCACGCTCGGCGCGGTCGAATCGGATCTGGCCCTCGTCGGGCCCGAGGGCCGTGCCGCCTACGACGCCGCAGCCGCCGACATCGGTGGCCGCCCCCTCGACGACGGGGTGCTCGCGGTCATGGAATCGGCGGCCCTGCTCGCGTCGGTGGCCTGCCTGGCGATGGCGCCGCAACTGCCCATGCTGGTCGACGCGCTGGCACCGACGGTCGAACAATGGCGCTCGCGCGCGGCGCGCTGACAGTCAGGCCGGTGCGCCCGCGGTGCGGCCGCGCACCAGTTCGGTGTCGAGCACCTCGATGACCGGCAACCCGTCGCGGGGCGGCTCGTGCAGCAGTTTGCCTGCGCGGCGGCCCTTTTCGATGCTGGGCTGGACGACGGTCGTGAGCCCGCGGCGCAGTGCGTCGGGGATCCCGTCGAAACCCGTGACCGTCATCTGCCCCGGCACGTAGATCCCGCGCGAGCGCAGATAGTCCATCGCCGACAGCGCCAGGACGTCGGCGGTGCACATCAGCGCGGTCAGGCGCGGATTGGCGGCCAACGCCACCTCGGCGGCCGCGCCACCGGAGGTCGGGAGGTGCTCGTAGGTCTCGACGACCGTCACCGCGCGCCGGTCGAGACCGGCCGCATCCACCGCGTCGTAGACGCCCGCGATGCGCTCGCGCTGGACGTGGAAGTGCGGTGTGCGCAGCCGGTCCGGCTCGGCGACGGTGGGGCGCCGGCTGCCGTCGGGCCGCTCGAGACCGAGCCGCATCGTCAGCAACCCGATCTCTCGGTGGCCAAGACCGAGAACGTATTCGGCGATCCGGCGCATCGCCGCCCGGTCGTCGATGCACACCCGCGATGTGCCGGGCACATCCTTGGGCTGGTCGACGACCACCAGCGGCAGATGCCGTTGTTGCACGACCGGCAGATACGGATCGTCGTCGCTGGCGGAGTAGACGACGAAACCGTCGACGCCCGCGGCGAGGACCGAAGCTGAACCCTCTTCGACGCTGCGGTTGGGGCCGACCGCCACCAGCAGCAGCCCCTGCCCGGCCTCCTCACACGACTCGGCAAGGCCGGCAACGAAATCCAGTGCCGCCGGATCGCTGAAGGAGTAGTTCAGCGGTTCGGTGATCACCAGGCCGACCGCCCCCGCCCGCCTGGTGCGCAGCGACCGCGCCACCGGATCGGGCCCGGGATAGCCGAGCCGCTTGGCGGCGGTGAAGATCCGCTCACGCAGTTCGGCCGACAACTGGTCGGGCCGGTTGTACGCATTCGAGATGGTGGTGCGGCTGACCTTGAGTTCGGCCGCGAGCGAGGCCAGGGTCGCGTGCCGACGCGGCTCCGGACTCCGTGACATGCTGTGTGACGTTAGCCGATGAGGCCCGCCTCACGTCACCAGCACGCGGTCCGCCGACGACCTCAGTCCCCGTTCGACCGCCCACACCACCGCCCACACAGCGCAGGCGATCGTGACGATGATGAAGCTGGGCGGGGCGTTGAACATCGCCGACAGCGCGAGCCCGGCCCACACCGCCACGAGGTTGATCGCCGTCGACAACGCGATGGCCGCCGCGGGCCGCGCGGTGAGCATGATGGCGGCCGCGGCGGGTGTCACCACCAACGCGAACAGCAGCAGTGTGCCGACCGCCTGCACGGCCATCGTCACCGCGAGGCCGAGCAGCACCATGAACACCACCGAAAGGGCCCGCACCGGCACACCCTTCGCGTCGGCCACCTGGGCGTTGACCGAACTGAACAGCAGCGGACGGTAGATGACGCCGACCCCCACCGCCAGCACGCCCAGCAGCACCGCGAACGACACGATCTGTTCGCGGGTGATCGCCAGGAGGTTGCCGAACAGGACGTTCGTCATCGTGCTGGAACTACGGGTGGCCAGGGAGTTGAACAACAGCCCCAGTCCGGTCGCCATCGCCAGCACCGTGCCGGTGGCCACCTCCCGGTCGGCCGCGCGCCGGCCCAGCGCCCCGATCACCAGCGCACCGCCGATGCAGAAGGCCCCGAGACCCAACGCCACCGGCAGTCCGAGCAGGGCCGCACCCGTCGCACCCGGTAACCCGATGTGGGCGAGCGCGTGCGCGGCGAACGACGTGTTGCGCACGACGACGAAGTAGCCGATCAGTCCCGCGGCCAGCGCCACGATGGTGCCGCCCACCAACGCGTTGCGCATGAAGGCCGACGCCAGGATCTGCCACCAGTTCTCCTGGTAGCCCAGCGCCACCACGGTCGTGGTCATGAGCTCCTCCGCACGTACAGGTCACCCTGCGGGGTGTGCACCACCTCGACCGCGGCGCCGTACAAATGGGTGAGCAGCTTCTCGTCGACCACCCCGTCGAGCGAGTCGTAATGCGGGTGGCCGTCGAGAAGGTAGATCGCGCCGGTGAGGATCGGCAGCAGCGGGTTGAGGTCGTGGGCGACCACGAGCACCGTGACACCGAACTCGGCGTTGACCGTCTTCACCAGCCCGACGAGCTCATGCTGGCTGCGCATGTCGAGTGCGGCCAGCGGTTCGTCGAGGATCAGCATCCTCGGACGCCCGACCAGCGCCTCGGCGAGGGCGACGCGTTGGCGCTGCCCGCCGGACAACTGCGAGAGGCGCCGGTCGGCGAAGCTCGTCGCGTCCACGGCGGCCAGCACCGTGTCGACGCGGGCGCGGTCCTCGCGCGACGCGAGACCCAGACCCCACCGGTGCCCGTTGAGGCCCAGCATGACCGCATCCCTGGCGCGGACCGCTTCACCGGCGTTGGAGCCGTAATTCTGCGGCACGTAACCGATCTGGCCGTTGAGCGCACCCGGTGGCCTGCCGAACACCTCGACCCGCCCGGACGCGGGTTCGAGGAGGCCGAGCACCACCTGCAGCAGCGTGGTCTTCCCCGCGCCGTTGCTGCCGATGACCGCGACGACACCACCGGCGGGCACGTCGAAGTCGGCCTGCGACCAGATCGTGCGGCGGCCCCGGACGACGCTGACGCCGCGGAACGTCAGCGCCGGCTCAGCCGCCGACACCGAGGGCCTCGCCCAGCGCGGAGAGTTGGCCGATCTGCCAGCTCTCGAACGAGTCGGCGCCGGGCGGCATGGATTCGGTGACCTCGACGACGGGCACCCCGGCCTGTTCGGCGGCGGCCCGGATCTGTTGCGGCACGGAACCTTCGGTCTGCACGTTGTAGATGAGGACGTCGACGCCGCGATCACCCAGCAGCCGCAGGAACGCGTCCAGGTCGGCGGGCGACGGATCGCTCTCGTGCGCGGCGGCGGCCCGGTACCCCTCCGGCGTGCGGTTCACCAATCCCACGGCGGCGGCCATGTCGTCGAAGACGCCCTCAGTGGCGGCGTAGGTCCTGCCGGCGGCGGTGGCGCGCAATGAGCCGACGACCTGGTGGTAGGGCGCGAGGGAGTCGCCGAACTCGGCCTGCCGTTCGGCGAAGTAGTCCTGCGCTTCCGGTGCCAGCTTGCCGAGTTCGGTGGTGACCGCATCGGCGACGGCCGTCACTGCGGCGGGGTCGTACCAGACGTGCGGGTTCTCCTCGCCGTGGGCGCCCGCCCCGCCGCCGCTCAGTTGAACCGCGTCGATCACCGGTGCGTCCGGCGCCGATCCTTCGGCCAGTTTCGTCGCCCACTCGTCGTAGTGACCGCCGTTGACGACGATGAGCTGCGCGTTCTCGAACAGCGCCGCATCCTTGGGGGCGGGTTCGAAATCGTGCGGGTCGACCGACGAGCCGGCCACCACGGTGTCGACGGTGGCGCACTGGCCCGCGAGCTGGGACACGATGTCGCCCCACTGGTCGACGCTCACCACCACCGACAGCGGCTGGGTGGGGCAGTCACCACCGGGCTGGGCGGTCGAAGACTCCTGGTCCTGGCCCGAGCATGCGACCGCGGCGAACGGAATGACCGTGGCCGCGAGGCCGGCCGCCAGGACACGTCGGGGATGCAGATTCACCGATTAATGATAACGGTTTGCATTTCCAGATGCGATTCGGCCGGTTCAGGCGCCGGTGGCCACCGGACGCGACGGATCCGCACACCACTGCGACCACGATCCGGGGAACAGCGCCGCCTCGACGCCCGCGGCGCGCAGCGCGGCGACCAGGACGGCGGCGGTGACGCCCGAACCGCAGTACGCGCCCACCGGCCCCGGCGAGGGTCCGAGCGACGCGGTCAGATCGGCGGCGGAGCGGAAGGTCCCGTCAGCGGTCAGCACCCCGGTGCTGGGCGCGTTCTCGGCGCCGGGGATGTGGCCGGCCACCGGATCGACCGGCTCGCTCTCCCCGCGGAACCGTTCGGGCGCCCTCGCGTCGAGCAGCCGTCCGCCGAAATGTGCGGCGTCGTCGGCGGTGAGCGTCGGCAGTGCGCCGCGGTACAGATCGCGGTGCGTGAGGTGCACATCGCCCGGCGCCGCCGTGACCGGACCGCTCTCGAGTGCACCGCCCGCCCTCACCCAGGCGGCGAGTCCGCCGTCGAGGATGCGGACGCCGTCCACCCCCGCTGCCGTCAGCACCCACCATGCCCGTGCCGACCCGGCGCGATTCCAGTCGTCGTAGACCACGGTGAGCACACCGTCGCGCATCCCCCACCGGCGCGCCGAGGCCTCGAGGGCCGCGCCGGAAGGCAGCGGATGCCGGCCGCGGCCGGTGACCGTGTGGTCGGTCAGCTCGTCCTCGAGCGACACGTACACCGCGCCGGGCACATGGCCGCGCGCGTGGGCCTCGCGTCCGTCGGGCCGGGCCAGCTCCCAGCGGACGTCGAGCACGGTGACCGGGCGACCCGCGGCGAGGTGCTCGGCCAGCTGCGCCGCGGTGATCAGGACGTCGGCACGTGTCACGTCTCGATGGTCGCATCCCTACCCTGTGGGGTGTGACCGACCACGCGTTCACCGACGCCGAACGCCACGCCGTCTACCGGGCCATCGCCGAACGCCGCGACATGCGACGCTTCGTCGCCGGGGAGAAGGTCTCCGACGACGTCCTCGGCCGTCTCCTGGCCGCCGCGCACGCCGCTCCCAACGTCGGGCTCATGCAGCCGTGGCGGTTCATCCGCATCACCGACCCGGCCGTGCGGCGCGACATCCATGCCCTGGTCGACGAGGAACGCCACCGCACGGGTGCGGCGCTCGGCCCGCGGGGCGCAGAGTTCCTCGCCCTCAAGGTCGAGGGCATCCTCGACTGTGCCGAACTGCTCGTGGTGGCGCTGCGCGACGGACGCGAACAGCACGTGTTCGGCCGGCGCACCCTGCCGCACATGGACCTGGCCTCGGTGTCGTGCGCGATCGAGAACATGTGGCTGGCGGCCCGCGCCGAAGGACTCGGCATGGGATGGGTGTCGATCTTCGACCCGGACAAGCTGGCCGACCTGTTGGGCATGCCGGACGGCGCGGACCCTGTCGCGGTGCTCTGCCTCGGCCCCGTCGCGGAGTTCCCCGACCGTCCCGCGCTCGAACTCGACGACTGGGCGTACGCCCGCCCGCTGGACGAGTTCGTCACCGAGAACTCTTGGTAGACAAGACGACTCAGTGGTCGTGGCCGACGGCGCCGCTGAGCTCGTTCGGCGGCTGCTCCAGCGTCGCCGACGCGGTGACCGTGCCTGCCCCCAGGTCCACGAGGTGGATCTGCCGTGTCGCCGGATCGGTGACGTAGACCGCCTCCTCCCTGGTGAACACCGTCGGACGCGGCTCCTGCCAGTCGTCGGGTTCGGTCCACTGCCCGGTCACCGGAATCGCTTTCACCGGCCCACCCGTCACCGGGTCGAAGACGTGCAGGCTGCCGTCGGTGCCGAGGATCAGCGCCTCGGCCTGCGGCCCCCGCGCCAGTGAACGGAACGAGTAACTGACCGAAGGCGGCAGCGCGACGATCCTCATCTGGTTCGTCGTGGTGTCGATCAGCGCGAACTGCCCGGGGCGTTCCAGCTCGGCGTCCGGATCGACCTTCATGTCGCCGAGCGCGACCGGAGAGTCCTCATGGCCCTTGACCGTTCCGATCCGCCCGTACGGCGTCGGACTGGCGATCTTGGTGAACGCGCCGTCGGCGTAGACGAGGGCACCGTTCTCGCACCCGAATACGACGGTCTCGTCGGCGGCCACCGTCTCCCCGTGGATGCCGGGGCAGTCGGCACTGCGCGCGATCTCCCGGTCGCCGTCGAGTGCCACCGCACCTGTGCGGTTGTCGGGGTCACCGAGGCTGTGCACCAGCGTGCCGTCGGCGAGGATGACGGCCACGCCGTGGTGCGGCTCCGGCGTGGCGACGTTTCGCACCTGCGGCAGCCCGTCGCCCAACTGGTGCGGATCGAACGCGGTGATCTCCCCTGACCCGTCGGCGAACAGGACGGTGTTCTCGCCATGGGGCACGACGTGCCCGGGGTCGGAGGCGGTGAAGGTGTCGTCGGTCAGCCGGGCGTTCGCGGCGTCGAGCACCCGGAACCCGTCCGCGGTCGTCACGAGCACGTGGGCGTCGTCCCCGGCCGGGTTGACGCGCAGGAACCCGTCGAGCGGGATGTCCTGTCGTACCTCGAGACTGGTGCCGTCGAGCACGTAGAGGCCGCCGTCGTAGGTCGCCACCAGCGGCTCGGCGACGGGTCGGTCCGGTGTCTCGGGCGCGGGTGCTGCGCCGTCCGAACACGCGGCCAGCGCGGCGACGGTGACGGTGGCGGCGCCGACGCGAAACATCCACGGGGAATTGGGCATGTTGCTCCTTTCGAGCATTCACGGGGTGGCCGGCGGTCAGCGCAGGCCGTTGACGATGGCGACGGTGTTGGCGCGCATCATGTCGAGGTAGGTGGCGCCCGGTGTGCCGGGCGGGCCGAGGGATTCGCTGTAGAGGGCAACGATCCGCACCCGGATCCCGGACTGTTCGGCGAGGACCCGCGCCAGCCGTTCCGGTTGCGAGGAGTCGACGAAGATCGCGGGCACCCCGGCCGATTCGATGGCGGTCACCAGCGACTGCAGATCCGATGAGCTGGGCGCGGCCAGCGTGGTGCCGCTGGGTACGACGGCGCCGACGACCTCGAGGCCGAACCGGTCGGCGAGGTAGCCGAGCACGTGGTGGTTGGTGACCAGTTTCCTTCGGCCGGGCGGGATCTCGCCGAACTGCAGCGACATCGACGCATCGAGGGCCCGCAGCTGTTCGCGGTACCGTTCGGCGTTGCGCGCGACCGCCGCGGAATCGATGCCCTCGACCTCGCTGTTGACGGTCCGCTCGATGACGTCGACGGCGGTGATCATGCGGCGGGGGTCGGTCCAGAAGTGCGGGTCGGGTGCGCCCGCGTCGTCGCCTCCGGTGTAGCGGATGGGGTCGACGTGGTCGCCGACGGCCACCGTCGGCACCCCGTCGTGCGCGGCCGTCTGCACATGTCGCTCCACGCCCTCCTCGAGGCCCAGACCGTTGGAGACGATCAGGCTCGCGGTGGACAGCGCGGCCGCCTCCTGCGCCGACAGCGCGAACGAGTGCGGGTCGGCGTTCGGTTTCATCAGCACCCGCACCGGCGCGGCGTCGCCGACCACATTGCGTACGACGTCTCCGACGATGTTGGTGGTGACGATGATCTCGGGAGTGGAACGCGCTGTGCTGCAGGCGGTCAGCACCGCGATGACGAGTGCGAGGAGCCCGGCCAGGCACCGCCGGTTCATCGGCCCGCCTCCACCATCAGTCCCGGCGCCACCTGGGTGCGCAGGGTCCTGGCGACGCGCAGTCCGTCGGCGTAGTCGATCTCGTAGACCTCGTGCGCGGCGGCGTTGTTCACATACGCGCGGTCGGAGTCGATCTCGATGACGGGGTCGGGGCCGTCGGTGCCGATGTCGCCGAGCAACGGGATGCGTGCGGTCTCGGCGCCGGTGGCGGCATCCACCGCGGCCAGCGTGCCGTCGCGGTGCAGGACGAGCACCGTGCCGTCACCGGCGGTGTTGACCGCCACGGCGTCCGACGCCGGGATCGCCGTCCACGACCGCTGCCTGCTGTCGAGCACCCACACGTGTCCGCCCCCGATTCCGGCGAAGACGTCGGAGCGGTCGCGGTGGTTCATCGTGGTCGGCCGCGGCGCGGGTGCGTCCGGCGGGACAGGGATGGGTGTGGCGGTCACGTCACCGTCGCCGCCGGTCACGCGTATCGCGCCTGCGGCGCACCCGAAGACGGCCGCCCGCCGGGTGGCCATGGCCCAGGTGGCGTCGCGGCATTCGGCGCCGACCTCCGCTGTGGTGTCGCCACCGGCGGCGCGTACCGCTCCCGTCCGGTCGACGGTGACGATGCGGCCGCCGAGCGGCACCGCCGCAGCGACTTCGTCCCGGATCACGACCGGGCCGGGCTCCACCACCCGCTCGCCGAGACGCTCGCGGTCCAAGACGTCGACTGCACCGCCGGTGGCCTCGACCGCCACGGCCGAGTTGTTCGCGGTGACCGAAACCGCGGGGCTGTCGAGGGTTCCGGCGACCGCCGGGTCGGTGGCGAAGTAGTGGTAGTGGTCGCCGTGGTCGAAGGTCCAGGCGCCGGCGTCCACGATCGTCGTGCGCCCACCGGTGCTCAGGTACGCGAACCGGCCGTCGCCGGTGACGCCCTCCACGGGGCCGAATTCGCCTACCGGCAGTTCCGATTCCTCCACGGCGTCGTACACGGCGGTCGCACCCGACGCCGGATCGATCAGCACGAGGCGGGTGAGTGGGCCGTCGAGTTCACGGGCCCCGGCGACCACCACCTCGTCGCCCTCGGGTTCGGCGGGCGGGGCGGCGGCGCCTGCGCATCCCGTCACCAGGCACACCGATGCCCACACCGCGGCCATCGGCCGGACCGTCGCGACGAGGCGCTTGACGGCCGTGGCCGCGAAGAACATCAGCACCGCGACGCCCGCGATCGTCGCGCCGCCCGCCGTGTCGGCGTGCCAGGAGATCAGCAGGCCGATATAGACGGCGGCCGACCCGATCACGGCGGCGAGCGTCATCACCCGCGGTATGGACCGCGCCAGAAGCAGCGCCGTCGCCGGCGGGGCGATGAGCAGGGCGAGCACCAGCAGCGTGCCGACCACGTGGAACGACGCGACCATCGCGACCGCGACGAGCACCGTCAGCGCCGGAACCGCGACACCGGGCCGCAGTCCGAGTGTGGCCGCCTTGCGCGGATCGAACGTGGCGGCCACGAACGCGCGGTGACCGACCACCACCGCCGCGGCGGTCGCGGCCAGCGCCGCACTCAGGGTGACGAGGTCGGCGGTGCGGACCGCCAGGACGTCACCGAACAGGAAGCCGGTGAGGTCGACCGCGAAACTCTCCGAGCGCGAGACGATCACGACTCCCAGCGCGAGCATGCCGACCAGCAGCAACCCGATGCTCGTATCCGACGAGAGCCTCGACGAGCGGGACACCGCGGCCACGCCGATCGCCATCGCCACCGCCGCAATAAACCCGCCGACGAGGACGTTGGCACCGAGCAGGGCGGCGAGCGCGACGCCGGGCAGCATGCCGTGTGCCATCGCGTCGCCGAGAAACACGCTGCCGCGCAACAGCACCCAGCAGCCGACGGGTGCGCACAGGCAGGCGGCGATGACGCCGGCCGCCAGCGCCCGTACGACGACGTCCGCCTCGAACGGTGCGGTGAGCCAGGAGGTCATGCCGTACACTTCTAGCAGTAATGAAAATCATTTTCAACAGACCGGCACCGCCGGCCGCGCCGCAGACGCCCGTCGAGGTGCGCGGGGTCGACTTCGGTTATCCGTCGAACCGGGTCTTCCGCGGCCTCGACGTGTCGATCGCGCGTGGTGCGCTGACCGCGGTGACCGGATCCAACGGCTCGGGGAAGTCCACGCTGCTCGGCCTGCTCGCCGGCGTCCTGCGCCCGGAGCGCGGGACCGTCCGCACGGACACCTCCGATATCGCACTCGCGGTGCAGCGCAGCCACGTCACCGACACGTTCCCGATCACCACGGCGGAGGCGGTGATGATGGGCCGATGGCGCCGCCTCCGGCTGCTGCGGCGCCCGACGGACGCCGACCATGCGGTGGTCGACCGCTGGCTCGCCGAGTTCGGGCTGACGGGGGTCCGGCATCGCAGCCTCGGCGAACTGTCCGGAGGCCAGCGCCAGCGGGTCCTGCTCGCCCAGGCCTTCGCCCAGCAGGCGCCGCTGCTGCTCCTCGACGAGCCGACCACCGGGCTGGACGCGGTGACCTGCGCACAGGTCGTCGCTCACCTGCGCCGCTTCGCCCGATCAGGGACGACGGTGGTCGCCGCCACCCACGACGCCGCGGTGGTCGACGCCGCGGATCACCGACTCGACCTGGACGGACCGGGCTGACACTAGGCTGGGCGACGTGCCGGAATCATCCGTCGACCTCAACGCGGACCTCGGTGAGGGATTCGGGGTGTGGACGCTGGGCGACGACGACGCCATGCTCGAGATCGTCACTTCGGCCAACGTGGCGTGTGGCTTCCACGCCGGCGACCCCGCCGGGCTGGCCCGCGTCTGCCGGGCGGCCGCCGCCCGCGGGGTGCGCATCGGCGCCCAGGTCAGCTACCGCGATCTCGCCGGCTTCGGCCGACGGTTCATCGACGCCACACCCGAGGATCTGACCGCCGACGTGATGTACCAGATCGGCGCACTCTCGGCCCTTGCCGCCGCCGCGGGTACCGCCGTCTCCTATGTGAAACCCCATGGGGCGCTGTACAACACGATCGTCACCCACCGCGATCAGGCGCGCGCGGTGGCGGCCGCGGTGCACGCGGTCGATCCCCGGCTGCCCGTTCTCGGACTCGCCGGCTCGGCGTTCTTCGAGGAGGCCCGCGAGCTGGGCCTGACCACGGTCGCCGAGGCCTTCGCCGACCGGGCGTACCGGCCCGACGGCCAACTGGTGTCGCGGCGGGAACCCGGCGCGGTGCTGCACGATGTCGACGAGATCGCCGACCGCGTCATCTCGATGGTGACCGAGGGCCACGTCACCGCGATCGACGGTTCCACCGTCGAGATCACGGTGCATTCCGTGTGCGTGCACGGGGATTCGCCCGGAGCGGTGCGGATCGCCACCGCCGTGCGGGACCGGTTGACCGCCGGGGGCGTCACCCTCGCCCCGTTCAGCTAGCGTCAGCCTGACGGTTCGCGCTGCGCACGACGCTGTCGAGCAACCCGGGGAGTGCGATGTCGACCTCCTCGCGCCGGAGCCGCTGATGGGTCAGGCCGTCGAGCACCAATCGCTCTGTGACACCGGCCTCCCGCAGGATCTTGAAATGGTGGGTGGCCGTCGACTTGTTGATGCCGTCGTAGAGCGCACCGCACTGCAGCGCTGCGCCCGCGTTGTACAACCGCCGGACGACCTCGAGGCGGACCGGGTCCTGCAGTGCCGCCAGCACCTGCTGCAGCGGCGCCACCGGAGCGGCGGTCACCGTGTCGTCCGCCATGAGAGTGTCCTTCACCACGCAAGTTTGATGATCGTCAAACCCAGCGTACGCTCGATTGGGTTCGATGTCCGTCAAACCTACCCGGGGGTGACCGATGGTGTCAGTCGACCGTTCACTCGAGACGCAGCGGTGGGCCTACCCCATGCTGCTCGTGCTGAGCGGCGTGGCGCTCGGGGTCTCCGGAGTCCCCGCACCGCTGTACGGCCTCTACGAGTCGAACTGGCATCTGTCACCACTGGCGACCACGATCATCTTCGCGGTGTACGCCGTCGCCGCACTCGGCGCCGTTCTGGTGTCCGGCCGGATCTCCGACGTCGTCGGCCGCAAACCGGTCCTCATCGTCGCGCTGGTGGCGCTGGTCGTCGGCCTCGGCGTGTTCCTGGTCGCCGACACCATGGCGACCCTGCTACTGGCCCGGGCCATCCACGGCGCCGCGGTGGGTTCGATCGTCGTCGCGGGCGCCGCCGCGCTGCTCGACCTGCGACCGCACCACGGCGTGCGGACCGGCCAACTGAGCGGCGTGAGCTTCAACATCGGCATGACCGTCGCGATCCTCGGGTCCGCGCTGCTGGCGCAGTACGCACCGCATCCGCTGCGCACACCGTACGCGGTCGTCGCGGTGCTGTGCCTGATCGTCGGCGTCGGACTGCTGGCGCTGCGCGAACCGCACACCGAGCGCACCCGGGGCCGCATCCGCATCGCGAGACCGGCTGTGCCGCAGGCGATCCGACGGGATTTCTGGTTCTCCGCGCTGGGCGCGATGGCGTCCTGGTCGGTGCTGGGCGTGCTGCTGTCGCTGTACCCGTCGCTGGCGGCGCGCCAGACCCACATCGACAACCTGGTGTTCGGTGGCGCCGTGGTGGGCACCACGGCGTTCGCCGCCGCGCTCGCCCAACTGGCGGCCACCCGGGTGCCCGCCCGCCACGCCGCCGTCATCGGCGACGTCGGCATGGCGGTCGCCCTGCTCGTCACGATCCCGGTGCTGCTGACCCACCAGTGGCAGCTGGTGTTCGTCGCCGCGGCGCTGCTCGGCGCGACGTTCGGGCTGGGCTTCGGCGGGTCGCTGCGCCACCTGTCGGAGGTGGTGCCGGCCGGCAGGCGCGGGGAGACGATGTCGGCGTTTTACCTGCTGGCCTACACGGCCATGGCGGTGCCCACCCTGGCCGCCGGCTGGGCCGCGACCCGCTGGAATCTCACCGTGGTGTTTCCGTGGTTCGCCGGCGCGGTGGCGCTGGCCTGCCTCGGTGCGGCGGTCGCGGGGATCCGCAGCAGCCGGGCCGCAGCGGCCTAGGTGGCGGCGTAGGTGGCGGCGTAGCGCCTACCGTTTCGGCGCCCTTCTCTGTGCCATCACCTCACCAACTCGCTTTCCGGACCCCGGGCAGCTCGCCCCGGTGCGCCAGCTCCCGCATGCGCACGAGACAGCCCGAACTTGCGCAGGTGGCCGCGCGGCCGGCCGCCGACGGAATCGCGGTTGCGCAACCGCACCGCACTCGAGTCGCGCGGAAGACGTTGCAGCGCAGCACCGGCGATGCGCGTTCCGGGCGATCTTAACCGGCGTTCCTCGCCTTCGTCGCCATCAGCGTTCCTCCCGGAAGTCGACGTGGCGGCGCACGACGGGGTCGTACTTCTTGAGGACCAGGCGGTCCGGATCGTTGCGCCGGTTCTTCCGGGTGACGTAGACGTAGCCGGTTCCCGCGGTCGACCTGAGCTTCACGATCGGCCGGATCTCATTGCGGGCCATCAGATCGAGCCGCCTCGGCGGCGAATGCGGGCCACGACGGCGTCGATGCCGTCGCGATCGATCACCTTGATGCCCTTGGCGCTGACCCGCAGCGTCACCCGCCGTCCTTCGGACGGCACGTAATAGGTCTTGCGCTGGATGTTGGGATCCCAGCGCCGTCGCGTCCGACGGTGCGAATGCGACACCCGATTGCCGAAGCCCGGTGCGCGGCCGGTGACCTGACAGTGCGCGGACATGGCGATCCTCCCGATCGTGTTAATGAAAACGATTTTCGACAACGTCGGCTCGGGACTGTACCGTAGGGCCGCGAGTTATTGAAAACGATTCTCAACAGTGGAGGTGTGATGCGGACACCGGTGATCGTCGTTGCCGGCCAAGGACAGTCGAACGCGGTGTGCGACGTGCTGATGGCCACACCGGGCACTGTGGTGGTGAGCCACCGCTTCGACGGGCAGGTGGTGATCCGCACCGTCGCCACGCACCGCCACGAGCGGGTGCTCGTCTCGGAATGGCCGTTGGAGCTCGCGAAAGGCTGCGTCGGCTGCACCACGCGAGGCGACCTGTTGGTGCTGCTGCGCCGGCTGCACCGGCGTGAGGACGTCACCCGCATCGTCGTGCTGCTCGCGCCATGGCTGGAGCCGGAGCCCGTGTGCTGGTCGATCGACAACGTCTCGGTCCATGTGGGCCCCGGATACATCGACGGGCCGGCCGGCCGCGACGTGTCGATCGAGGCGGTGGTGACGACCGTGGACACGAGAGTCTGGCTGGCCCAGGCCCTCGGCGACGACGACCTCGACGCCACCCGCACGGTCGCCCAGGTGGTCGTCGGCCAGGCCGAGTTCGCCGACGTCGTGGTACTCACCGAACCGGACCGCAGGACCCTGGCCGTACTTCGCCGGCTCGCGCCCCGCGCGCGGATCACCGTCGGCACCGACCAACTCGCCACGGCCGTGGCCAACCTCGACCCCGATGCGCGCCGTGGCCGCGCGCACAACCCGCATGATGCGCTGCTGGCGGGCGAACCGCCGTTGCGTCCCGACGGCGACGTGGCCCTCGTCGAGTTCACCGCGCGCCGGCCGTTTCATCCCCTCCGCCTCCACCAGGCGATCGACGATCTGCTCGACGGCGTGGTGCGCCTGCGCGGGCGGGCCTGGCTGGCGAGCCAGCCCGATGCGGTGGTGTGGATGGAATCGGCGGGCGGCGGGCTGCACGTCGGCCACGCCGGCGACTGGCTCGCAGCGATGGGGCCGCACCGACGGGCCTACGCCGCGCCGGAGCGCGTCGCGCTCGCCGCGGGGCACTGGGACGAGCGCTTCGGCGACCGTCACATCGCCCTCACCGTGTTGGTGTGCGGAGCCGACCCGGAAACCGTGCGGCGCGTGCTGGCCCGCGCGCTGCTCACCGACGACGAGTTGAGCCGGCCGCAGGCGTGGCCGGGTCTCGAGGACCCGTTCGGCGACTGGCACGAGGACCCCTGCGCCGCACTCGACGAGACGGCGCAGGCACGTTCGTCCGATCGCCGTCGAGGGCCCGCCGAAGGGTCGGGCCTAGAGTAAGGCGCATGCGCGTACGACCCGGACGGCCCGATCTCCGGGATCACGCCCAGTGGTTCGACACACCCGCCGCCACACCGGAATCCCCCCTCACGGTCACGTGGGCCGGCGTCACCACACTGCTGATCGACGACGGGTCCTCCGCGGTGATGACCGACGGCTTCTTCTCCCGCCCCGGTCTGCTGTCGGTCGCGCTTCGCCGCATCGCCCCCTCGCCGCCCCGCGTCGAGGGCTGCCTGTCGCGCCTGCGCATCGACCGCCTCGATGCGGTGCTGCCGGTGCACACCCACTTCGACCACGCGCTCGACTCGGCACTGGTGGCCGAACGCACGGGCGCCGTCCTCGTCGGCGGAAACTCGGCGGCACGACTCGGCCGCGGCCACGGGCTGCCCGAGAACCGCATCAGCGCAGTCCGATCCAGGGACACCGTCGGCTTCGGGGCCTACGACCTGACCCTCGTCGAATCCGGCCACTGCCCGCCCGACCGCTTCCCCGGCGTCATCGAGCGGCCCCTGGCACCGCCCGTCAGGGCGTCGGCATATCGCTGCGGCGAAGCATGGTCGGTGCTCGTGCGCCACCGGCCGACGGCGCGCAGTCTGCTGATCGTGGGAAGCGCCGGCTTCGTGCCGGGGGCACTGCGCGGCACCCGTGCCGACGTGGTCTATCTCGGAGTCGGTCAGCTCGGACGGCAACCGGAACGCTATCTGCGCGACTACTGGGCCGAGACCGTCCGCCCGGTCGGCGCCCGCCGGGTGGTGCTGATCCACTGGGACGACTTCTTCCGGCCGCTGCACCGACCGCTGCGTGCCCTGCCCTACGCCGCCGACGACCTCGACCACTCCATACGGGTGTTGGCCGCGCTTGCCGACGAGGACCGCGTCGCGCTGCACCTGCCCGTGCTCTGGCAGCGCGACGACCCCTGGCGCTGACGGGGTCCATCGGTGTTCCTCGCGTTGCTGCTGCTTGCCGCCGTCCTGACCTTCGCGCTCGTGCGGCCGCGCGGGTGGCCCGAGGCGGTCGTCGCCGTCCCCGCCGCCGGGCTGTTGATCGCCACCGGGACCATCTCCGTCGACGACGCCGCGGCCGAGGTGGCGCGGCTGGCGCCGGTGGTCGGGTTCCTCGCCGCGGTCCTGGTGCTGGCGCAACTGTGCGACGACGCCGGGCTGTTCCACGCGGCCGGCGTGTGGATGGCGCGCTCGGGTGCGGGCGATCCCCGCCGGCTACTGGCGGTCGTGTTCGTGATCGCCACCGGCACCACCGCGATCCTCAGCCTCGACGCGACGGTCGTCCTGCTCACCCCGGTCGTGCTGGCCACCTGCCGCACGCTGTCCATCCCGGCCGGCCCGCACGCGTACGCCACCGCGCACCTGTCCAACAGCGCGTCGCTGCTGCTGCCGGTGTCGAACCTGACCAACCTGCTGGCGTTCACCGCCGCCGGGCTGTCGTTCATGCATTTCGCCGCGCTGATGACGCTGCCGTGGCTGGCCGCGATCCTGGTCGAGTACCTCGTGCTGCGGGCGCTGTTCACCCGCGATCTGGCCGTCGCGCCGCGCCGCGACGAACCGCTGCCCGACGTCGAGATGCCGATGTTCGTGCTCGCCGTGCTCGCCATGACGCTGGCCGGTTTCGCGGTGACCTCACTGTTCGACGTGGCGCCGGCCTGGGCGGCGCTCGCGGGTGCGGTGGTGCTCGCCGTGCGGGGGCTGCGCCAGGGCCGCAGCACGGTCCGCGGCATCGTGCGGTCGGCCAACGTGCCGTTCCTCGCGTTCGTGCTGTGTCTCGGAGTGGTCGTCGAGGCGGTGATGAGCCAGGGCCTCGACGTCGCGATGCACGCGGTGATCCCCGACGGCGCCGGGTTCCTCGCACTGCTCGGCATCGCCGCCGTCGCGGCGGTGCTGTCCAACCTCGTCAACAACCTGCCCGCGGTGCTGGTCCTGCTGCCGCTGGTGACGGTCGCCGGGCCCGCGGCGGTGCTGGCGGTGCTGATCGGTGTCAACGTGGGCCCGAACCTCACCTACGTCGGCTCACTGGCGAACCTGTTGTGGCGCAACGTAGTTAACCGCGCCGACGTGTCGACCGGGGTCCTGAGGTTCACCGCTGTGGGGTTGTGCACGGTGCCGCTCACGTTGATCGCGGCGGTGTCGGGCCTGTGGGTGGGACTCCGGGTGATCGGGGTGTGACTCAGCCGCGTCGCTGACGGGCGATCTCGGCCAGCACCACACCCGCGGCCACCGACGCGTTGAGCGATTCGGTGGGACCCGCCATCGGGATCGACACCACGGCATCGCAGTGCTCACGGACGAGCCGCGACAGACCCTTGCCCTCCGAGCCCACGACCACGACCATCGGCCCTGCGCCGTCCAGTTCGTCGAGCGTGGTGTCCCCGCCGGCGTCCAGGCCGACCACCTGCAGACCCGCATCGCCCCAACTCTTCAGCGTGCGGTTGAGGTTCGTCGCGCGGGCCACCGGCAGCCGGGCCGCGGCGCCCGCGCTCGTGCGCCACGCGACCGCCGTCACCGACGCCGAGCGGCGCTGCGGGATCAGCACGCCGTGCCCCCCGAACGCCGCCACCGAACGCACGATCGCGCCGAGGTTGCGCGGATCGGAGATGTTGTCGAGCGCGACCAGCAGCGCGGGCGCGCCGTCGGCCTTCGCCGTCGCGAGCAGGTCGTCGGGGTGGGCGTAGTCGTACGGCGGCACCTGCAGCGCCAGGCCCTGGTGCAGCGCGTTGGCGCTCATCCGGTCGAGGTCAGGACGCGGCACCTCCAGGATGGGAATCCCGGTGTCGCCGGCGATCTGGACCGCCTCGGTGACGCGCTCGTCGGCGTCGGTGCCCATCGCCACGTACAGCGCCGTGGCCGGCACCCCGGCGCGCAGGCACTCCACCACCGGGTTGCGGCCGAGGACCAGTTCGGTCTCGTCGGTCTTGCGCGCCGGCCGGCGCTGCTGTTGTTTGGCCGCCTTGGCCGCCCGCTTGGCGGCGGGGTGGTTGGGCCGCAGGTGCGCCGGCGGTGTCGCGCCGCGGCCTTCGAGCCCGCGGCGCCGCACGCCGCCGGAGCCGACGGTCGGGCCCTTCTTGGTGCCGGCCTTGCGCACCGCGCCACGGCGTTTCGAGTTACCCGCCATCGTCAGGCATCCTTGCTGTCGCCGTCGAGCAGCGACCATTGCGGACCGTCGGCGGTGTCGGTCACTTCGATGCCGGCTTCCTTGAGCCGGTCGCGGATCTGATCGGCCGTCGCCCAGTCCCTGCGGCTGCGGGCCTCGGCGCGACCCTCGAGCGCCCACCGCACCAGCACGTCGACCGCGGCCAGCGCCGCCGACGTCTCGTCGCGCGACTCCCACCGCTCGTCGAGCGGATCGCAGCCCAGGATGCCCATCATCGCGCGGATGGAGCGGGCCTGCGTCATCGCGGTCTCGTGATCGCCGGAGTCGAGCGCCCGGTTGCCGATCGCGCGGGCGGCGTGCACTTCGGCCAGCGCGATCGGCACCGCCAGATCGTCGTCGAGCGCGGCGGCGAACTTCTCGGTCCACTCGCCGGGCACCACGGTGCCCACCCGCGTGCGGACACGGTGCAGGAAGTCCTCGATCCCGGTGTAGGCCTTGACCGCATCCTGCAGCGCGGTCTCGGAGAACTCCAGCATCGACCGGTAGTGCGCACTGCCGAGGTAGTACCGCAGTTCGGCGGCCCGAACCCGTTGCAGCACAGCGGGAATGGACAGCACATTGCCGAGCGACTTGCTCATCTTCTCGCCGCCCATGGTCACCCAGCCGTTGTGCAGCCAGAAGCGGGCGAAACCGTCGCCGGCAGCCTCGGCCTGGGCGATCTCGTTCTCGTGGTGGGGGAACACCAGGTCCATGCCGCCGGCGTGGATGTCGAACTCGGCACCGAGGTACGCCTCGCACATCGCGACGCACTCGGTGTGCCATCCGGGCCGGCCGCGGCCCCAGGGGGTGGGCCACGACGGTTCCCCCGGTTTGGCGCCCTTCCACAGCGTGAAGTCGCGCTGGTCGCGTTTGCCGGTCGCCACACCCTCGCCCTGGTGGACGTCGTCGATGCGGTGGCCGGAGAGCTTGCCGTAGTCGGGCAGCGTCGAGACGTCGAAGTAGACGTCGCCGTTGCCTTCTTGATCGGCAGCGTAGGCGTGTCCGCGTTCGATCAACCGCTCGATCAGTTCGACCATCTGGGTGATGTGGCCGGTCGCCCGCGGTTCGGCCGATGGCGGCAGCACGCCCAGCGCGTCATAGGCGGCGCTGAACGCGCGCTCGTAGGTGGCGGCCCACTCCCACCACGGCCGGCCGGCGTCGGCGGCCTTGGTGAGGATCTTGTCGTCGATGTCGGTGACGTTGCGGATGAACGCCACGTCGAAACCCTTGGCGGTCAGCCAGCGCCGCAGCACGTCGAACGCCACGCCGCTGCGGACGTGGCCGATGTGCGGAAGACCCTGGACGGTCGCCCCGCAGAGGTAGATGGAGACGTGGCCGGCGCGCAACGGCACGAAATCGCGCACGGCACCCGCCATGGTGTCGTAGAGCCTCAGGCCCGTCGGCGACGTCGCCGACCGGCCCGCTTCTGCGCGATCGGTCACGACGGGCCAGCTTACCGGCCTATATGCCGTTCACCGTCATCGACCACGAGAGCGGTGGCGATCGCCGCCACACCTTCACCGCGACCGGTCAGCCCGAGCCCGTCCGTCGTCGTCGCCGAAACCGACACCGGGGCCCCGATCAGACCGGACAGCAGCGCCTGCGCTTCGGCGCGCCGCGGACCGACCTTCGGCCGGTTGCCGATCACCTGCACGGCGGCATTGCCCACCCGCAGACCCGCCTCCTGCAACAGTCCGCGGACGTGACGGAGCATGTCCGCGCCGCTGACGCCCTCCCACTCGGGCCGGCCGGTGCCGAAGACCTCACCGAGATCGCCGAGCCCCGCCGCCGACAGCAGCGCGTCGCAGAGCGCGTGTGCCGCGACGTCGCCGTCGGAATGTCCGGCACAGCCGTCGGCGCCCTCGAACAGCAGCCCCAGCAGCCAGCAGGGTCGTCCTGCTTCGATGGGGTGGACGTCGGTGCCCAGACCCACCCGCGGCAGCGTCATCGGGCGGTCACCGCGCACCGGCGAGGATGGCCTCGGCGAGCACGAGGTCGAGCGGGGTGGTGATCTTGAAGGCCAGTGGGTCGCCGTCGACGACCTGGACCTGTCCGCCGGCCTGTTCGACCATCGACGCATCGTCGGTGAAGCCGCCCTCACCCGCGCGCGCATAGGCCCGGCGCAGCACGTCGATGTGGAACCCCTGCGGGGTCTGGACCGCGCGCAGTCCGGCCCGCTCGGGGGTGCCGAGCACGGCCCCGTTGGCGTCGACGGCCTTGATGGTGTCGGCGACCGGGAGCGCGGGAACGACCGCGCTGTGCCCGGCTTCGAGCGCCCGCACCACGCGGACCACCAGCGAGGGCGGGGTGAGGGCGCGCGCGGCGTCGTGGACGAGGACGAAATCGGCGTCGCCGACGGCGGACAGTGCCAGACTCACCGATTCGGTACGGTCGGCGCCGCCGGTCACGATCACGGCGTCACCGCCGAAGACGAGTTTCGCCTCGTCGCTGCGGCTCGGCGGGACGGCGACGACGATGCTGTCGACGACGCCGGATTCCCGCAGCCCGGCGATCGCACGTTCGAGCATCGGCCGCCCGGCGAGATTCACGAACGCCTTCGGCGCTCCGGCCGCGAGCCGTTGACCGGATCCCGCGGCCGGAACGACGGCCACTGTGGTCATCGCGCGTCAGGACGCGGCGGCGAGTGCCTCATCGAGAATGGTGGTGGCCTTCTCGTCGTCGGTGTTCTCGGCGAGTGCGAGCTCACCGACCAGGATCTGCCGGGCCTTGGCCAGCATGCGCTTCTCGCCGGCGGACAGCCCGCGCTCCTGATCACGGCGCCACAGGTCGCGCACGACCTCGGCCACCTTGTTCACGTCACCGGACGCCAGCTTCTCCAGGTTCGCCTTGTAGCGGCGCGACCAGTTCGTCGGCTCCTCGGTGTGGGGTGCCCGCAGCACCTGGAAGACCTTGTCGAGACCCTCCTGGCCGACCACGTCGCGCACACCGACATATTCGGCGTTGTCAGCGGGTACTCGAACGGTGAGATCGCCCTGGGCGACCTTGAGGACGAGGTACTCCTTCTGCTCGCCCTTGATGGTTCGGGTTTCGATCGCTTCGATCAACGCAGCACCGTGGTGTGGGTATACGACGGTGTCTCCGACCTTGAAAATCATCAGTTTCGAGCCCCTTTCACGTGTCCATGCTAACACGGTGCGCCGACACGTGCGGAACAACTGTGCAGGTCAGGGGCACAAGCGGTGAAGATCAGGGGTTGACAGGGTGCCCATTTCATGCAACGCGCTAACGATCCAGAACGCCGTTACCACACCGCTCGCGACACCCCTGCGGACGCCGTTACAGGTGCCGCGCAACACCGTTGGGCTGCGCGCCCGCGCCCGCCGCGTGGCCCACCGTGTTCACGATCGACCCTCACCTACTACTCTGCATAGTCGAACTGTGAACGACCGCTGGGCGACCCCTCTGCAGGAGGCTTGAGTGAACCGCATCCATCCGCGCGCTTCTGCCGTCACCTCCGGGCTGGCGGCCTGCGGGCTCGCCGTCGCCCTCACCGCCTGCGGAGCCGGGCAGATCTCCCAGACCGCCACCCAGGCCCCCGCCGTCAACGGCGTGAACGCCGGAGTCGGCGACATCGCACTGCGCAACGTGCACCTGCGGGCCCCCCAGACCTCCGACTACGTCCGCCCCGGCAGCGAGGCCGAACTGCTGTTCGTCGCCGCCAACGAGTCGGCCGACCAGCCCGACCGGCTGGTGTCGATCCGCTCCGACGTCGGTTCGGCGCCGGTGCAGGGAGACACCACGATCGCTCCCGGCGGGGTGCTGGTCGCCGGTGAGCCCGACGGCCAGACGGCCGCGCTGGAGAGCGCCGAACCGGCCGAAGCCCTGACCGTCGACGTCACGCTGTCCAAGCCCATCACCAACGGGCTCACCTACCCGTTCACCTTCACGTTCCAGCGCAGCGGCGAGGTGACGGTCCAGGTGCCGATCTCGGCAGGCGAGGAACCGCGCCGCGACGACTCCGGCGGCGGCTCGCACTCCGGCGGGCACTGACCGCCGCACCGACACGTCGGCCCGCGGGCCCGTTCTGTCGGGACCGACCGATACGGTCGTCGCGTGGCCAAGGCACGTTCTCAATACCGCTGTTCGGAGTGCCGGCACCTCACCGCCAAATGGGTGGGCCGCTGCCCGGATTGCGGCACCTGGGGCACCGTCGAGGAAGTCGCGGTGGTCGCCTCGATCGCGGGTTCGCCCGCCCGGCGCGCGGTCGCACCCAACTCCCCCGCGGTGCCGATCAGCAGTATCGACCCGGGCCGCACGAGACACGACGCGACCGGGATCGGCGAACTCGACCGGGTGCTCGGCGGCGGGCTGGTACCCGGATCCGTGACGCTGCTCGCCGGTGATCCCGGCGTCGGCAAGTCCACCCTGCTGCTCGAGGTCGCCCACCGCTGGGCCGCCTCCGGTCGGCGCGCGCTGTACCTGACCGGGGAGGAGTCCGCGGGCCAAGTCCGGTTACGCGCCGAGCGCACCGGCTGCGCCCATGACGAGCTGTACCTCGCCGCGGAGTCCGATCTACCGACCGCGCTCGGCCACATCGACGCGGTGGGTCCCAGCCTCGTCGTCGTGGACTCGGTGCAGACGATGTCCACCTCGGAGGCCGACGGCGTCACGGGCGGCGTCACCCAGGTCAGGGCGGTCACCACCGCGCTGACCCAGTACGCCAAGGGCGCGGCGGGGCCGGGCGGGATCGCGATGGTGCTCGTCGGTCACGTCACCAAGGACGGGGCGATCGCCGGGCCGCGCTCGCTGGAACATCTCGTCGACGTGGTGCTGCACTTCGAGGGCGACCGCGCCTCGACGCTGCGGATGGTGCGCGGTGTGAAGAACCGGTTCGGCGCCGCCGACGAGGTCGGCTGTTTCCAGTTGCACGACAGCGGGATCGAGGGTGTGGCCGATCCGTCCGGCCTGTTCCGCGACCAGCGCGACACTCCGGTGGCCGGGACCGCGGTCACCGTCACCCTCGACGGGAAACGACCGCTCATCGGTGAGGTGCAGGCGCTGGTGGGCCAGCCCACCGGACCGCATCCCCGCCGTGCCGTCAGCGGCATCGACTCGGCCCGCGCCGCGATGATCGCGGCGGTCCTCGACAAGCACACCAGACTGCAGGTGGGCCCCTGCGACATCTACCTGTCGACGGTCGGCGGGATGAGGCTGACCGATCCGTCGTCGGATCTCGCGGTCGCCCTCGCGATGGCCTCGGCGCGTCAGGAGCGGGCGATGCCGGCCAACTCGGTGGTGATCGGCGAGCTGGGGCTGGCGGGCGATCTGCGCCGCGTGACCGGGATGGACCGCCGCCTGGCGGAAGCCGCGCGGCTCGGGTTCACCACCGCGGTGGTGCCGCCTGGGACGACGACGGTGCCGCCCGGCTTGCGGCTGCTTCCGGCTCAGAACATCTCGGCGGCGTTGCAGGTGCTGTACCGCATCGCGGACAATGGCGGCCGATGAGCGCTTGCGCGAAGAGCAGGAAGCAGCGATGAGCGCTTGCGCGAAGAGCAAAAAGCAGCGATGAGCGCTTGCGCGAAGAGCAAAAAGCAGCGATGAGCGCTTGCGCGAAGAGCAAAAAGCAGCGATGAGCGCTTGCGCGAAGAGCAGGCAGCGCGCCCGGGAGGAACAATGGCCGTGAAGACCGCCAGGACGGGCAGCAATGTCGTCCAGCTGGCCCGTCCGACGCTGCGGGAGACACTCGGCCGGTTGGCACCGGGGACACCGCTGCGCGACGGGCTGGAGCGCATCCTGCGCGGCCGGACCGGCGCGCTGATCGTGCTCGGGTACGACGACAGCGTCGAGACGATCTGCGACGGCGGATTCGAACTCGACGTGCGCTACGCCCCTACCCGACTGCGCGAGCTGTCGAAGATGGACGGTGCGGTGGTGCTGTCCAGTGACGGCACCCGCATCCTGCGCGCCAACGTCCAGCTCGTTCCGGATCCGTCCATCCCGACCGACGAATCCGGCACCCGGCACCGCTCCGCCGAGCGCACCGCGATCCAGACCGGTTATCCGGTGATCTCGGTCAGCCACTCGATGAGCATCGTGACCGTGTACGTGGCCGGTGAGCGGCACGTGGTTCCCGACACCCCGACGATCCTGTCGCGCGCCAACCAGACGATCGCCACGCTCGAGCGCTACAAGTCCCGCCTCGACGAGGTGAGCCGGCAGCTGTCGACCGCGGAGATCGAGGACTTCGTGACGCTGCGGGACGTGATGACCGTGGTGCAGCGGCTGGAGATGGTGCGGCGGATCAGCCTGGAAATCGATGCCGACGTGGTCGAACTCGGCACCGACGGACGCCAGCTCAAGCTGCAGCTCGAAGAACTCGTCGGCGACAACGACAACGCCCGCGAGCTGATCGTGCGCGACTATCACGCCAACCCCGACCCGCCGACCCCCGCACAGGTCAGCGCGACGCTCGAGGAACTGGACTCGCTGTCGGACAACGAGCTACTCGACTTCACCACGCTGGCAAGGGTCTTCGGCTATCCGTCCACGCTCGAGGCGCAGGATTCGGCGATGAGCTCGCGCGGCTACCGGGCCATGGCAGGCATACCGCGGCTGCAGTTCGCCCACGTCGACCTGCTGGTGCGCAACTTCGGTTCGCTGCAGGGTCTGCTCGCCGCCAGCGCCGACGACCTGCAGTCGGTCGAGGGCATCGGTTCGATGTGGGCGCGCCACATCAGGGAAGGTCTGTCCCTGCTGGCCGAGTCGACGATCGCCGACCGGCTGGCCTGAACTCAGCCGACGCCGGGGCCGGGAGGCTGGGCGCCGGGCGCGCCGGGGGCAGGCGCCTGACCGGGCGGTGCGGACGGAGCGAGGATGAACGGCACCGGTGACGACCGCAGGTTGCCCAGCTGCACGATCAGGTTGTAGGTGCCGGCGCCGATCGGCTGACGCGGCAGCGGGCACTGCGGCGCCGAACCCATCCCGGTCCAGGTGACCTCCGTGGTGACCTGCTCGCCCGGGGCGAACGTCTTGACCAGCGTCTCGTTGGACGGCGCGCAGTCGAGGTTCGACCACAGCCTGGTGTTGTCCAGCGAGTAGACATAGGCGGCGAGGACGGCGGCGCCGACATCGCGCTTGCAGGCCACCAGGCCGATGTTGGTGACGACCATCGTGAACTTCGGCTGGTCGCCGACGACGTACTCGGGCTGGCTGGTGATGCCCTTGACGGCGAGCGTGGAATCCGGGCAGTCGTCGCCCTCCTGCAGCACCGGCGGGGGTGTGACGGCGGCGGTGGGCGTGGGGGTCGGCGGCGGCGCCTGCTGGGGCGGCGGCACGATCGGGGTCTTGACCTCGGGGTTCTCCCCCGGCAGCGGCGTCGGCGCGGCCTCGGCGGGGGCCGCCGACTGCTGGTCGGCGTTCTTCGTCTCCGCGCCGGAACCGCCCGACACCACCATCACCACGATTGCGGCGACGATCCCGATGATGACCACCGCGATGCCCAGCGCCAGCGCCCGGCGTCGCCAATAGATCTGCGTGGGCAGGGGGCCTTGCGGTTCGAGATCCAGCACACGACCAAGGTAAGGCCTGGTCAGGCTCAGTTGTCCGAGGCGACTCGGCGTGTCGCCGGGCAGCGCCGAGTGTCAGGCCTCGCCGATGTCGCCCAGGTGGTCGCGCAGCTGGATCTGACCGTCGGCGAGGTGGTAGGTCACCCCGGCGATGGCGAGGGTGCCCGCGGCGATCCGCTCGGCGATCGTGCCGGAACGCTCCTGCAGCTGCACCGCGGTCTCGTTGACGTGGCGAGCCTCGAATTCGTCGACGCGGCTGAGGCCTTCGCGTCGGCCCCGAAGGATCGACGGGGTGACCCGCTCCACCACGTCGCGCACCCATCCGGACGGCACCACGCCGTCGTCGAGCGCGGACAGCGTCGCCTTGACGGCACCGCAGCTGTCGTGGCCGAGCACCACGATCAGCGGCACGTCGAGCACCGCGACGGCGAACTCGATCGAACCGAGCACCGCGGAGTCGATGACGTGGCCGGCCGTACGGACCACGAACATGTCGCCGAGCCCCTGGTCGAAGATGATCTCGGCGGCGACCCGGCTGTCGGCGCAGCCGAACACCACCGCGGTCGGGTGCTGACCCTCGGCGAGGCTCGCGCGGTACTCGATGCTCTGACTGGGATGTTCGGGCGTACCCGCGACGAAGCGCTCGTTACCCTCCTTGAGTGCCTTCCACGCGGTCACCGGGCTGGTATTCGGCATGGCGAATATTGTGCCTGAGTGGTTGAGAGATGATCGATCCGGCCGTCCTGTTGGCGTGGTACGAACGCGAACAGCGTGATCTTCCGTGGCGCCGACCCGGCGTGACACCGTGGCAGATCCTGGTCAGCGAGTTCATGCTGCAGCAGACCCCGGTGGCCCGCGTCGAGCCGGTCTGGCTCAGCTGGATCGCGCGCTGGCCGACCCCGTCGGCGACGGCGGCGGCCAGTGCCGCCGACGTGCTGCGCGCGTGGGGCAAACTCGGATACCCGCGTCGCGCCAAGCGGTTGCACGAGTGCGCGACGGTGATCGCGGCCGAGCACGGCGATCGGGTGCCCTCCGACGTCGACGTGCTGCTCACCCTGCCCGGGATCGGGGTGTACACCGCACGAGCGGTCGCCTGTTTCGCCTACGGACAGCGGGTTCCGGTGGTGGACACGAACGTCCGCAGGGTCGTGGCCCGCGCGGTGCACGGCCGCGCCGACAGCCCCGCCAGCAGTCGCGACCTCGCCGACGTCGAGGCGCTGCTGCCGGAAGGCGCTGACGCGCCGCGGTTCTCGGTTGCGCTGATGGAACTGGGGGCGACGGTGTGCACGGCCCGCACGCCGCGCTGCGGCCTGTGCCCGCTCACCGCGTGTACGTGGCGCTCGCTCGGATATCCGGCGGCGACGACCCCGGCCCGGCGGGTGCAGCGGTATGCCGGCACCGACCGTCAGGTTCGCGGCAGGCTGCTCGATGTGCTGCGCGGAAGTGAGTCCCCCGTCACACGTGCCCAACTCGACACCGCTTGGCTGACCGACCCCGCGCAACGGGACCGGGCACTCGATTCGCTGCTGGTAGACGGTCTGGTCGAGCAGACCGACGACGGCCGCTTCGCACTCGCCGGTGAAGCGCGGTGAACGCTGCCGTACCAACACGGTCGGCCTCCAGGCCACCTGTCAGCGGGATACCGTGAGCACATGACCCGCAGCCTCGATCAGGTCGTGACCGCGGCGGCGGCGGAGCTGATGGCCGCCACCGCGACCAACGTGACCGACAGCTGCACCCGGGTACTCGCCGACCTCGTCGACCACCTCGGCGTCGACTTCAGCTTCCTGCGGCACAACGACCACGCCATCAAGGCCACCAAGCTCGTGGCCGAATGGCCCATCCGCGACTACATCCCGGACCCCGATCCGATCGGCGTGATCTATTTCTCCGAGGCCGACCCCGTCTTCCGGCAGGCGGAGTACCTCAAGACGCCGTTGATCCTGCGGCCGCAGCCGGACAACGACGACTACCAACGCCGCATCGAGGAGGGCCGTGGCCTGCCGTCGGTGTCGATGGCGTGCGTGCCCCTGCTGTCCGGCAACATCACCTCCGGCATCCTCGGCTTCATCAAGGCGGGCGACCGCGAATGGACGCCGGAGGAGCAGAACGCGCTGCAGGCGATCGCAACGTTGTTCGCGCAGTTGCAAGCCCGCATCGCCGCCGAAGAGCAGCTGCAGTACCTCGCCGAGCATGACGACCTGTCCGGCCTGCTCAACCGTCGGGCGCTGATGTCGCATCTCGATCACCGGCTCGCCGACGGCCAGCCGGGTCCGGTGGCGGTGCTCTTCCTCGACCTCGACCGGCTCAAGACCGTCAACGACTACCTGGGCCACAGCGCGGGCGACCAGTTCATCAAGATGTTCGCCGAGCGGTTGAAGGCCGGCACGGAGAAGCCGGCGGTGATCGCGCGGGTCGGCGGCGACGAGTTCGTGGTGGTGCCCGACGAGCCGATGGACGTCGCCAGCGTCGAGAGTTTCGCCCGCCGCCTGCAGGTGTGGCTGCAACGGCGAGTGGTGATCGACGGCGAGATGCTCGCCCGCACAGTCAGTATCGGTGTGGCGGTCGGTGCGCCCGGCCACGACACCACATCGGACCTTTTGCGCCGCGCCGATCAGGCGGCCCTGTCGGCGAAGAGCACCGGGGGCAGCAAGACCGCGGTGTTCACCACGGAGATGGCCTCACAGCACGCCATCCGCAACGACATCGAGCTGCACCTCGAGGGCGTCATCGACGAAGCCAGCGGCGCGCTGGTGCTGCACTATCTGCCCGAGGTCGACATGCGCACCGGAAAGGTGCTCGGCACAGAGGCATTGGTCCGCTGGCGGCACCCGACGCGCGGCTTGCTCCTGCCCGAGTCGTTCATCGGGGTGGCCGAATCCATCAACCTGGCAGGCAAGCTCGGCCGGCTGGTGTTGCGCACGGCGTGTGCGGACTTCGCCCGCTGGCGGTCTCGCGGTACCGCCACCGATGCCATCCTGCGGGTCAACGTCTCGCCCGTGCAGTTGGTCTCGGACGGTTTCGCGGCGACGGTCGCAGGGACACTCGACGAATTCGGGCTGGACGGTTCGGCCGTCTGCCTGGAGATCACCGAATCCGTCGTCGTCCAGGACATCGAGGCGACCCGTCACACGCTGACCGCGCTCAAGGATGTCGGCGTGCGCATCGCGATCGACGACTTCGGCACGGGCTACAGCGTTCTCACCCATCTCAAGTCGCTTCCCGTGGACACCGTGAAGATCGACAAGGGGTTCGTCCGCGACCTCGGCGAGAGCCCCGGCGATCTCGCGATCGTGCGGGCCATCCTGGCGCTCGCGGGCGCGTTCGAACTCGAGGTGGTCGCCGAGGGCGTGGAGACCGTGGCCGCGGCCAAGACGCTGCTCGAACTGGGCTGCCCCCGCGCACAGGGCTTCATGCTGTCGCGTCCGGTCGACGCCGCGGCGATGGAGGCGTTGTTCCGCGACGGGCACATCACCATCGATTCGCTGCGCGACACCTCGGCGGGCGGACAGTGACGATCCCCGGGGCGCCGCGCGCCGGGTGAGCGGTCAGGCGCTCTGTTCGGCCGGGCGGTCGGCGCAGCAGAAGCGCCTGCGGTAATCGGTCGGGGTCACGCCGATGATGCGGCGGAAGTGGTGGCGCAGCAGCGTGGCCGTGCCGAAACCGGACCGTTCGGCGATGCGGTCGATGTCGAGGTCGCTCTCCTCGAGCATCCGGCGTGCGTCGAGCACCCGCTGGTCGGTCACCCACTGCATCGGCGTGGTGCCCGTCTCCTCGACGAAACGGCGCGCGAAGGTCCGGGCCGACATGTTGGCCCGGCGGGCCAGCGTGCTCACGGTGTGCGGTTTGTCGAGGTTGGCCACGATCCAATCCAGATGCGGGGCAAAGCGTTCCGAGCACCTGACCGGGATCGGCTGTTCGATGTACTGGCGCTGGCCGCCGTCGCGCTGCGGAGGCACAACCATCCGGCGGGCGATCTTGTTGGTGACCTCGCTGCCGAGTTCACGACGCACCAAATGCAGGCAGGCGTCGATACCGGCCGCGGTGCCCGCGCTGGTGATCAGGTTGCCGTCGTCGACGAACAGCACGTTGCGGTCGACGCGCGCGGTCGGATAGGTCCGGGCCAACAGGTCGGCGTACATCCAGTGGGTCGTACACGGCCGGCCGTCGAGCAGACCCGCGGCACCGACCACGAACGCGCCTGAGCACACCGTCAGGATGATCGAGCCGGCGTCGGCGGCGGCGCGCAGCACCTCCAGCGCCTCGGGCGGATAGCCGTTCCTGCCCGACGCGATCGCCGGGACCGCCACCAGATCGGCGCCGATGAGGTCGCCGAAGTCGTGCTGGGGAGTCAGGTGCGCGCCGATGGTGGTGCGCACGGGTTCGCCGGCCACCGGTCCGCAGACCTTGAAGTCGAAATTGGGCACGCCGTCCGACGAACGGTCGATGCCGAAGACCTCGCAGATGACGCCGAACTCGAAAACCGCTAGACCGTCGAGCACCAGTGTCGATACGCTTTTCAACGCCATGGCAGCATATTAGCGCAAGATGTCAGTGCTGCCACTGTTGGCGGAATGTGGTTCGTCGAAAGATATCTGCCATGAGTACAACATTGATCTCCCTCATCGTGATCAGCCCGTTCGCGTTGGGTGCGGTCCTCATCTGGGCCGCACACCGCTCCGGAATCCTGCGCTGGAACGTCGACCAGTTCCGGGTGTGGGCACCCATGGCGGGTCGCTTCGACAGCCGGGGCGACGAGGACCGCGACTCCTACCGGATCCAGCACGACCTCGACGCGATCCGGACCCGCTTCGAGGAGCATCCGTCCTGGCCGGGTTCAGGCGCGGTGGGTGAGCGTCGCTAGGAACGCCTCGACCGCGTCGCGGTACACCCGTGGCTGTTCGTCGTGGATCAGGTGACCGGCGTCGGGAACCCGCAGATAGGTTGTGCGGTAACCGGTTTCGGCCATCCGACGCATCTGCCCCGGCGGCGTGACCGAATTGCCCGCCTCCAGCAGCAGCGCTGGCGCCCGCAACTCCTGCCACTGCTGCCAGTAGTCGCGTCTCCCCCACTCGGCGGCGATGTCGATCCAGTGGCGGCGCCGCCCGTGCAGCCGCCAGCCGGTGGCGGTGCGGTCGAACGCCTCGAGGAAATAACGGCCCGCGACCGGACCGAATTCGGCCAGCACCTGTTGTTCGGTCTCGAATTCGACCGGCAGTGCGTGCAGCCACGGCTCCCACGGTCCAGTGGTGCGGCCACGGAAGTCCGGCGCCATGTCCTCCACCACCACCGCGGTCACCAGATCCGGTCGGTGCGCGGCCAGGCACCACGCGTGCAACCCGCCCATCGAATGCCCGATCAGCGTGACCGGGCGCCCCAGCGCGGTGACCGCATTGGCCAGTTCGGCGACGAAGTGCTCGGTGCTGATCGGATGTGGGTGGACGACGTCGCGGCCGCGATGCCAGGGCGCGTCGTAGGTGTACACCGACCCGAGACCGGTGAGCCACGGCAGCTGACGCCCCCACGTGCTGCCGCGCCCCATCAGACCGTGCACCAGCACCAGGGGCGCGCCGTCACCGCCCCGCGGGGTCAACAGTCCGGAGTCCATGTGCTCATCTTGCCCAGCCCAAGCGGTAACCTGGCCGCATGTCCAGCCAGAACCCTGTGGTGAAGATCAATGCAATCGAGGTCCCGCCGGATGCCGGTCCCGAGCTGGAGAAGCGGTTCGCCCACCGCGCGCACGCCGTGGACAACCAGCCGGGCTTCCTCGGCTTCCAGCTGCTGCGACCGGTCAAGGGCGAGAACCGCTACTTCGTCGTCACGCAGTGGGAGTCCGACGAGGCCTTCCAGGCCTGGGCCACCGGTCCGGCGATCGAGGCGCACAAGGGTCAGGCCGCCAACCCGGTCGCGACCGGTGCCTCGCTGCTGGAGTTTGAGGTTGTGCTGGACGTTGCGGGGTCCGGCGACAAGGGCTGACGCGACGCGGCACGCACGCCGGGTCACCGGCCTGGTGACGGCTGCCGCGCTCGTCGTTTCCCTAGCGTCCGGTTGCGGTGACGCGGGCACCACACCGGCCGACGCCGCCTACGGCGCGCACATCGGCACGACCACACCGCAGGGTCTGCGCGCCAAGCAGACCATGGACATGCTGAATTCCGACTGGCCGATCGGCGACGTCAACGTCCGCACGATGGCCGTCGAGGATCAGGTCGACCACATCATCGACGCGATGGGCAACCTGTGGTGGGACCGGCCCATCACGGCCACCGGCGTCGACATCGGCGCCGGCAGCGCCACCCTGCACGTCAAGACGTCCTACGGCGCCGCGCAGGACATCGAACTGCGCACCGACGACAACGGTCTGGTCGACCGGTTCGACGTCACGCTGCACCCGCCGGTGATCGAGAAGTGGGCCGACCTCGATGCCGTGCTCGGCGCATCCGGTGCGCGCTACTCCTACCAGGTGTCGCGGGTCGACCGCAGCGGCCCGGTCGGGAAATGCCAGCCGGTGGCGGGCACCAACACCGAGATGTCGCTGCCGTTGGCGTCGATCTTCAAGCTCTACGTCCTGCTGGCCGTCGCGCACGCCGTCCAGGACGGCCGGGTCCGCTGGGACGACCAGCTGACCGTCACCGAGCGGGCGAAGGCGGTCGGCGCCTCCGGGCTCGAGGAACTGCGGCCCGGCGCGAAGGTTTCGGTGCGCTCCGCGGCCCAGCAGATGATCTCGGCCAGTGACAACATGGCCACCGATCTGCTCATCGACCGCCTCGGTACCGGCGCGGTGGAGCACGCGCTGGTCGCGGCCGGCCACCACGATCCGGCCAGCATGACGCCGTTCCCGACCATGCACGAGATGTTCTCGGTCGGCTGGGGTGAGCCGGATCTGCGCGAACAGTGGAAGCAGTCCGATGCCGAGGAGCGCGCCGCGCTGCTGAAGCAGACCGACACCCGCCCCTACGAACCCGACCCGGCGCGCACCCACACCCCCGCGTCGCAGTACGGCGCCGAGTGGTACGGCAGCGCATCGGACATCTGCCGGGTGCACGCCGCGCTGCAGGATGCGGCCGTCGGCGAGGCCGCACCCGTCAGGGACATCCTGTCGGCCATCCCCGGTGTGGAACTGGACCGGGCGAAGTGGCCGTACATCGGCGCCAAGGGCGGCAACCTGCCCGGCGATCTGACGTTCAGCTGGTACGCCGTCGACCACACCGGTCAGGCCTGGGTGGTGAGCTTCCAGCTGAACTGGCCGCGGTACCGCAGTTCGACGGCGGCGGGATGGCTGCTGGCGATGGTGCGCCAGACCTTCGCGATGGTGCCGGTCGCCGATTAGGCGCGCCAGATCAGAGTGGGGTGCGCAGCGTCCAGGCGTGCCCGCGGAAATGCAGCACGGTCCGGCTGACCGGCGCGACGTCGATCCGCCAGAACGACCTGGCCGGCGCGTCGAGCGCGACCAGGATCGCCGCCCGGACGACCGCCGGATGGGTGACGGCGACCAGCCGGCCCCGGCGGCTGGCCAGTGAGTCCATCCAGCGCCGCACCCGGTCGACGACGTCGACGACCGACTCGCCGCCGTGCGGAGCCTGCGCGGGTTCGGTGAGCCAGATCGCGAGCTCCGCCGGCAGCACGCCACCCAGCACGTCACCGCGCCACCGGCCGCAGTCGAGGTCGGCCAGCAGCGGCTCCACCACCGCCTGCAGCCCGAGCAACTCGGCCGTCTGCCTGGTCCGCTTCTCCGGCCCGCAGTACGCGGCGTCGGCGGGGCCCAACTCGACGCACGCGTCGACCTGGCGGTGCCCCTGCGCGTTGAGGGGTTCGTCGGTGGGGAATCGTCCGGCTGACACGGCGTCGGTCATCGCGTGCGACACCAGGGTCAGCCGGACGACTTCGCTCACGCCCGCAGGACCTCGCGGCGACCGTCGAGCAGGCGCGACGCCAACGGTGCGAACACCAGCGCGATCGTCGCCCACATCACGACCTGCGTCCCCAGCGAGGACAGCCGGAAGTCGTAGAGCACGTCGGCCGGGAAGCCCTCGTAGACGATGACGCCCGCGTCGTCACGAAGCGGACCGGGCGTCTCGTGGATGCCCGGCAGGACGAGCATCAGCAGCGCGACTGCGACGACGTAGGCGCCGCCGGCCGCCACCGCGGCGTTCCATGTCCCCAGCCGGTCGGCGAGCCTGCGGCCGAGGTACACCGCGCCGATCAGCAGCGCGGCCGACAGCACGACCATCAGCAGGTACAGCAGCGTGCGTTGGCGCAGCGTCTCGTCGAGGCTCAGCGCGGGCGGGCTCGCCGGGTACTTCAGCGACGGCACCACGTAGAGGCTCAGCAGCATCCCGCCGGCGACGTACAGCGACAGCAGGCGGGCCGAGACGTCACCGACCCGGCCGTAGGCGACGGCGAACACGATGGCGAACAGGGCGCCCATCGCCACGCTGAACGCCAGCATCCCGAAGCCCATGCCGATGTTCATCTGCACGGCGCGGGAGAACCCGCCACCCGCCTCGCCGTGGCTGTGTCCCGCCGCGCCCGCCCCGTGTTCCAGGGCCTCGTGGGCGGCTCCGACGCCCTCCTCGTAGGCGATGGCGGCGTCGATCTGGGGCTCGACGAAGATCCGCGCGAAGACGAAAGCGACCACGGCGGCGAGGGCACCGGCCACGAGGCCGCGCCCGATGATCTGTTTCTCCATGTTGACTTGTCTGCCTTCTGCCGGTCGGTCAGTGGCAGGGGAAGCCGAGGAGGTGGCGGGCGTCGTGGACGAATTCGTGGATCACCGTGTTGTCGGCGCCGAAGACCGACGTCGCGCCCTGATCGAAGCCGACGAAGTACAGCACCAACAGCGCGAGGAAGGCGGTGGCCGACAGCCAGACGGCGGCGCGGGTGGCCGACAGGTCGATGGCCGGGACCCGGGTCTTGCGGGCTTGCTGAGACGTCATGAGGGTTCCTTTCCGGGATTCCGCGTCCCGTGTGGGGCGAAGCAGGCGTCGGGTCTGACTCTCACAGTGGCGCGACCGTTCTGGATTCTCACCAGATTCCTTCGCCTGCCGATTACATCGCACATCCTAAGCACCGGGTGCCGGATTCGCCCCCGCCACCCCACAAAAGTGAAACGGGCGGTCACCCGAAGGTGACCGCCCGTTCCCGGTGTGTCTCTTACTCGGCTGCGCCGGCCTGAGCCAGATCGGGCTCCGCGGACTCGGAGCGCTTCGGCCCACCGCTGAAGGTGAACCGAGCGTCCTCGCCGGGGCCTTCGCCGTCCCAGTTCTCGACGTCGACCGTGATGTGCTGGCCGGGTCCGACCTCCTCGAACAGGATCTTCTCCGACAGCTGGTCCTCGATCTCACGCTGGATGGTGCGACGCAGCGGTCGCGCACCGAGCACGGGATCGAAGCCACGCTTGGCCAGCAACGCCTTGGCCTTCGGCGTCAGCTCCATCGTCATGTCCTTGGTCCGCAGCTGGTTGCCGACCCGGCCGATCATCAGGTCGACCATCTTGATGATCTCGTCCTGCGTCAGCTGGTGGAACACGATGATGTCGTCGATGCGGTTGAGGAACTCCGGCCGGAAGTGCTTCTTCAGTTCGTCGTGAACCTTCTGCTTCATCCGCTCGTAGTTGTTCTCGCTGCCGCCCTGGCTGAAGCCCAGGCCGACGGCCTTGCTGATGTCGGACGTACCGAGGTTCGAGGTGAAGATCAGCACGGTGTTCTTGAAGTCGACCGTGCGGCCCTGACCGTCGGTGAGGCGACCGTCCTCGAGGACCTGCAGGAGGCTGTTGTAGATCTCCTGGTGGGCCTTCTCGATCTCGTCGAACAGCACGACGCTGAACGGCTTGCGGCGCACCTTCTCGGTGAGCTGGCCGCCCTCCTCGTAGCCGACGTAGCCCGGAGGGGCACCGAACAGCCGCGAGGCGGTGAAGCGGTCGTGGAACTCGCCCATGTCGATCTGGATGAGCGCGTCGTCGTCGCCGAACAGGAAGTTGGCCAGCGCCTTGGACAGTTCGGTCTTACCGACACCGGACGGGCCGGCGAAGATGAACGAACCCGACGGGCGCTTGGGGTCCTTCAGACCGGCGCGGGTGCGGCGGATCGCCTTGGAGACGGCCTTGACGGCGTCCTCCTGGCCGATGATCCGCTTGTGCAGCTCGTCCTCCATCCGCAGCAGCCGAGTCGTCTCCTCCTCGGTCAGCTTGAACACGGGGATGCCGGTCCAGTTGCCCAGCACCTCGGCGATCTGCTCGTCGTCGACCTCGGCCACGACGTCCAAGTCACCCGAGCGCCACTGCTTCTCCCGCTCGGCACGCTGAGCGACGAGTTGCTTCTCGCGGTCGCGCAGCGCGGCGGCCTTCTCGAAGTCCTGCGCGTCGATCGCCGACTCCTTCTCCCGGCGCGCGTCGGCGATCTTCTCGTCGAACTCGCGCAGGTCTGGCGGAGCAGTCATCCGGCGGATCCGCATCCGGGCGCCGGCCTCGTCGATCAGGTCGATCGCCTTGTCCGGCAGGAACCGGTCGTTGATGTAGCGGTCGGCCAGTGTCGCGGCGGCCACCATCGCGCTGTCGGTGATCGAGACGCGGTGGTGCGCCTCGTACCGGTCGCGCAGACCCTTGAGAATCTCGATGGTGTGCTCGACGGTCGGCTCGCCGACCTGCACCGGCTGGAAGCGGCGCTCCAGGGCGGCGTCCTTCTCGATGTACTTGCGGTACTCGTCGAGGGTGGTGGCGCCGATGGTCTGCAGCTCACCGCGGGCCAGCTTCGGCTTGAGGATGCTGGCGGCGTCGATCGCGCCTTCGGCAGCACCCGCCCCGACGAGCGTGTGCAGCTCATCGATGAACAGGATGATGTCGCCGCGGGTGTTGATCTCCTTGAGCACCTTCTTGAGGCGTTCCTCGAAGTCACCGCGGTAGCGGCTACCGGCGACCAGCGAACCGAGGTCGAGGGTGTAGAGCTGCTTGTCCTTGAGCGTCTCGGGCACCTCGCCGTGGACGATGGCCTGGGCCAGTCCCTCGACGACGGCGGTCTTGCCGACGCCGGGCTCACCGATCAGGACCGGGTTGTTCTTGGTGCGGCGGCTCAGCACCTGCATGACCCGCTCGATTTCCTTCTCACGGCCGATGACGGGGTCGAGCTTGCCCTCCATCGCGGCAGCGGTCAGGTTGCGGCCGAACTGGTCGAGCACCAGCGAGGTGGACGGGTTGCCGGACTCGCCGCCGCGGCCGCCGGTGCCGGCCTCCGCGGACTCCTTGCCCTGGTAACCGCTCAGCAGCTGGATCACCTGCTGGCGCACGCGGGTGAGTTCGGCGCCGAGTTTCACCAGCACCTGCGCGGCGACACCCTCGCCCTCGCGGATCAGGCCGAGCAGGATGTGCTCGGTGCCGATGTAGTTGTGGCCGAGCTGCAGCGCCTCGCGCAGGGACAGCTCGAGCACCTTCTTGGCGCGCGGGGTGAAGGGGATGTGGCCGGACGGCGCCTGCTGGCCCTGGCCGATGATCTCCTCGACCTGGCTGCGCACACCTTCGAGCGAGATGCCCAGCGACTCCAGTGACTTGGCCGCTACGCCCTCACCCTCGTGAATGAGTCCCAGCAGGATGTGCTCGGTGCCGATGTAGTTGTGGTTGAGCATCCGGGCTTCTTCCTGAGCCAGGACGACGACCCTGCGGGCACGGTCGGTAAAACGTTCGAACATCGGTGGTTACCTGCTCTCCATCGCATAGGTGGCGTACGCGGCTCAGAGGCACTGCACTGAACTGCGGTACACCTGCCGTCCACTCTATCGGGCGGCTGCACCGGGCGCCGTGGTTGGCGGTCCGTACCGCCATCGACTACCAGGGCTTGTCAGGACTTCCGGCACTGCCTCCGCCGCGCCGTCCGCCCTGTTCCCGCTGCTGACCATGTCAACGCGGCACTGCCGAGATTCGTTTCCGACGCGGGGCGCCGATCGGTTCGCCACCAGCGAAAGCCCCCACCACCTGGTGGTGAGACACGAACGGGCAACGCGCGAAGGCGTTGCCCGTCGTCCGACCTCGATCAGGTCGCGGCGTGGAAGGCGTCGATGACGTCGGCCGGGATCCGGCCGCGGGTCGACACGTTGTGGCCGTTGCGCCGGGCCCATTCGCGGATCGCGGCGCTCTGCTCGCGATCGATGGCGCCCCGGCCCCTGGTCGGCCCGGTGGCGCGGCCGCGGCGGCGTCCGCCGA
Source organism: Mycolicibacterium litorale (assembly GCF_014218295.1). The sequence goes on from NZ_AP023287.1 coordinate 4,906,606, forward strand.
CGCGGCGTCCCGCCTCGACCCACTGCTTCAGGTCTTCGCGCAGCTTCTTCGCATTCTTGCTCGAGAGGTCGATCTCATAGCTGACTCCGTCGAGTCCGAATTCGACCGTTTCATCGGCGGTACCTTCACCGTCGAAATCATCGACCAACGTGACGGTGACTTTCTTCGCCATCAGTTCACACTGACCCTTCTACCTGCGCTTGGTGGATAGTTTTCGGCAACCGAATCTCGGCCTCCAATGTGCCATATGAACCTACACCATTCAACAACGCCCCAATCACAGAACTTCAGTTGCTGTGACGCCGAACTATCGGGAAGAGAATTGTCTCTCTAATTGACAGCCCGGTCAACGCCATCAACAAGCGGTCGATGCCCATTCCGGTGCCAGTGGACGGTGGCATCCCGTACTCCAGCGCGGTCAGGAAATCGTCGTCGAGAACCATTGCCTCGTCGTCACCGGCGGCGGCGGCACGCGCCTGTGCCTCGAATCTCTCCCGTTGGATTATCGGGTCGCTGAGTTCGGAGTAACCGGTCGCCAACTCGAACTTGCGGACATAGAGGTCCCACTTCTCGGTGACGCCCGGAATGCTGCGGTGGGAGCGGGTCAGCGGGGTCGTCTCGACCGGGAAATCGCGGACGAAGGTCGGCGCCCAGAGTCGCTCGCCGACAGTGTGTTCCCACAGTTCTTCGATCAATTTCCCGTGGCCGTAGCCCCGATCACGCGGAATCTCCACACCGAGCCGATCCGCGATGGCCCAGAGCTCGTCGACCGGCGTCTGCGGCGTGATCTCTTCGCCCAGCGCCGCCGACAGCGACGGGTACATTTCCAGCGACTCCCACTCACCGTCCAGGTCATACACAGTGCCATCAGGCAATGGCACCTGACGGGTGCCGATCGCCTCGTCGGCGACTTCCTGAATAAGCTCGCGTGTCACGACGGCGGAATCGTTGTAGTCACCGTAGGCCTGATAAGTCTCCAACATCGCAAATTCCGGAGAATGCGTCGAATCGATACCTTCGTTACGGAAGTTGCGATTCAACTCGAAGACCTTCTCGAAACCGCCCACCAGCGCGCGCTTGAGGAACAGTTCCGGCGCGATGCGCAGGTACAGGTCGACGTCGAGCGCATTCGAGTGCGTGACGAACGGCCGGGCGGCCGCCCCGCCGGCCAGCGTCTGCAGCATCGGCGTCTCCAGCTCGAGGAATCCGCGCCGCTCCAGCGCATTGCGGACCGCGCGCACCACGGCGACCCGCTGGCGGGCGATGCTGCGGGCCTCCGGCCGCACGATCAGGTCGACGTAGCGCTGCCGCACGCGCGCCTCTTCGCTCATCTCCTTGTGCGCGACCGGAAGCGGCCGCAACGCCTTGGAGATGATTTGCCAGGAATCGGCGAGCACAGACAGCTCACCCCGGCGTGAACTGATGACCTGCCCGTGCACGAACACGATGTCGCCGAGGTCGACGTCGGCTTTCCAGTTGTCGAGCGACTCCTGTCCGACCTCGGCCAGGCTGATCATCGCCTGCAACTGTGTACCGTCGCCTTCCTGCAGCGTGGCGAAGCACAGCTTGCCGGAGTTGCGGGCGAACACCACCCGGCCGGCCACCCCGACGACCTCGCCAGTCTGGGAGTCGACCGGCAGGTCGGGGAATGCGGCGCGCACCTCGGCGAGGGTGTGGGTCCGGGCCACGCCGACCGGATAGGGGTCGCGGCCCTCGGCCAGGAGGCGTTCGCGCTTCGCCTGACGAATACGGAACTGCTCGGGGATGTCAGGGTCGTTCTCGGACGCATTGTCTGGCGCGTTGTCGCCGCCTGCGGTCGGGTTCACGGGGTGCCAGCTTAACGCTGGTTTCACCACTGCCCTGCACGCCGCGACGGCCACCGCAATGCCGACGCCTTTTAATGAACCCATGCGCAGCCCGATCGACTACGACGCCGTCGCGGCGCTGGCGAACGAACCGCTCGACTGGCGGTTCAAGGCGTTGCCCGCCGAATGGTGGGGCGCGACACCCGCGCACGTGCGCAGCCGGTCCCCCGAACTGTTCGCCTCGGGGGTGATCGGTCCGGTGTGCGTCCTGCACGCCTCGGCGCTGACGCACAATCTCGTCACCATGGCCCGCTGGTGTCGGCGGCGCGGCGTCGAACTCGCCCCGCACGCCAAGACCCACATGTCCCCGCAGCTGCTGGCCCGCCAGTTCGACGCGGGGGCGACCGCCGTCACCGCGGCGACGGTCAGCCAGGTGCGGGTGCTGCGCGCGTTCGGCGTCCGCGACGTGCTGCTGGCCAACGAGGTCGTCGACCCGGCGGGCGTCGCCTGGCTGGCCCGCGAACTCGACGCCGATCCGCAGTTCCGCGTGGTGTGCTGGGTGGATTCGGTGCAGGGCGTCGAGATGATGGCGGCCGCGCTGGCGGGCGCGGAACGGCCGCTGGAGGTCTGCGTGGAGGTCGGGATGCGCGGCGGACGCACGGGCTGCCGGACCACGGCTGAGGTCGACGAGGTCGCCGGCGCGGTGGCCGCGTCGCCACGGCTGCGGCTGGTCGGCGTCGCCGGATACGAGGCCGCGCTCGGACACGACGTGACGGCCGACGCGCTGGCCGTCGTGACCGGATACCTGCGGGACGTGCGGGCCGCGGTCGTGCGGCTGGCGGACCTGTTCGAGACCGACGACGTGCTGGTCACCGCGGGCGGCAGCACCTACTTCGACCGGGTCGCCGACATGCTGACCGGCGGTTGGCCCGACGGGTTGACGGTGCGCACGGTGCTGCGCAGCGGGTGCTACCTCACCCACGACGACGGGCTCTACGACCGGACCTCACCGCTGCGCGACGCCGCGGCCGGTGGCCTCGTCCCGGCGATGAGCGTGTGGGCCCAGGTGCTCTCGCGCCCGGAGCCCGGTCTCGCGCTGGTCGGGATGGGCCGCCGCGACGTGTCGTTCGACCAGGGTCTGCCGGTGGCCGGGTCGCTGCCCGGCAGCCGCGTCACCCGCCTCAACGATCAGCACGCCTACCTGCAGCTCGGTCGCGGCGACGTGCGGGTCGGCGACTGGCTGCGATTCGGGGTGTCGCACCCGTGCACGACGTTCGACAAGTGGCCGATGATCCCGGTGCTCGACGACGACAACCGGGTGGTCGACCTGATCCGGACGTTCTTCTAGCGGGCGGGTTTGAGGCGGCCGCGCTGGCTGTCGCGGTTGCGTTCGAACACCAGCCGCAACCCGTCGAGGGTGAGGTGGCGGTCGTAGTGGGCGACCGTGTGCACGTCGGGCAGCACCAGCGGCGCGGTGTGCCCCGTCGCGACCACCGCGACGTCGGAACCGGAGAACCCGTCGACGTCTTCGCGGATGCGGTTGACCAGACCGTCGACCAGACCGGCGAAGCCGAACACCGCACCCGACTGCATGCACTCGACGGTGTTCTTGCCGATCACCGACCGCGGCCGGGTCAGCTCCACCCGGCGCAGCGCCGCCGACCGTGCCGCGGCGGCGTCCGACGACAGCTGCACACCGGGGGCGATCGCGCCGCCGAGGAACTCACCCTTGGCCGAGACCACGTCGACGCAGATCGACGAGCCGAAGTCGACGACGATGGCCGCGGTGCCGAACCGGTGGTAGGCCGCCAGGCAGTTGACGATCCGGTCCGCCCCGACCTCCTTGGGGTTGTCGACCAGCAGCGGTATACCCGTGCGGACACCGGGTTCGATCAGCACGTGCGGGACCGACGGCCAGTACTGGTCGAGCATCATCCGGACCTCGTGCAGCACCGAGGGCACCGTGGACAACCCCGCCGCACCGGTGAGGCGTTCGGAGTCGTCACCGATCAGGCCGTCGATGGTCAGCGCGAGCTCGTCGGCGGTCGCCTCGGACTCCGTGCGAATCCGCCACTGCTGCACCACTTTCGCGTGGTCACCGGATCCGGAGATCAGACCGACCGTGGTGTGGGTGTTGCGGACGTCGATGGCGAGCAGCACGGCGCTACCGCGGTGACATCAGGTCGGAGGCGGTGTCCGGCACCAGCGCGGCGTCGTCGCCGAGGTGGATCTGCCGGTTGTCGGCGTCGACGAAGACCACGCGCGGCCGGTACGTACGCGCCTCCTGCTCCGCCACGGTGGCGTAGGCGATGAGGATCACCAGGTCGCCGGGATGGACGAGGTGAGCCGCGGCGCCGTTGATCCCGATCACCCCGCTGCCGCGCTCGCCGGTGATCGCATACGTCACCAGCCGGTTGCCGTTGTCGACGTCGACGATGGTGACCTGTTCGCCTTCGATCAGGTCGGCGGCGTCCATCAGGTCGGCGTCGATCGTCACCGAACCGACGTAGTGCAGATCGGCCCGCGTGACGGTGGCGCGGTGGATCTTCGACTTCAGCATGGTGCGAAACATCAGTTTCTCCAGGGCAACTCGTGATCGGGCGAGGCGACGCGCGGGTGGCCGTCGATGCCGCTCGATGCGCCGATGTCGACCGCGATGTTGTCCAGCAGCCTGGTCCGGCCCAGGCGAGCGGCGACCAGCAACCGGGCCGCACCTTCGTACGGCGCGGGCCCCAGCATCGGGTCGCGCACCTCCAGATAGTCGATGTCGATCGTCGGGACCTCGTCGAGCACCGCGCGCGCGGCGTCGAGGGTGGCGGCCGCACCGCCGGACGCGGCGTACATCCCGGCCAGCAGCGCCGCCGACAGTGCGCCCGCGTGTTCCCGCTCGACGTCGTCGAGGTAGCGGTTGCGCGAGGACAGCGCGAGCCCGTCCGCCTCACGGACCGTGGGCACGCCGACGATCTGGGTGTCGATGTTCAGGTCGGCGACCATCTGCCGGATCAGCACCAGCTGCTGGTAGTCCTTTTCGCCGAAGAAGGCGCGGTCGGGCCGCACGATCTGCAGCAGTTTGCACACGACGGTCAGGACGCCTGCGAAATGCCCGGGGCGCGAAGCACCTTCGAGGTCCTCGCCGAGCGGACCGGGATGCACCGACGTGCGGGTACCGTCGGGGTACATGTCGGCGGCCGACGGTGTGAAGGCGATCTCGACACCCTCGGCGCGCAGCGCCGCCAGGTCGTCGTCGAGGGTGCGCGGATAGGCCTCGAGGTCCTCCCCCGCCCCGAACTGCAGCGGGTTGACGAAGATCGACACCACCACGACGGCGCCCTGGACCCGTTTGGCCTGACGGATCAGCGTCAGGTGGCCCTCGTGCAACGCACCCATGGTCGGGACGAGCATGACGCGCCTTCCGGTGCCCCGCAGCGCCCGCGTCACGTCCGCGAGGTCACGCGGTGAGCTGAAGACGTTGAGCTCACCCTTGGTGAACTGTGCCGGCCGCCGGGCGATCACGACTGCACCGCCAGGGCCGCGAAGACGTCGCCGGACGCGTGCGCCCGCTGTGCGGTGCGCAGTGAGTTGGTCCGATATGCCTCGGCCAGTTCGGGATTCACCTCGGCGAGGGCGCGCAGATGCGCACTGAGCGCGGGGGCGTCGCCGCGGGCGACGGGTCCGGTCAGCGCGGCCTGACCGCGTTGCAGCGCGTTCTCCAGCGACGCCCTGGCCAGCGGCGCGATCACCCGCTCGGCGATTCCACCCGGTGCGTCCCCGACGAGTTCCTGACCCAAGAGTTCCTGCCCCCACAGTGCGGACCGCAATGCCTCGACCGCGTCGAGGATCACGGTGGTGACGTGATTACCTGCATGCGCCAGCGCCGCGTGGTACAGCGCGCGGGCGTCTTCCCTGACCCGGAACGGCTCGCCGCCGATTTCCAGCACCAGCGACTGCGCCACCGCATAGCCGACATCGTCGGCGGCGGTCAGTCCGAAGCATGCGCCCGACAGCCGGGCGATGTCCTCGTCGGCGCCGGTGAACGTCATGGCCGGGTGGATGGCCAGCGGGATGCAGCCCAGTTCGGCCAGGGGCGCCAGGATGCCGACGCCGTTGGCGCCGGAGGTGTGGACGACGATCGCGCCGGGCCGCACCGCACCGGTGGCCGCCAGCCCGGAGACCACCGCGGGCAGTTCGGAGTCGGGGACGGCCAGCAGCAACAGTTCGGCGCGGGCGGCCACGTCGTGGACCGGCAGCACCGCGCTGTCGGGCAACCTGCGCTCGGCGCGCTGACGCGATGCCTGCGAGATCGCGCTGCAGGCGACGACGACGTGACCGGCGCGTTCGAGTGCGACGCCCAACGCGGTGCCGACACGGCCGGCCGAGACGATGCCGACGGACAGCCGGGCCGGGCGCAGTCCGTCGGGCGGACCCCACGACGGCGCAGGGGGCTGCTCCATTGCAGACGACCTCGCAAATCTCGAGTTCTCACTACGTTCCGGTCCTGCGCGTGCGGGTACCGGACGGTCGCTAGCAGATTAGCTCACGGTTCGCGGCGTCGACGACCGCCGCCTGCGGTGGGGTTGGCCTGCAGCCGCGCCAACAGGTCGGCGACGGACTGGCCGCCGGTGTCCTCGACGCTGCGGCGCCGCCGGGCCCGCGCCTCTTCGGCGGTCTCCTCCGGCGCGGCGGGCGGCGGTTCGGGTGCCGGCGCCGGGACCGGTTCGGCGGTGTCGGCCGGGGCGGAGTGCTTACCGCGGCGCGGTTCCGGCTCGGGTGTCACGGCAGGTTCGGGGGCCGGTTCCTGGGCCCGGCGGCGCCCGACGTACTCCTGCGGCGCCTCCTGCTCTTGGACCGGCGCCTCCTCCTCCTGGACCGGAGCCGCCCAGTGGCTGCCCGGTGCCCCGGCAGGAATCCACTGCCCCTCGGCCGGGGCGGGCTGCCAGCCGCCGGACGCCGCGGGCTGCGGCTCGGCGGGCTCGGGCTGGGCGAGCGGAGAAGCCGGGGCGGGTTCCGGACGCTCGGGTTCGGGCGCCGGACGCTGCCAGGACGTCGGCACCGGCTGCGGCGCGATCCCGGGATCGGTGTCGGGCTCGTGGTCGGGAGCCGGCGCGGGCGGGGGTGGCGGTGCGGCCTGCACGGGCGCGGACGGCTCCTCGTCGCGGCGCCGTCTGCCGCCGCGCTCCTGCGGTTGCGGCTCGGGTTCGGAGGCACGCCGGTGCGCACCGCCGAAGCCGGGCGGGGGTGACCATTCCGGTTCGGGCGGTTGGGGTTCGGCCGGCACGTCGATGATCGGGCTTTCCTCGGTGCGCGACTCGCTGTGGTCGACGTCGTCTGCGCGCAGCATCTCGTCGAGCCTGCTGCTGCTGACCCGGCCCGTGGTCTCGTTGTCCGGCGCCCAGTCGCGGTAGGCGCGCACGGTGGTGCGGTCGTGTTCGATCGCCGGTCGGTGCGCGAGATCGGTGTCGAAGAGAATCTCGAGGTTGGTGCGCAGCGCGGCGAGTTCGGCGCGCAGTGCGGCCACCTCGTCGGCGGCCTGCGCCTGCAGTTCGGAGGCCAGTTCACGGCGCAGCTGCGATTCGACGGTCAGCTCGTACTCGCGGCGCGCCGAGATCTCCCGGTCGAGCTGGAGGTCGTAGACGAGTTTGAGATCGCGCGCCTTGGCCTGGTCGTGGTCGCTTTGCCGGCGGTAGATCACCGAGACGAACGCCGCGGCCACCGCCGCCCACAACGCCAGGATGACGGCCAGTTTGAGGAGCTCCACCCGGTTGGTGAACACCAGCGCGGAACTTGCCAGGATCGCCAGCACCAGCAACACTGTCAGCAGCATCCAGCCCGGCCTGCGATTGCCGCGCCGGGTGCGCGGTCCGCGGGGCAGGACAGTCATGGGCCGACTGTACCCGCCACAGGTCATCAAGCGTGTCGACCCGCTCGGCGATTCGACCGCGGGGCCGTCGGAGCGGTCAGTCCGTCGCCGCGTCGGGGTCCTCTGGCGGTCCCGGAGGCGACTTGCAGCAATGCTGGAGCCACAGTCCGGCAATCATCAGCGCGAGCGCGCTGACCGCGGCGACCACCACGCCGGCGGTGTCCTCGCCGGCCGCCCGCAACGCTCCGCGCTGCGGCAGCAGCTGCAACAGGATGCCCGCCCACCAGCCGGCCACCAACGCTCCCACCCACGCCGACGCCTTGGCGATCACCACCGACCGGGCCACCGCCAGGGGATGCAGCCGGCCCGGACCGTCCCCGATCTCACCGTCGCGGATCTTGGCGCGGACGTTGACACCCCACGCCGCGATCGCGACGGCGACGCCGAGCAGCGACAGCCCCGTCCACAGGGTGATCGGCGGGAAGAGCCGCGGGTAGGCGAACAGCGCGGCGAGGTATCCGACGATGCCCGCCAGCAGCACCGCGCCGGCCAGGTCGCGTTTCCGGGTCGGGCCCATCAGTCGGCCGCGGGCTCCGTGTGCAGCGTCAGGTCGGTGAGCCGCACCCCCGAGCGCTCGGCGGGATCGAGGTCCTCGAGCCACAGCGAGATGGGACGGGTCGTGTCGGCCACGGTCAGCGTCGCGGCGGGGTCGGCGACCAGCCATGGCATCAGCACGAACGCCCGCAGATGGGCGTACGGATGCGGCAGGGTGAGTTCCGCGGTCGCCGATCGCACCTCGGTGTCCCCGTCGTGGCAGGTCACGATGTCGACGTCGAGGGTGCGCGGACCCCAGCGCTGGCCGCGGACCCGGTCGGCGGCCTGTTCGAGCTCCTGCCCCCAGCGCAGCCAGTCGTGGCAGTCGCGATCCGGATCGTCGGCGATGAGCACCGCGTTGAGGAACGGGCCCTGTTCGACGCCGCCCCACGCATCGGTCTCGTAGATCGGCGACACCGCCCGTACCGAGTCACCGAGGGCGTCGACCACCGACTGCAACCGGGTCAGGCGGTCCCCCACGTTCGACCCGATCGACAGCACGACTCGTGTCATGTGCGCTCCTGCTTCTCCCGTGCGCGGGTCCGGTGCGCCACCACTGCGACATCAGAGAAGCTCAGCGGGATCGGCGCTTCCGGCTTGTGGACGACCACCTCGACGGCGTCGATGCGGTCGTCGGTCATCACGTCGTCGGCGATCTCCGCCGCCACGGTCTCGATCAGATCGCGGGGCGGCCCGGCCACGATGTCGTGGGCGCGCTGCGCGAGTCCGCCGTAGTCGACGGTGTGGGCAAGGTCGTCGCTGGCGGCCGCCGCGGTGAGGTCGAGCCACACCGTCAGGTCGATCACGAAGTCCTGTCCGTCGCGGCGCTCGTGGTCGAAGACGCCGTGGTGGCCGCGAACCGTCAACCCGCGCAATTCGATTCGGTCAGACACCGCCGCCGCCTTCCCACGCCTCCACCACTTTGAGTGCGTCGACCGAGGCGCGCACGTCGTGCACCCGCACCCCCCAGGCTCCGTGCTGGGCGGCCAGCGCCGAGATCACCGCCGTCGCGGTCTCCCGGCCGTCGGGGGGACGCGGCGCGCCGTAGGCGTCGGCGAGCAGCGAACCGAGGAACCGTTTGCGCGACGCCCCGACCAGCACCGGAATCTCCGTGGCCACCAGTTCGGGCAGCGCGTGCAGCAGCGCCCAGTTGTGTTGTCCCGTCTTGGCGAATCCGAGGCCCGGGTCGATGATCAGGTTCAGCGGGTCCACGCCTGCGGCCACGGCGGCGTCCACCGCGGACAGCAGTTCGGCGCGCACCTCGGTGACGACGTCGTCGTAGACCGGCACCCGATGGGGGTGGTCGGCGTCGACCGAGCGCCAGTGCATGAGGATCCACGGCACCCCGGCGTCGGCGACCACCCGCGCCATGTCGGGGTCGGCGCGGCCGCCGGACACGTCGTTGACGATCGCGGCGCCGTGTTCGAGGGCGGCGCCGGCCACCCGGGCGCGCATCGTGTCGATGCTCACCGTGATACCCGCCGCGGCCAGCGCTTCGACGACCGGGATGACCCGGGCCGTCTCGACATCCGGGTCGACGCGGGTGGCGCCGGGTCGGGTCGACTCGCCGCCGACGTCGATGATCGCCGCACCCTCGGCCGCCAGTGCCACCCCGTGCGCCACGGCGCGGCCCGCGTCGAGGAACAATCCTCCGTCGGAGAACGAGTCGTCGGTGACGTTGACGACCCCCATCACCTGCACCCCTGCGGCGCTCACTTCCGCAGGATCAGATCCAGCGCCTCGGCGCGCGAAGCCTTGTCGGTCTTGAACTGGCCGCGGACCGCGGAGGTGGTGGTGGTGGCGCCGGGTTTGCGGATGCCGCGCATCGCCATGCACAGGTGCTCGGCTTCGATCACCACGATCACCCCGCGGGGGTCGAGCTTGCGCATCAGGGCGTCGGCGACCTGGGCCGTCAGCCGCTCCTGGACCTGCGGCCGCTTCGCGTACAGGTCGACGACGCGGGCGAGCTTGGACAGCCCGGTCACCCGTCCGTCGACGCCCGGGATGTAGCCGACGTGGGCGACGCCGTGGAAGGCCACCAGGTGGTGCTCACACGTGGAGTACATCGGGATGTCCTTGACCAGCACCATCTCGTCGTGCTGTTCGTCGAACGTGGTGTTCAGGACGTCGTCCGGGTCGGTGTAGAGCCCCGCGAACATCTCCCGGTACGCCCGCGCCACCCGCGCCGGGGTGTCGATCAGACCGTGCCGGTCCGGATCCTCCCCGACGGCGATGAGCAGTTCGCGAACCGCCGCCTCCGCACGCGGCTGGTCGAAATCAGCGCTTCTGACCGTGGCCGAATCGTACGACCGCGTCATCGAGGCCTCCTTGTGAAATTGTCAGTTCTGCCCGGGCGGGGTGGGGCGGTCGCCCGGACGGTCACCGTCGCGCCCCTGCTCCTGCTGCGGTTCGCGCGGCGGATTGCCCTGCGGCCGCTGACCCGGCTGAGGATAGGACTGGTACGGCGGGTACGGCTGCTGCCGGCGCGGATCGTGCCAGGCAGGCGGGTTCGGCGGCGGATACCAGTACCCACCCTGCTGACCCGACGGCTGCTGCGGCGGCGGCCAGCCCGGGGCGTGCCAGCCTGCGGGGGCGCCGTAGTCGGGCTGGGTCGCACCGTTGGGCGATCCGTTGGACCCGTTCGAGCCGTTCCCGTTCTTGCGGGCGGCTTCCTCGGCGGCCTTGCTCGCCGCCGCGATCGCCGCCTTGAACGCCGGTTCGGGTTTGGGCTGCGGCCATTCCTCGCCGCGCTCGATCGCCAGCTCACCCGGGGTCTTGATCGGCGGCTTGTCCGACGGGACCCGGCCACCGAAGTCGTCGAACATGGTCAGGCGGGGCCGCTTCTTCACCTCACCGAAGATGGCCTCGAGTTCGACGCGGTGCAGCGTCTCCTTCTCGAGGAGCTCCCCGGCCAGGGTGTCGAGCACGTCGCGGTATTCGGTGAGGATCTCCCACGCCTCGGTGTGGGCGGCCTCGATCAGTTTGCGGACCTCGTCGTCGATGATCTGCGCCACCTCGTGGCTGTAGTCCGACGAGGTGCCCATCGTGCGGCCGAGGAACGGGTCGCCGTGTTCGGTGCCGTACCGCACGGCGCCGAGCTTGCTGCTCATGCCGTACTCGGTGACCATCGCGCGGGCGATCTTGGTGGCCTGCTGGATGTCGGACACCGCACCCGTGGTGGGCTCGCGGAACACGAGCTCCTCGGCGGCGCGTCCGCCCATCGCGAACACCAGCCGGGAGATCATCTCCGAGCGGGTCATCAGGCCCTTGTCATCCTCGGGGACGGCGACGGCGTGGCCGCCGGTCCGCCCGCGGGCCAGGATCGTCACCTTGTAGATCGGCTCGATGTCGGGCATCGCCCAGGCCGCCAGGGTGTGCCCGCCCTCGTGGTAGGCCGTGATCTTCTTCTCGTGCTCGCTGATGATGCGGCTCTTGCGGCGCGGCCCGCCGACGACGCGGTCGACGGCCTCTTCGAGCGCGAGACCGGTGATGACGGTGCCGTTCTCACGCGCGGTGAGCAGCGCGGCCTCGTTGATGACGTTGGCCAGGTCGGCGCCGGACATGCCGACGGTGCGCTTGGCGAGACCGTCGAGGTCGGCGTCGGGTGCCATCGGCTTGCCCTGTGAGTGCACCTTGAGCACGGCGCGGCGGCCGGCGAGGTCGGGGCTGGTGACCGGGATCTGGCGGTCGAAGCGGCCGGGACGCAGCAGCGCGGGATCGAGGATGTCGGGGCGGTTGGTGGCCGCGATCAGGATGACGCCCTGGCGGTCGCCGAAGCCGTCCATCTCGACGAGCAGCTGGTTGAGGGTCTGCTCGCGTTCGTCGTGCCCGCCGCCGAGGCCGGCGCCGCGCTGGCGGCCGACCGCGTCGATCTCGTCGACGAAGATGATGCAGGGGCTGTTCTGTTTGGCCTGCTCGAACAGGTCGCGCACGCGGGAGGCGCCGACGCCGACGAACATCTCGACGAAGTCGGAACCGGAGATCGTGAAGAACGGGACACCCGCTTCGCCGGCGACCGCGCGGGCCAGCAGCGTCTTACCGGTGCCGGGCGGGCCGTAGAGCAGCACGCCCTTGGGGATCTTGGCGCCCAGCGCCTGGTAGCGCGACGGGTTCTGCAGGAAGTCCTTGATCTCGTAGAGCTCTTCGACCGCCTCGTCGACACCCGCTACGTCGGCGAATGTCGTCTTGGGCATGTCCTTGGACAGCTGCTTGGCGCGCGACTTGCCGAAGCCGAAGCCCATCCGGCCGCCGGTCTGCATGCGGGAGAAGAAGACGAACAACGCGACCAGCAGCAGCAGCGGCAGCATGTAGATGAGGAGCGACCCCAGCACACTGCCCTGGTTGACGACGGTGTTGATCTTGACATTCTTGTCCTGCAGCGACTCGAACAGCGTGACCGCATAGCCCGTCGGGTACTTGGTGAGGATCTTGTCGCTGTCCTCGGTGTCGCCGTTGCCGCTCTTCAGTTCCAGGCGGAGCTGCTGTTCGCGATCGTCGATCTGGGCGCTGTTGACGTTGTCGCCGTTGATCTGCGCGATCGCCACCGAGGTGTCGACGGGCTTGTATCCGCGGGTGTCGTCACTGAAATAAAAGAACGACCAGCCCAGCAACAACACGACCGCTATCACGATCAGCGTGCGGATCACATTTTTCCGGTTCATCTTCTCCTAGACCCGCAGAACTGCCTGCCGGGCCACGTCCTTCCGATACGTGCAGCTGGGATTAGTTCAGGCTACCGCTAGACCAACGTTCGGTTGTTCCCGACGGCCTGCCGGAGGGAACCGTCGATGAAGTCCGACGGCCCGCCGGAGGGAACCGTCGATGAAGTCCGACGGCCTGCCGGAGGGAACCGTCGATGAAGTCCGACGGCCTGCCGGAGGGAACCGTCGATGAAGTCCGACTGGGAACCTTCGAACTGGACACGGCCGTGTCCAAACTACTTCCTCGGCGTGGCCGAGTGTGCTTGGGTGAGACCGTGATCACCCCGACCGAACGGTTAGTGGACACCAATGGCGTGCGCCTGCGTGTCACGGAGGCCGGCGAACGCGGTGCGCCCGTCGTCGTGCTGGCCCACGGTTTCCCCGAACTCGCCTACTCGTGGCGCCACCAGATCCCGGTACTCGCCGACGCCGGCTACCACGTCATCGCCCCGGACCAGCGCGGCTACGGCGACTCGTCGCACCCGGAGGCGGTCGACGACTACGACATCGTTGCGCTTACCGGGGACGTCGCCGGCCTGCTCGACGACGTCGGCGCGCAGCGCGCGGTGGTCGTCGGACACGACTGGGGGTCGCCGGTCGTCACCAACTTCGCGCTTCTGCACCCCGACCGGGTGGCCGGGCTGGTGAACCTGAGCGTGCCGCCGGTGCCGCGGTCCTCCGAGCGGCCCACCGACATCTGGCGCAAGACCTTCGGCGACCATTTCTTCTACATCCTCTACTTCCAGGAACCGGGGGTCGCGGACGCCGACCTCGGCCGCGATCCGCGGGCGTCGCTGCAGCGCATGCTGGCGCTCGAGGGCTTCACCGCCCCGGCGAGCGAGCTCGCCGACAAGCCGCTGCCCCCGCTGCCGGAGTGGATGAGCCAGGAGGAGTTCGACCACTACGCCGACGTGTTCACCCGCACCGGGTTCACCGGCGGGCTGAACTGGTACCGCAACTTCGACCGCAACTGGGAGCTGACCGCGAGCACCCCGGCCGCGACCGTCACGGTGCCGACGTTGTTCATCGCCGGCAGCGCCGACCCGGTGCTGAGCTTCACCCCGCGGCACCGGGTCACCGATCTGGTCACCGGCGACTATCGCGAGGTGCTGCTCGACGGCGCCGGCCACTGGCTGCAGCAGGAACGCCCCGACGAGGTGAATGCCCTGCTGCTCGAGTACCTGTCCGGATTGGAGCTCGCATGACCGGTAAACCGCTGAACTTCGGTGTGTTCATCACCCCGTTCCATCCGGTCGGGCAATCCCCTACCGTGGCACTCGAATACGACATGGAGCGGGTGGTGCGGCTGGACCGGCTCGGGTTCGACGAGGCGTGGTTCGGCGAACACCACTCGGGCGGTTACGAACTCATCTCCTGTCCGGAGGTGTTCATCGCCGCGGCCGCCGAACGCACCAAGCACATCCGCCTCGGCACCGGGGTGGTGTCGCTGCCCTACCACCATCCGCTGATGGTGGCCGACCGCTGGGTGCTGCTGGACCACCTGACCCGCGGCCGGGTCATGTTCGGCACCGGGCCGGGCGCGCTGCCGTCGGACGCCTACATGATGGGGCTCGACCCGGTCGAGCAGCGCCGGATGATGCAGGAGTCGCTCGAGGCGATCCTCGCGCTGTTGCGGGCCGAACCCGACGAACGCATCAACCGCGAGACCGACTGGTTCACCCTGCGCGACGCACAGCTGCACATCCGCCCCTACACCTGGCCGTACCCCGAGATCTCCACGGCGGCGATGATCTCGCCGTCGGGCCCCCGGCTGGCCGGTGCGCTGGGCACGTCGCTGCTGTCGCTGTCGATGTCGGTCCCGGGCGGGTTCGCCGCGCTGGAGTCGACGTGGCAGGTCGTCGTGGACCAGGCCGCGAAATCCGGTCGGCCGGAACCGGATCGGGACCACTGGCGGGTGCTGTCGATCATGCACCTGGCCGATACGCGGGAACAGGCGATCGACGACTGCACCTACGGGCTGGCCGATTTCGCCAACTACTTCGGTGCGGCCGGCTTCGTCCCGCTGTCCAACAGCGTCGAGGGCGAACGCTCCCCGCACGAGTTCGTCGCCGAGTACGCCGCACAGGGCAACTGCTGCATCGGCACCCCCGACGACGCGATCGCCTACATCGACGATCTGCTGGAGAAGTCGGGCGGCTTCGGGACGCTGCTGCTGCTCGGTCACGACTGGGCCTCCCCGGAGGCCACCTACCACTCGTACGACCTCTTCGCCCGAAAGGTGATGCCGCACTTCAAAGGTCAGCTGACCGCCCCCCGCGCCTCGCATGACTGGGCCAAGGGTATGCGGGATCAGCTGCTGGGCCGGGCCGGTGACGCGATCGTCAAGGCGATCACCGAGCACACCGACGAGTTGAAGTCGGATGACCGGTAGTGCGCGCGGCGGTGCTGCGTGGCGGCCGGATGGTGCTGCGCGACGATGTGCCCGAACCGGTTCCGGGTCCCGGGCAGGTTCTCGTCGCGGTGAAGGCGTGCGGAATCTGCGGATCCGACCTGCACTTCGCCGCGCACGGCGCCGAGGCACTGGCCGCCGGAGCGCAGATGGAGGGCATGCCCGGGCTGGGTGACCCGGTGGACCTGTCGGCCGACGTGTTCATGGGCCACGAGATCGCCGCGGAGGTCCTCGAGTCCGGCCCCGACACCGACGCGCCGCCGCCGGGCACCGCCGTGACGTCGATCCCGGTGCTGTTGTCCGCGACGGGTGTGGCACCGATCGTCTACTCCAACAGCGTGATCGGCGGATACGCCGAGCGCATGCTGCTGTCGGCGCCGCTGCTGATGCCCGTACCCGACGGGTTGGATCCCCGGCACGCCGCGCTCACCGAGCCGATGGCGGTGGGTCTGCACGCGGTGAACAAGTCCGCGATCACCCGCGGCGAGTCGGCGCTGGTGCTGGGCTGCGGGCCCATCGGGATGGCGATCATCGCCGCGCTACGGTTGCGAGGCGTGGAAAACGTTGTGGCAGCCGATTTCTCGGTGACCCGGCGCCGCCTCGCCGAGACGATGGGCGCCCACGAGACCGTCGACCCGGCGCAACGCTCACCGTTCGACGGCGCGGCACCCGCGGTGGTGTTCGAGGCGGTCGGCGCGCCCGGCATCCTCAACGACATCATGCGCCGCGCACCCGCGCACACCCGCATCATCGTCGCCGGGGTGTGCATGGAGCCCGACACGCTCGTGCCGTTCTACGGCGCACCCAAGGAACTGACCGTCCAGTTCGTGTTCGCCTACGACGCGGGCGAATTCGCCGAGACGCTACGGGCCATCGCCGACGGCGCGATCGACGTCGCACCGCTGATCACCGCCCAGGTCGGTCTCGACGCTGTCGGTGAGGCGTTCGAGGCACTGTCCCGGCCCGACGAGCAATGCAAGATCTTGGTCACCCCCTGACGGTAGGGTGCCTGGCATGCCGATCGCTGTGCGCGCCAGAACCCGGTTCCTCACCCTCGCCGCGGCGGGTCTGACGGTTGCCGGTGTGGCGGCGTGCGACGCCAGCTCCGGTCCCACGCCGGGCGGGTCCGGGGAGGTCCGGCAGGTCACGGTCGTCGGGGCCGGCGAGGTTCAGGGCGCGCCGGATACGTTGACCGCCAACGTGGCCATGGAGGCGATCGCCGCCGACGTCACCGGCGCGATGAACCAGTCCGGCGACCGCCAACAGGCCGTCATCGACGCCCTGGTCGACGCGGGGATCGCGCGCGAGGACATCAGCACCACGCAGGTCAGCCTGCAACCCCAGTTCGGCGAGGACGGCACCGCGATCATCGGCTACCGGGCGAACAACTCGATCGACGTCAAGATCCGCGATCTCAGCGCGGCTTCGCAGGCGCTGGCGCTGATCGTCAGCACCGGCGGCGACGCCACCCGCATCAACTCGGTGGACTATTCGATCGAGGACGATTCGCAGCTGGTTCGCGACGCGCGGGCGCGGGCATTCGAGGACGCCAAGAACCGCGCCGAACAGTACGCCGAGCTGTCCGGGCTCGACCTCGGCAAGGTCATCTCCATCTCGGAGTCCGGGGGCGCTCAGCCGCCGATGCCGATGCCGCGCGGTGAGGCGGCCATGGCGGTGCCGCTCGAACCCGGCCAGCAGACCGTCGGGTTCAGCGTGACGGTGATCTGGGAGCTCGCCTGACCCGGCGTCAGTCGGCGCCGTAGACCTTGGGTTCCAGCGTGCCGATGTAGGGCAGGTCGCGGTAACGCTCGGCGTAGTCGAGGCCGTAGCCGACCACGAATTCGTTGGGGATGTCGAAGCCGACGTATTCGATGTCGACGTCGGCGCGCACCGCGTCCGGTTTGCGCAGCAGCGTGCACACACGCAGCGACCGCGGCTGCCTCGTGGCCAGGTTGCGCAGCAGCCACGACAGCGTCAGGCCCGAGTCGACGATGTCCTCGACGATCAGCACATCGCGGTCGTTGATGTCGCGGTCGAGGTCTTTGAGGATGCGCACCACCCCCGACGACGAGGTCGAGGAGCCGTAGGAGCTGACGGCCATGAACTCCAGCTGGGTGGGCAGCGGGATGGTGCGGGCCAGATCCGTGACGAACATGACGGCGCCCTTGAGCACCGTCACCAGAAGCAGGTCCTGCCCGTGTTCGACGACGGTGTCGCGGTAGGTGTCGGCGATCTGCGCTGCCAGCTCCGCCGTTCGGGTGTGGATCTGCTCTTCGGAGAGAAGCACCGATTTGATGTCGCCCTCGTACAGGTCGGCGGAATGCGCAGGCACGTCCCAAGCGTGCCATGCCGTCGCGGCGCGGACCAACACGGCTGTCCTACACCGGCTCACGGTGCAGGGTCAGCAACCCGTCACGGCGTCCGGCGATCAGACGCTGACGCGTCAACTCCGACGGCACCGCCACTCCGCCCTGTCCGTGCCATGCGCTCACCAGCGCGTCGACCCCACGGATCTGGGTCTCACTCAGCCCGCGGGCGCCGCCGGCGATCAGCCAGGCGCGGATCACCCGGCGCCGGATCGCGGCCGGCAGGCCTGCCAGCCGCGCGGTGTCGAGTCCGGCACCGGTGCGCACCTCGCCGAGCGCGGCCTCGGCCTGCGCGTCGAGGGTGTCGTTGTCCTCCTGCAGGGCGGCCGCGGTGCGGGCCAGCGCCGCGGCCACCCCGCCGGCGAGCACGTCCTCGAGCAGCGGCAGCACCTCCGTACGCAACCGGCTGCGGGTGTAGCGGGGATCGGCGTTGTGCGGGTCCACCCACGGGTGCAGACCGAGTTCGGCGCATGCGGCGACGGTGACGGCGCGCCGCACCCCCAGCAGCGGGCGGAACCACGGTGGGTCGCACACCCGCATCCCGGCGATCGACCGCGGACCCGAGCCGCGCCCCAGCCCCAGCAGCACCGTCTCCGCCTGGTCGTCGAGGGTGTGGGCGAGCAGCACCGGGGCGTCCCCGCGGGCGGCGCGCAGAGCGTCGTAGCGGGCGGTGCGGGCGGCGGCCTCCGGTCCGCCCGCCGACCCGACGTCGACCTGCAGCACCCGCGCCTCGACGCAGCCCAGCCGCAGCGCCTGCGTTCTGGCGGTCTCGGCGACGGCGGCCGAATCCGGCTGCAGCCGGTGGTCGACGATCAACGCGGTGGTGGGCAGCAGGCCGGCGGCCGCCGCGGTCAGGGCCAGCGAATCGGCACCACCCGACAGCGCCACACACCACCGTGGCTGTCCGGTCATGTGACGACGGGCGAATCCGGTCAGCTCCGCGCGCAGCGCAGCTACAGCACGCGGTCGATCCATCGCTGCGGCTCGTCGACTTCTGTTGGCAGCGGGAGGGTTTCGGGCCCGGACCACACGGTGTTGAACCGCTCCATCCCGACGGTGGACACCACGTGGTCGACGAACGCCTTACCGCGGGTGTACTGGCTGATCTTGGCGTCGACGCCGAGCAGCGCGCGCAGGAGGCGCTGTACGGGCGGCTGTTTGCGCTGGCGCCGCTGGTTGAAGCGGGCGCGGATGGTGGCGACCGACGGCACGACGGCGGGACCGACCGCATCCATCACGTGGTCGGCGTGTCCCTCGAGCAGCGTGCCGAGCACGAGCAACTGGTCGAGTGCGCGGCGCTGCGGTTCGGCCTGCACCGCGCGCATCAGCCCCAGCACCCCGGTCGAGTTGGGGTCGGCCTGGGCGTGGCGGTTGCGGACGAAATCGGCCAGCCGCGCAGCCATGTCGGTGACGTCATCGCCGCCGTCCTTGGTGAGCACCGCGAGCGCCGACGACATGTGGTCGGCCAGCCAGGGATTGGCACGGAACTGGACGCGGTGGGTGACCTCGTGCAGGCAGACCCAGAGCCGGAAGTCGGTGGGCGACACCCGCAGTTGGCGTTCCACCGCGATGACGTTCGGCCACACCAGCAGCAGTTCCCCACCGCCGGGTGCGAACGGGTCGTACTGGCCGAGGATGCCCGAGGACACGAACGCCAGCACCGCACCGGTCTGGGCTCCGGTGACGTGTCCGGTGACGAAGCCGCTCGGCCGGTCGGTGCCGCCGGTCATCACGCGCATCGACTGCGCCGCGGCCTTGATCCAGCCGGGGCGGTCGACGATGCGGGCCTCGGTGACGGCGTTGTCCTCGTTGAGGCCGGTCACCTCGCGGACGGGCAGTTCGGCCTCCCGCGACGCCGACGCGAGCTGCTCGACGGCCTGCCGGCGGGTGTAGTCGGTGGCGGGCGGTGCGGGCCGGGCGAGTTTGGCGCCGACGGTGGCGGCGAACCGCCAGTCGACGGTGCGCCCGACGGTCAGGTCGCCGGTCGAGCGGCTCATGAGCCGCACCCGCAGGCCCGCAGCGTGGCGGCCAGTGCGTCGAGGGCCGTGCGGCCGGTCGGGCCGGCGTTGTTCGACATCAGCGCGAAGGTCAGCACCCGGCCGCGGGCGTCGGTGACGATGCCGGCCAGCGCATTGGTCCCGGTCAACGATCCGGTCTTGGCGCGCAGCCAGCCCGCGGCCTCGCGTCCCGCAGGGGTGTCGAGGTAGCGGTTCGACAGCGTGCCGCTGCCCCCGGCGATCGGCAGCAGGTCCACCAGCGGACGCAGGGCGGGTTGCTCGTCACCGGTGGCGGCGGTGATCACCTCGTCGAGGGTCAGTGCGGTCAGCCGGTCGTCCACCGACAGCCCGCTGGAGTCGAACAACCGGGCGTGCCCGGTGTCGATGCCGGCTTTGCGGAGCTGGCCCAGTACGGCCTGGGTGGCGCCCTCGAAGCTCTGCGGGCGCCCGAGCTGGTCGGCAACCTCCCTGCCGATCGCCTCGGCCATCACGTTGTCGGAGGCGTTCATCATCACCCGCAGCCGCTCCATCAGCGGAGGTGACTGCACGGCCGCGATCTGCCTGCCGCCGCGGTACGGCCCGGGCAGCACCCGCACCGCGGCCGGGTCGATGCGCAGTGCGGTGGCCAGTGCGCGGCCGGCGTCGGCCGCCGGGGTGGTCGAGCGGCGGGACTCCTCGCTGACGGGCTGGGTGCGGCCGGCGTCGAGCATGACCGGCGCCATCGGGGCGATGTCGCCGCCCGGGATGTCGAGCGGATCCCAGCCCGGCGCCATGTCGGGCCCGCTGTAGGCGCTGACGTCGACGGCCACGGCGGTGGGTTCGATCCCGCTGCGCCGCACCTGGTCGGCGAGGTCGCCGATGCGGGCGGCGTCGCGGTACCAGGTGTCGGTGCCGCGCGGCGCCGCGGACAGGGTGGGATCGCCGCCGCCCTTGAGCACCACCAGGCCCGGGTCGCGCTTCTGGTCGCCGGCCACCACGGTGGTGGTCAGCCGGGCCTCGCGGTCCAGTGTCAGCAGGGCCGCCGCGGCGGTGAGCACCTTGTTCGTCGAGGCGGGTTGCATGGGTACGTCGGCGCGTTGGTCCCAGAGCCGTTCGCCGGTGATGGCGTCGGTGACCCGGCCGGCCAGCTCGCCGAGGTTCGGATCGGCCAGTGCGGGGGCCAGCGCGGCGGCGAGTCCGGCGTTGGTGGGGCTGGGTGCGGTGTCGGCGACGGGGACGACGGCCGGGTTCGCGGTGGCCGGGGCGGGCACCGGTCTGGCGGCCTGCGCATCGCTGTCGCGTCCGGTGGTGAGCACCGCGGCGGCCGCGACGACGACCGCCACCAGCAGCAGGACCGCGATGCCGACCAGCACATGGGTCGATCGCCGCCACCGAGTGGGCCGCATAGCACTCCTGCTGTCGATTGTGGGGTGACCGAACCACCCCGCCAACAGCAGCGTATCGCTCGTTTACTGTGGACCCGCGTCGTCGCCCGACGACCCCCTGGCTGAACAACACGCGAAGGAGCCGACTGCGGTGGAGTTCGACGTCGTCATCGAGATCCCGAAGGGTTCGCGCAACAAGTACGAGGTGGACCACGAGACCGGCCGGCTCAAGCTGGACCGCTACCTCTACACGTCGATGGCCTACCCGACGGATTACGGGTTCATCGAGAACTCGCTCGGCGAGGACGGCGATCCGCTCGACGCGCTGGTGCTGCTTCCGGAGTCGGTGTTCCCCGGCTGCATCGTCGAGGCGCGTCCGGTGGCGATGTTCCAGATGACCGACGAGGCCGGTGGCGACGACAAGGTGCTGTGCGTCCCGGCGGGGGACAAGCGCTGGGATCACATCCAGGACCTCGCGGACGTCCCGGAGCAGGTGCTCGAAGAGGTCAAGCACTTCTTCGTCCACTACAAGGACCTGGAACCGAACAAGTACGTCAAGGCCGCCGACTGGACGGGCCGCGAAGCCGCCGAGGCCGAGGTGCAGCGGTCGTTCGAGCGGTTCAAGACCGAAGGTCACTGACCGCCGGAGGCGGTCGTCAGGCCGTTGATCCAGCAAAGAACGCGGACGTAAATTATCGCGCCCGTAACACGGCGTAACGCGGCTGTGCCTTGACGCTTCGATCATGGGGCCATGCTGATGCATCAGGGCATTGGCCTCGCGGCCTACAACGCCATGCCGATCCGCCGCGCCGTCCACGCAGTGTACGAATGCTGTTGCAGCGTGCCGCTCGCCGCCGATCTGGCCCGCGGCAGGCCGTACGAATCCCATGACGCGCTGTTCCGGGAGGCCGACGCGCTGCTGTTCGGGCTCTCCGAGGACTCCATCGACTCGATCCTTCAGGCCTATCCGGATCTGGGCCGCAGGCCGGGAAGCCGGAAATCCGCGGCCGAGCAGTGTGCGGTGTTCGACGAGCGGCCGGAAGTGATGGAGCAGCTCAACACGGCGTGCCGCCGCTACCAGGAGCGGTTCGGCTTCCGCTTCGTCATGTACGTCAACGGTTTCTGCGCCCAGGACGTGCTGGCGGCCATCACCGACCGGCTGCTCAACGACTACGAGACCGAGCGCAAGGTCGTGCGCAACGAACTGGCCCGCATCAACCGGGTCCGGCTGGAGCGGATGCTCGGGCCCGAAGGCGGCTACCACAACTGGTGAGCTCCTCCCCTACGCTGCGCGGGTGAGCATCCCGCATTCTCATTTCCTCTCGCTGCCCGACCTCGCCTCCCGCGTGGCCGGCGGTGCCGTGGTGTGGGCCAACGACGAGCTGTTCGCCGAGAAGGAGAACCTGATCGTCGCCGCACTGGGGGTGTTCGGCCGGCTCACCGACGACGGGCTGCGCGGAGCGGCGCAGACATGGAGCCTGTCGGGCTGACATGTTCATCGTCATCCTCACCGCGCTCCTGACCCTCATCCACCTCTATCTGTGGAAGCGGCTGGTCGCCGACACCACCCGGCCCGGGCGCACCCGTCGGCTCCTGACCGTCGCGCTCGTCGGCTGCCTGGCGCTGCTGCTGGCGGCGCTGCTGCTGCCGCGGTCGGTCGGCGTGCGGGAGGCGGCCTGGTTGGCGTGGCCGGGTTACGTCTGGTTCGCGCTGGCCGCCTACCTGATGCTGGCGCTGCTGGTGCTGGAGCCGGCCCGGCTGCTGTTCCGCCGGTGGGTGCGACGCGCGCCGGCCCGCGACGCCGCGACCGTCACCGGCGGGCCGGCCGCACCGTCGGCCGAGGTGAACCGGCGCCTGTTCCTCGCCCGCGCCGGGGCGGCCGCCGCAGGCGCCGCGTCGGTGGGCCTGGTCGGCTACGGCATGGCCACCGCCGTGGGTCCGCCGAACCTGCTGACGGTGCCGGTGCGGCTGCGTCGTCTCGACCCCGCGTTCACCGGCTTCCGCATCGCTGTCGTCTCCGACATCCACCTGGGACCGCTGGCCGGACGCGCCCACACCGAACGGATCGTGCGCATGATCAACGAGGCGGGCCCCGATCTCGTCGCGATCGTCGGCGACGTGGTCGACGGCACGGTCGCGGAGCTCGGCTCGGCCGCCGAACCGCTGCGTGACCTCAGCGCACCCGAGGGCACCTTCTTCGTCACCGGCAACCACGAGTACTTCGTCGACGACCCGCTGTCGTGGCTGCACGAGATGGAACGGCTCGGCGTGCAACCGCTGCGCAACGAGAACACCGCGATCCGGCGCGGCGGTGCGGCCTTCGGCCTGGCCGGCGTCAACGACCTCGCGGGCGCCCGGCACGACGACGCACCGGATTTCGACCGGGCGCTGGCGTCGCTCGACGGGTCGCGGCCGACGGTGTTGCTGGCGCACCAGCCGGTGATGGTGTCCGAGGCCGCCGCCCGCGGTGTGGACCTCCAACTTTCCGGGCATACGCACGGCGGGCAGATGTGGCCCTTCCACTACGCCGTCCGCGCGGTGCAACCCGCGCTGGCCGGGCTGTCCACGGTGGACGACACCCAGCTGTACGTGAGCCGGGGCGCGGGTTTCTGGGGGCCGCCGGTGCGAATCGGCGCCCCACCGGACATCACTGTGCTGTCGTTGAGTCCCGACGCCTGACGCCGCACGAGGAGGTCGCATGTCCGACGCACCAGAACCCGCGGTGGTCGCGCGCGGCCTCACGGTCTCCGGTCCCTGGGGGCCGGTCTACGGCCCGGTCGACCTGGACATCGACGCCGGCGGGGTGACGGTGCTGGTGTGTCCGGCGGGCACCGGGCGCACCGCGCTGCTGATGACCCTGGCCGGGCGGATGCGACCGCAGCGGGGAACGCTGTCGGTGTTCGGGGTGACCGACCCGCGACGGATCTTCCGGATGTCCGCCATCGCCGGCATCGACGAACTCGACCAGGTCGCCGAATCGGTGACCGTGCGCGACGCGCTCACCGAGCAGCTGCGGTGGAACGCCCGCTGGTACCGGTTCGTCCGCCGTGCCGGCGCCGCGGATCTGCGGGCCGTGTGCGCGCCGGTGTTCGGTGACCTGCCGTTGCCGCCGCTCACCGAGTACGTCGAGGAACTCTCCGAGCTCGACCGGCTGCTGCTGCGCATCGCCCTGGCCAACACCGCCCGGCCGCCGCTGCTGGTGGTCGGCAACCTCGACTACGTCACCAGCGACCACAACCGAGACCTGTTGCTGCAGCGTCTCATCGAACTCGGCCGGGCGCAGACCGTCGTCACCGCCACCGTCAACGGCGTCACCAGCGATGCGGTGCGCGCGCAGATCGCCGTCGACAACACCTCCCGGGCCGCCCTCGTGCACGGCCAGAAAGGCGAATGACCATGCTGGCCGGGATGTCCCTCGGGACCGACATCAAGCGCTACTCCCGCGGGACGCTGCCCCGCATCGCCCTCGTGACGATCGTGCTCATGCCGCTGCTGTACGGCGCGATGTACCTGTGGGCGTTCTGGAATCCGTTCGCAGAGGTGAACCGGCTGCCGGTGGCGCTGGTCAACGAGGACCAGGGCGCGGAAACGGGAGGCCGCCACGTCAACGCCGGCGACCAGGTGGCGGGCACGCTGATGGCCTCCGGGGAGCTCGACCTGCATCCGATGTCGGCCGAGGAGGCCGCCAAGGGCGTCGACGACGGCCGCTACTACTTCAGCATCACGATCCCGGCGGACTTCAGCGCAGCCGTCGCCTCCCCGTCTGGTGACCAGCCACGGAGCGCGAAGTTGCGGTTCACCTTCAACAACACCAACAACTACCTGGCGTCGATCATCGGCCAGAACGCCGCCCGCGAGGTGGCCAGCCAGGTCGACGCGGCGATCGGCAGGCAGACGGTCGGGCAGGTGCTCGAGGGCGTCGAGGACGCCGGAGCCGGTCTGCGCCGGGCTGCCGACGGCGCCGACCAGTTGCGCGACGGTCTGGTGCGGGCCGACGACGGCGCCCACCGGCTGGCCTCCGGATCCGCCGAGCTGTCAAGGGGTCTGGAGACCGCCCGCGACGGGTCGGCGACGCTGGCCGCCGGGGCCGAGGAACTGTCCACGGGGATCAGCACGGCGACCGATCCGCTGCTCACCGTGCTGGACCGGGTCGGCGGTCTGGGACTCGACCCCGACGAGGTCGGCCTGCTGGCATCCGATGTGAGCGGCCTGGTGCGGTCGGTCACCGACCGCGTCGCCTCGCTGAACATCGACCAGGCACAGGCGGCCGTCATCGTCGACCAGGTCGTCGGTTTCCTGCGGGCCAGTCCGGACCCGACGCTGCGCGCACTCGGAGACACCCTGGCCGGCGCCCAGCGGCTGCTGCGGGCGCAGAACGCCGACCCCACCACCGACCAGGGCCTGATCACGTTGCGGGACAAGGCCGCCCAGCTCGAGGCCGAATTCGGCGACCCCAACAGCTCGCTGCGGACCTTCCTGACCAGGGCGCTGACCGGCGGGCTGCGCGCCGACGTCGAACGCCTGCGCGACGGCGCCGCCCAATTGAGCAGTGGTGCAGACCAACTCAACAGCGGGCTGGTCGAACTGGCCGGCGGTGGCCGTCAGGTGTCGCAGGGTGCGGCCACGCTGGCCGACGGCACCGGTCAGCTGCGCGACGGCAGCGTGGAACTCGCCACCGGTCTGCGCGACGGTGCGGCGCAGGTGCCGCAGTGGACGGAGCGGCAGCGCACCGAGGTCGCCCAGACCCTCGCCCAACCGGTGGCCGTCGACCAGATCGTGGAGAATCCGGCGCCGACGTTCGGCACGGGCTTCGCGCCGTTCTTCCTTCCGCTGGCGTTGTTCATCGGTGCGCTGATCATCTGGATGCTGCTGACCCCGTTGCAGTCCCGGCCGATCGTCAACGGTCTCGGCGCGCTGCGGGTGGTGCTCGCCTCGTACTGGCCGGCGCTGCTGATCGCGTTCTGTCAGGTGATCGTGATGTACGTCGTCGTGCACTTCGGGGTGGGGTTGAAAGCCACGCACGCACTGGGCACGGTCCTGTTCCTGATGTTGGTGGCGGCGGCGTTCCTCGCGCTGATCCAGGCCTTCAACGCCCTGTTCGGGGTGGCGGTGGGCCGGGTGGTGACACTGGCGTTCCTGATGTTCCAGCTGGTGTCGGCGGGCGGGATCTATCCGGTGGAGACGACGCCGAGGCCGTTCCAGGTGCTGCACGTGGTCGACCCGATGACCTACGCGGTGAATGGGTTGCGCCAGTTGACCGTCGGCGGCGTCGACGGTCGGCTGTGGGTGGCGGTGGCGGTGCTGTCCGGCATCCTGGTGGTGGCGCTGGCGGCCAGTTCGTGGGCGGCGCGGCGCAACCGGCAGTACACGGTGGAACGGCTCAAACCACCGATCGAGGTGTGAGTCGGTCGTCATGTACGGCACCTCGGCGAAGTCGCTGAACCGGCACCACACCGCCGTCATGACCACCGGAAACAGCAGCGACGCCGGCGAATTCGCGGTGTCGTTCGAAGCGCTCCTCGACGTGGTCGGCCGGATGATCGAGGCGGGGCGCATCCGCGACGACGGCGTGTCGGTCGTCGCCGGACGGCTGTGGAGCCTCACGCACGGCGCCGTGCTGCTCGAGATCGCCGGGTTCTTCGGGCACGACGCTCACGGCCTCACCCAGATCCTCGCCCCGGCGTTTTCGACACCGTTGTCGGCATGGGCGCCGGCCGCGACAGGATCGACCACTCGATGGAGAAGGCGCTGCAGACGCTGTCCGGCGCCTTGTGATCACCGTCTGGTGAGCTCGCCGTCGATCCGCCGCCACAGCCGGTCGGGGTTGCCGTCGGCGAGGGCGCTGGGCAGCAGCGACGCCGGCGCGTTCTGGTAGCAGACCGGGCGCAGGAACCGTTCGATGGCCCGCGACCCGACCGACGTGGTGCGCGGATCGGAGGTCGCGGGGAACGGTCCGCCGTGCACCATCGCGTGGGTCACCTCGACGCCGGTCGGCCAGCCGTTGAACAGGATCCGGCCGGCTTTTAGTTCGAGGATCGGCAGCAGTTCGGCCGCCAGATCGTGGTCGGATTCGTCGACGTGCAGGGTGGCGGTCAGCTGCCCCTCGAGGTTGGCGGCGACCGTCGCCATCTCGGCGGTATCGGCACAGCGGACGATCAGGCTCGACGCGCCGAACACCTCGGCCTGCAGGGTCGGCGAGCCGAGCAGACTGACCGCGTCGGTGCCGAACAGTGCCGCCCGGCACGACACGGCGGCGGTGCCGTCGGCGGAGCCGCGGGCCACGAGTGTGGCCGCACCGGCCAGCGCGTCGACCCCCCTGCGGTAGTTCTCGGCGATCCCCGGCGTCAGCATCGCCGTGGCGGTCTGCCCCGAGAGCGCCTCGGCGGCAGCGGCGACGAAGGCGTCGAGGTCGGGTCCGTCCACGGCGACGACGAGGCCCGGGTTCGTGCAGAACTGGCCCGAGCCCATGGTGAGTGACCCGACGAAGGCGCGCCCCAGCTCCGCTGCCCGGTCGGCGAGCGCGCCGCCCAGCAGGAAGACGGGGTTGACCGAACTCATCTCCGCGTAGACCGGTATCGGCTCGCTCCTGCGGGCCGCGGCCGCGGCGAGGGCGAGCCCGCCCGCCCGCGAGCCGGTGAACCCGACCGCCTTGATCCGCGGGTCGGTGACCAGCGTGACACCGAGTTCCTGGCCGACGTTGAGCAGCGAGAAGGTGCCCGCGGGGAGCCCGGCGGCCGCCACCGCATCGGTGATCACCCGGCCCACCAGTTCCGAGGTGCCCGGGTGGGCGTCGTGCGCCTTGACGACGACGGGACACCCCGCGGCCAGCGCCGACGCCGTATCGCCACCGGCGACCGAGAAGGCCAGCGGGAAGTTGCTCGCACCGAAGACCGCGACCGGGCCCAGGGGAACCGCGCGCTGGCGCAGGTCCGGGCGCGGCAGCGGCGTGCGTTCCGGCAGCGCGGGGTCGATGCGCGCACCGTTCCAGCTGCCCTCGCGCAGCACGGCGGCGAACAACCGCAGCTGCGCGCAGGTGCGGCCCACCTCGCTGGTCAGGCGCGCGTGCGGCAGCCCCGATTCGGCGTGGGCGCGGCCGACGAGGACATCGGTGGCCGCCGCGACACCGTCGGCGATCGCCTCGAGGAAGCTCGCACGCACCTCCGCGGGTGTGCCGCGGTAGGGCCCGAACGCCTCGGCGGCCGCCGCGCAGGCCGCCACGACGTGCGAAGCGTCCCCGTAGTGGTACGCCGGTTCCAGTTCGGTGCCGGTGCTCGGGTCGAAACCGCGGACCGCCGGTCCGTCGCCGCGCACGGCGGCTCCGGCGATGAGCATGTCCCCGGTCGGTTCGGTCTGCGACGGCGGCGGTGTCATACCTGCACGCTAGGCCGCCGGGCCGGTGGCCTCGGCGGCCGGGGTTACGACGCCTGCGGCTGATCGCGTGCGGCCAGCCGGGCCAGCACGTCGCGGCCCAGTGCCCGCAGATCCTGGCGCGGGCCCGCGGCGAGCAGGGTGACGCCGTCGGCGACGTCGGCCATCTCGATGTCGGCGATCAGACCGGCCAGCCCGTCGACGGTGCCGGCGTACCTGACCGTCTCGTCGGCGTCGGACACGGCGGCGAACGCCGAGCGCGCCGAACGGAAGTCGGCGCCCACCGACACCGTCACATCGAGGATGACCGCGACGTCCTCGGCCCCCGCCCGGATCCGCGCCCTGGCGCGCCGCGCCTGCTGCAGGTCGGGCGCGGACACCCGAACCGCATGACGGTCGCCGTCGGTCAACTCGTCCCACTCACCACGATCCGCCACGAATAGCCGCACCGCAGTCACGGTAGGCGCTCGACGACGACCTGTCGAAAGTTGCGATCAGTGGGAGTCGAACGACTTCCTGTCGCCTTCCTCGATCTTGCGCTGCGCCTCGTCCACCTCGTCGGCGCTCTTGCCGCGGGTCTTCATCAGGCTCAGCACCGTCGTGATGACGAGCGTGACGACGATGACGCCCAGGCTGAGCAGGGTCGGGATCTCCGGCACCGGTACGTGTTCACCGCCGTTGATGAACGGCAGCTCGTTCTCGTGCAGCGCGTGCAGGAACAGCTTCACGCCGATGAACAGCAGGATGAACGCCAAACCCTGCGACAGGTACACCAGCCGCTTGAGCAGACCGCCGAGCAGGAAGAACAGCTGCCGCAGACCCATCAGCGCGAACACGTTGGCCGTGAACACCAGATACGGTTCCTGCGTCAGGCCGAAGATCGCCGGAATCGAGTCCAGCGCGAAGATCAGGTCGGTGGTGCCCAGCGCCACGATCACCAGGAACATCGGCGTCATCAGCCGCTTGCCGTCCTGTTTGATCCACAGCTTCAGGCCGTCCCACTTGTCGGTCAGCGTGAGGTGGTTGCGGGCGAACTTGACGACCGCGTTGTCACCGTCGTCGTCGTGGCCGGTGTCGCGGGCCAGGTTCCACGCGGTGTACACGAGGAACAGGCCGAAGATGTAGAACACCCAGGAGAACTGGTTGATCGCGACCGCGCCCAGCGCGATGAAGATGCCGCGGAAGATCAGGGCCAGGATGATGCCCACCATCAGCGCTTCCTGCTGGTACTTCTTGGGCACGTTGAAGCTGGCCATGATGATGATGAAGATGAACAGGTTGTCGACCGACAGGCTGTACTCGGTCAGCCAGCCGGCGAAGAACTCCAGTCCGTAGTCCCCGCCGTGGAACACCCACACCCAGATCCCGAACGCGACGGCCAGCGACACATACACCGACAGCGCGATCGAGCACTCCTTCATCGAGGGCTCGTGCGGGCGCCGGGCGATGGCCACCACGTCGAACAGCAGCACCGCCACCGTGACGGCGATGGTGATGCCCCATTCCAGGGCGGAAACGTTCACTCGATATACCTCCGGTCGTCGAACACGCCGGAGGTCTCTTCCGCCGACGTGCGATACGACGTCGGCCCGCAGCACCGGCCGGCCAGTGATGGACGACGTAGTGACGACACCGCGGCGAAGGAATACTCCCCTCCGGAGCCGATTGTGCCCGGCCGTCGCCGGCGGAGCCAATCGGGGTCCGATAAAGCTTCCCGGCGGGGAGTACCCGCCTTGACCCAATTGTCACCTCCCGGCGCCCGCGCCGTGCCGTTCGGCGGGGGTGCCGCTTAGTACTTTGATGTGGTGACAGCAGCGGTTCCTGGCCTACCCCATCAGTACCTGCAGTCGAATTTCGCTGCCGCGCCGCGCACGCTCGTCGACATCCTCTACGACACGGCGGCCCGCTATCCCGATGCGCCCGCCATCGACGACGGCACGGTCCAGCTCACCTACGCCGAGCTGATCGCCGACATCGAGGACAGCGTCGAATGGCTGGCCGCCCGCGGGATCGGGCGGGGCGACCGCATCGGGATCCGCATGCCGTCGGGCAGCTACGCCCTCTACGTGGCCATCCTGTCCACCCTCGCCACCGGCGCCGCCTACGTGCCCGTCGACGCCGACGATCCCGACGAGCGCGCCCACCTGGTCTTCACCGAGGCCAACGTCGTCGCCGTCATCACCGAACAGGGCCTGGTCCGCGGGCCGGGGTCGTCGCGCGGCTGGCGCGCCGTGGCCCCGCTGAGCCGCGACGACGCGTGGATCATCTTCACGTCCGGCTCGACCGGTGTGCCCAAGGGAGTGGCCGTCACCCACCGCAGCGCCGCGGCGTTCGTCGACGCCGAGGCGAAGATGTTCCTCACCGACAATCCGCTCGGCCCGGGCGACCGGGTGCTGGCCGGCCTGTCGGTGGCGTTCGACGCCTCGTGTGAGGAGATGTGGCTGGCGTGGCGGCACGGCGCCTGCCTGGTGCCCGCGCCGCGGTCGCTGGTGCGCAGCGGGATGGACCTCGGGCCGTGGCTGGTGTCGCGTGACATCACGGTCGTCTCGACGGTGCCGACGCTGGCCGCGCTGTGGCCGGCTGAGGCGCTCGAAGCGGTGCGGCTGCTGATCTTCGGCGGCGAGGCCTGCCCACCCGAGCTCGCGGAGCGCCTCGCGGTCGACGGCCGCGAGGTGTGGAACACCTACGGCCCGACCGAGGCCACCGTGGTGGCCTGCGCGGCCCGGCTGGACGGCCGCAGCCCGGTGAGTATCGGGCTGCCGCTGCCCGGCTGGGATCTCGCGGTCGTCGACGGGGACGGCCTGCCGGTCGCCGACGGCGAGGTCGGCGAACTGGTCATCGGCGGCGTGGGGCTGGCCCGCTACCTCGATCCGGCCAAGGACGCCGAGAAGTACGCCCCGATGCCGACACTGGGCTGGGAGCGCGCGTACCGCAGCGGCGACCTGGTCCGGATGGCGCCCGAGGGGCTCTACTTCATCGGCCGCGCCGACGACCAGGTCAAGGTCGGGGGCCGGCGCATCGAGCTCGGCGAGGTGGACTCGGCCCTGGTGCACCTGCCCGGTGTCAGCGGCGGCGCCGCCGCGGTGCGCCGCACCGCCGGCGGCACCCCCCTGCTGGTCGGCTACATCGCGAGTGCGAACCCGTCGTTCGATCTCGACGCCGCCCGTGCCGCGCTCGCCGAGGCGCTGCCCGCCGCGCTGGTGCCGCGGCTGGTGCTGGTCGACGAACTGCCCACCCGCACCTCCGGCAAGGTCGACCGCGACGCGCTGCCGTGGCCGGTCGACGGCGCGCAGGAGGATGCGCCCGCGCTGGGCGGGACGATGGGCTGGCTGGCGCAGGTGTGGCGCGACGTGCTGGCCGCCCCCGTCGACGGTCCGGAGGCCGACTTCTTCGCCTGCGGCGGCGGATCGCTGTCGGCGGCCCAGCTGGTGGCCGCGCTGCGCCAGCGCTACCCCACGGTGACGGTGGGTGACCTCTACGACCACCCCCGCCTCGGCTCCCTGGCCGGCTACCTCGACGAACTCGACCCGCCGCAGCAGGTGGTGGCCCGCGACGTCGCGCCGACACCGCGGCTGACCCAAGCCGTGCAGCTGGCCCTGTCCCTGCCGCTGGCGACGCTCACCGGCCTGCAGTGGGTGGTGTGGCTGGCGCTGCTGAACAACCTCGCCGCGGAGTTCGCGCTGGTGCCGTGGGCGGTGCCGCTGAACTGGTGGGTGGTGCTCGCCGGCTTCCTGGTGTTCGTCACCCCGATCGGCCGCATGGGGATCGCGGTGCTGTTCGCGCGCATGCTGCTCGGCAACCTGCAGCCGGGCACCTACCGCCGCGGCGGACCGGTGCACCTGCGGGTCTGGCTGGCCGAACGGCTCGCGCAGGCCAGCGGCGCGGAGAACCTCGCCGGTGCGCCGTGGATGGTGTATTACGCTCGCGCGCTTGGCAATTCGGTGGGCAAGGGCGTCGACCTGCATTCCGCGCCACCGGTCACCGGCATGCTCAAGATCGGGCACCGCTGTTCGGTGGAACCGGAGGTCGACCTGTCCGGGCACTGGGTCGACGGCGACCAGTTCCACGTCGGGCACATCACGATCGGCAACGACGCGACCATCGGGGCGCGCACCACGCTGCTGCCCGGCGCGGTGGTCGGCAAGAACGCCGACGTGGCCGCCGGTTCGGCCGTCGTGGGCAAGGTCAAGAACGGCCAGTACTGGAAGGGTTCACCGGCGGTGAAGTCCGGCAAGGCCCGCCATCCGTGGCCGGGTCACCGTCCGCCGCGCGCCCCGCTGTGGGTGGCGGCCTACGGGGTGACGTCGATCCTGCTGGCGGCGCTGCCGCTCACCGCGCTCGCGGTCGGGCTGGCCGTCATCGGCTGGGGCGTCCGCGACACCACGTCGGTGCTCGACGCGGTGCTGCCCGCCCTGCTGTGGACGCCGGTCGGCACGGTCGCGGCGCTGCTGACCTACGCGGCGTTGACCGTGGCCGGCGTGCGACTGCTGTCGCTCGGGCTGCGGGAGGGCTACCACCCGGTGCGCAGCCGGATCGGCTGGCAGGTGTGGGCCACCGAACGCCTGCTCGACGCCGCCAGGACCTACCTGTTCCCGCTGTACGCGAGCCTGCTGACGCCGTGGTGGCTGCGGGCGCTGGGCGCGAAGGTCGGCGAGGGCACCGAGATCTCCACGGCGCTGTTCACGCCGAAGTTCACCGTCGTGGAGGACGGCGCGTTCCTCGCCGACGACACCATGGTGGCGTCCTACGAACTCGGCGGCGGATGGATCCACGTCGCCAAGGCCACCATCGGCAGGCGCGCGTTCCTCGGCAACTCGGGCATCACCCAACCCGGCCGCAAGGTGCCCGACGACGGTCTGGTCGCGGTCCTGTCGGCGACCCCGCACAAGGCCAAGGCCGGGTCGTCGTGGCTGGGCAGCCCACCGGTGCGCCTTCGCCGCCAGCCCACCGCGGCCGATGCGCTGCGCACCTTCCACCCGACTCCGCGCCTGAAGGCGATGCGCGCCGCGGTCGAGACGTGCCGGCTGATCCCGGTCGTCGTCACGTTCGCCATCGGCGTCGGCGTGCTGCTGGCGTTGCAGGCGTTGATCGTGCACCTCGGTTACCTGTGGGCGGCGCTGCTCGGCGGTGTGGTGCTGCTGGTGGCCGGGGCGGTCGCCGGCGCCGCCGCCGTCGTCGCGAAACGCGCGGTGATCGGGCGGATCGAGGCCATCGAACATCCGCTGTGGTCGTCGTTCGTGTGGCGCAACGAGGTGTCGGACACCTTCGTCGAGACCGTCGCCGCGCCGTGGTTCGCCCGCGCCGCCAGCGGCACACCGGTGATGAACCTGTGGCTGCGCGGCCTCGGTGCGAAGATCGGTCGCGGCGTCTGGTGTGAGACGTACTGGCTGCCGGAGGCCGATCTGGTGACGCTGGGCGCGGGGGCCACCGTCAACCGCGGCTGTGTGGTGCAGACCCACCTGTTCCACGACCGCATCATGCAGATGGACACCGTCGTCCTCGACGACGGCGCCACGCTCGGCCCGCACTGTGTGGCACTGCCCGCGGCGCGGGTGGGTGCGGGCGCGACGGTCGGGCCGGGCTCGCTGGTGATGCGCGGCGACGAGGTGCCGGCCTCCACCCGGTGGCAGGGCAACCCGATCGCACCGTGGGATGTGGTGCGCAAGAAGCGCGGTGAGGCGGCGGCGAAGAAGAAGAGGGCGAGCCGCAGCCCCGAGGGCTCCGCCGCGTGACGCGTTCGAAGAAGTCGAAGGGCGTCCCCGCGGTCATCGATCCCTACCTTCCGGAGACCGGCAACTTCGGCTACCGGGTGTCGCGCTACGAACTCGACCTGGAGTACAAGGTCGCGATCAACCGGCTGGCGGGGTCGGTGTCCATCACGGCCGTCACGCTGGCTGCGCTGCGCACGTTCACACTCGATCTGGCCCACACCCTCAAGGTGACGAAGGTCGCGGTCAACGGCCGTCGGCCTGCGCGGTTCTCGTGCGCGCACAACAAGCTGCGCGTCGACCTGTCGTCGGCGTTGCCCGCGGGCGCGGCACTGGTGGTGGAGGTGCGCTACGGCGGGACGCCCGAACCCCTCGAAACGCTCTGGGGCGACGTCGGATTCGAAGAGCTGACGAACGGGGCCCTGGTCGCCGGACAGCCCAACGGCGCGGCCTCGTGGTTTCCATGCGACGACCATCCGAGTGCGAAGGCCAGCTACCGCATCCAGATCAGCACCGACAGCCCGTACCGCGCGATCGCCAACGGCGAGTTGGTGTCCCGGCGGGCCCGGGCCGGCCACACGGTGTGGACCTACGAGCAGCCCGAACCGACGTCGACCTACCTGATCACGCTGCAGATCGGCATGTACGACATGCACCGGCTCACGAAGACACCGGTGCCCATGCATGCCGCGCTGCCCGCGCGGCTGCGCCGCCACTTCGACCACGACTTCGGCCGTCAACCGCAAATGATGAAGCTGTTCGTCACGCTGTTCGGGCCGTATCCGCTGGTGAGCGGCTACACCGTGGTGGTGACCGACGATGATCTCGAGATCCCCCTTGAGGCGCAGGGGATTTCGATCTTCGGCGCCAACCACTGCGACGGCACCCGCAGGTCCGAACGGTTGATCGCCCACGAGCTGGCGCACCAGTGGTTCGGCAATTCGGTCACCGTGCGGCGCTGGCGCGACATCTGGCTGCACGAGGGGTTCGCCTGCTACGCCGAATGGCTGTGGTCGGAGAACTCCGGGGGCCGCAGCGCCGACGAGTGGGCACGCCACTATCACGCCCGGCTGGCCGACCAGCCCCAAGATCTGCTGCTCGCCGACCCAGGACCGCGCGACATGTTCGACGACCGGGTCTACAAGCGCGGGGCGCTCACACTGCATGTGCTGCGTCGACGCATCGGGGACGAGAAGTTCTTCGCCCTGCTGCAGGAGTGGACCGCGCGGCACCGTCACAGCACCGCGTTCACCGACGACTTCACCGGACTGGCCACCAACTACACCGACGAGTCGCTGCGCTCGCTGTGGGACGGCTGGCTCTACGCCGAGGATCTGCCGAAGCTGTGACCGACGCGGCGCCGTCGACCGGCCCGGTCACGCGGAGCAGCGTGACCCGGGTGGGTGTCGCGACGGCCGTGACGGCGCTGTGCGGGTACGCGGTGCTCTACCTGGCCGCACGCGACCTCGAACCCGCGGGCTTCTCGGTGTTCGGCGTGTTCTGGGGAGCGTTCGGCCTGGCGAGCGGGGCGGCGTTCGGCCTGCTGCAGGAAGCGACGCGCGAGGTGCGCGACGCCAGGGCCTGCCGTCCCGCCGACGGGCCGCACACCCGTCCGATGCGGGTGGCGGTGGCGGTCGCGGTCGTCGCGGCCGTGTCTATCGTCGTGACGTCTCCCCTGTGGGCGGATAGTGTTTTCGTTGAGCAGCAATGGCTTTCGGTGGCGCTGCTGAGTGCCGGGCTGGCCGGGTTCTGTGTGCACGCCACGCTGCTGGGGATGCTCGCCGGTGTGGACCTGTGGTCGCAGTACGGAGTGCTGATGGTCACCGACGCGGTGATCCGCGTCCTGGTGGCGGTGGCGACGTTCGCGGTCGGCTGGGGGCTCGGCGGGTTCCTGTGGGCGACGGTCGGCGGCGCGATCGCCTGGCTGCTCCTGCTGGCCTGCTCCCCGGCCACCCGGGCCGCGGCGCGTCTGCGCACGCCGGGCAGCACGGCGACGTTCCTGCGCGGCGCCGCCCACTCGATCGCCGCGGCCGGGGCCAGCGCGGTGCTGGTGATGGGCTTCCCCGTGCTGTTGCAGGCGACCTCGGACGACCTCGGCGCGACCGGCGGGGTGGTGATCCTGGCGGTGACGCTGACCCGTGCACCGCTGCTGGTGCCGCTGACCGCGATGCAGGGGAACCTGATCGCCCACTTCGTCGATCAGCGCACCGCCCGGCTGCGCGCGCTGATCGCCCCGGCGGCGGTGGTGCTCGGCGTCGGCGTGATGGGCGTGGTCGCCGCCGGGCTGGTCGGTCCGTGGCTGTTGCGCACCGGGTTCGGCGAGCAGTACCGGGCCGACGGCGCGCTGCTGGCCTGGCTGACCGCGGCCGCGGTCGCGATCGCGCTGCTGACGCTGACCGGCGCGGCGACGGTGGCCGCGGCCATGCACCGCACCTATGCGGTCGGCTGGGTGGGGGCGACGGTCGCCGCGGTGCTGTTGCTGCTGCTGCCGCTGGATCTGGAGACCAGGACGGTCGTCGCGCTGCTGTGCGGTCCGATGGTGGGGATCGCCGTGCACCTCGCCGGACTTGCAAGCTCGCACGGCCCGGCGCATATCCTGCGTGTTCGACGAAGGAGGGCAACATGACGTGGCTGGTCACCGGCGGCGCCGGATACATCGGCTCGCACGTCGTCCGTGCGCTGGGCGAGGCGGGTCTGCCCGTCGTGGTGATCGACGATCTGTCCACCGGACTCGAACAGTTCGTCCCGGAGTCGGTGCCGTTCGTGCGCGGCACCCTGCTCGACGGCGCCCTCGTCGAGCAGACCCTGCGCGAACACGCCGTCACCGGGGTCATCCACATCGCCGGGTTCAAGTACGCCGGGGTGTCGGTCCAGCGGCCCCTGCACACCTACGAGCAGAACGTGTCGGCGATGGTGACGCTGCTCAAGGCGATGGAGACCGCAGGCGTCGACCGGGTCGTGTTCTCCTCGAGTGCCGCCACCTACGGCACCCCGGACGGCCAGCAGGTCGACGAGACCACGCCCACCCGGCCGGAGTCCCCGTACGGCGAGACGAAGCTGATCGGCGAGTGGCTGCTGCGTGACGCCGGCCGGGCGTCGGGGCTGCGCCACACCAGCCTGCGCTACTTCAACGTCGTCGGCTCCGGCTCGACCGAGCTGTTCGACGTCAGCCCCCACAACCTGTTCCCGCTGGTGTTCGACATGCTGTACCGCGGTGAGACCCCGCGCATCAACGGCGCCGACTACCCCACCCCGGACGGCACGTGTGTGCGCGACTACGTCGACGTCGGCGATGTCGCGCTGGCGCACGTCGCCGCGGCCCGTCGCCTCGACCGGGGTGAGCCGGTGGAGCCGGTGTACAACCTCGGCAGCGGTGCGGGCACGTCGGTGCGCGAGATCATGACGGCGATCCGGGAGGTCACCGGCGTCGACTTCGAACCACAGATCATGCCGCGCCGTCCCGGTGACCCGGCGCGGATCGTCGCCAACGGCGACCTGGCCGCGCGGGATCTCGACTGGAAGATGCGCCACTCGCTGCACGACATGGTGGCCGCGGCATGGGCGGCACGCCAGGCCGCGGGCGCCGGGTATCCGGGAGCAGGGCAGTCCTGAATCGCGTTGCCCGCGTCGCGGCTGTGCTGATCGCGGTGCAGCTGGTCGTCCGGGCTGTGCTGGCGTTCGGCGGCTACTTCTACTGGGACGACCTGATCCTGATCGGCCGGGCCGGCACGCAGGGTCTGCTGTCGCCGTCGTTTCTGTTCGACGACCACGACGGTCATGTCATGCCGGGCGCGTTCCTGCTGTCGGGGGTGATGACCCGGGTGGCGCCGTGGTCGTGGGTGCTGCCCGCGGTGAGCCTGGTGGTGTTGCAGCTCCTGGCGTCGCTGGCGTTGCTGCGGGCACTGCACGTGATCCTCGGATGGCGCCCGGTTCTGTTGGTGCCGTTGACATTCGCGTTGTTCACTCCGCTGGCCGTGCCGGGGTTCGCGTGGTGGGCGGCGGCGCTGAACTCGTTGCCGATGCTGGCGGCGCTGGCGTGGGTGTGCGCGGACGCGGTCCTGCTGGTGCGGACCGGGCGGCAGCGCTACGCGGTGACGGCGGTGGCCGTGTACGTCGGCGGGCTGTTGTTCTTCGAGAAGGCGGCGGTGATCCCGTTCGTCGCGTTCGCGGTGGCCGCGCTCCTGGCGTACGTCACGGGTGATCGCACGGCGGTGGCGACGGTGTGGCGGCACGGGCGGCGGCTGTGGGTCGCGGCGCTGGCGGTGACGGCCGCCTGGATCGGGGTGTATCTGCTGGTCGTCGACCAGAAGCGGTGGAGCTTCGATCTGGCGATGACGTGGGAGCTGCTGACGAGGTCGATCACCCACGGCATCGTGCCCGGGTTGGTCGGCGGGCCGTGGGATTGGCAGCGGTGGGCGCCGGCGTCGCCGTGGGCGACCCCGCCGGTCGCGGTGATGGTGCTGGGCTGGGTCGCCTTGGCGGTCGTCGTCGCGGTGTCGTTCGCGCGCAAGCAGCGGATCGGACCGGTGTGGGCGGTGGCGGTGGGGTACGCGGTGGCGTGCCAGGTGCCGATCTACCTCATGCGGTCGTCGCGGTTCACCGCACTCGAGCTGGCGCAGACGCTGCGGTACCTCCCGGATCTGGTGGTGGTGCTGGCGCTGCTGATGACGGTCGGGTTCTGCGCGCCGAACCGGCCGGGGGTGCGGTGGCTGGACGCGTCGCGGGCGCGCACGGTGGTGGTGGTCGGCGCGGTGGCGGCGTTCGTGGCGAGCAGCCTGTATTCGACGGTGACGTTCGACCGGATCTGGCGGGACAGCCCGGTGCCGGGGTATGTGGCGAACGCGCGGGCGGGGCTGGCGGGAGTCGAGGCGCCGATGCTGGATCAGGAGGTGGATCCGCTGATCCTGCAGCGGGTGGCGGCGCCGGAGAACCTGGCCAGCCATCTGTTCGCATTGGTCGAGGACCGCCCGGAGTTCATATCGAGCACGACGGAGCTGACGATGCTCGATCCGTCGGGACGGGTTGTCGACGCGTTGGTGACGTGGGTGCGGGCCATCCGGCCGGGTCCGGCACCGAACTGTGGGTACCTGGTGCAGCCGGATTTCCCGGTGCGGATGCCGCTGGACGGGCCGCTGCTGCCGGCGGACTGGACGGCGGAGATCAACTACCTGGCGAACAGTGACGGGTCGCTGATGATGGCGTTGTCGGAGGGGCCCGAGGTCAAGGTGCCGGTGCGACCGGGGCTCAATCGGGTGTTCGTGCGGTTGCCGGGTGCCGGTGACGCAATCAACGTCAGTGCGAGCACCGCGGCGCTGTCGGTGTGCATATCGCCCGGTCCGGTCGGATTTGTGGCACCGAGGTAGTCCGGGGTACGGGATACTGGGCAAATGATGTTGCGACGCGGTGGGGTGGCGCGCCGGTGAGCGCCCTCGACGGTTTCTACACCACCTGGAACAACGCGCGGCAAACGTTCGGTCAGGGCACCCCGCAGCCGGGCACCGACTTCGACAAGAGTCCGCAACTGGCGACCCTGGGCGCGGGGCTCGACGCGGCGGCGCCGGGATCGAAGTGGTCGGGGGCTGCCGCGACGAACTACGGCACCGCGAACACCGATCACCAGAAGGTGTTCACGCAGCTGGCGGAGTTGGACCGCAAGCTCGCCCAGCAGGTCGACCAGTCGGCGCAGGTCGTCGCGACCGGCAGGCAGAACCTCGATCAGGTGCGGCAGTGGGTGACCGACGCGGCCAACAGCGTGCCGCCGGGCAAGCAGCGCGACATGTTCCTCATGCAGATCGCGAACAAGGGCCTCGGGCAGCTCACCGAGGTGGTGCAGAAGACCAATGCGGAGTCGAACACCGTCGCGCAGAACATCGCGAAACTGGGGCCCGAGTTCGATGCGTTGACGCGCGAGCAGAAGTTCGGAAACGGCGAGAAGGACGAAAAAGGCGACGTCGACGCGCTGGGGAACGAGAAGGAGGCGGAGGAGGAGTCACCTTCCGAACAAGGCGAAGCCGACTCTGAAGCCCTTCAGAACGGCGAACTCACGCCGGAACAACGCGAACGGCTCGTCACGAACACGACGCTGACGCCCGAACAACAAGCAGCGCTCGACAACGGGAATCTCACCCTGCCGCCGGAACAGATGTCGTATTTGCAGGGTTACTCGCGGGCGTTCGGCGACAAGACTCCAGCCGAGGTCAAAGCGATCATGGATAAGGCCGGACCGGATGGTAGCCGAGTCGCCGACGTCTTCCAGCTGGCGTCAAACGAGAACATCAAGACAGGCCTACCGGAAACGCAGCCACCCTCTATTGACGGACCCGCCAGCGGCGGCAAGCACGCGCTACCCGACGGCATCCTCAAGGTGCTCGACGGACCCGCGATGACTCAGCCCATGAGTTCCGGTGTGTTCGAAGACGGACGATGGGTCGTACCGCCGGAGCCGACCGGCCCCCTTCAGCCAACGCCCGGCCTGAATGATCTCGCCACTATCGTCCAAGCAGGAAACCGCGACCTCCAGGAAGGGACGGCCCTGGATTCCGGCCTGATGAGCAAGAGCCAAGAGATTCTTGCGCAGTCCAACCAGTGGCCGATTCCCCACGCACCTGGACCAGGGGTAGACCCGATGCAGGACGGTCCCCGTTGGTACCACGAGAACGTCGATCCAACACTGCAGAACATGTTCAACGCACTGAATACCGATTCGACCGTGATTCACGAGTCTGTGACAGGCCACGGCGCCCAGGAGTTTCTGGACGACATGACGCAACATCAGTGGCAGGATAACGGTCTCGCCG
Organism: Mycolicibacterium litorale; assembly: GCF_014218295.1. The sequence continues at coordinate 4,947,572 of NZ_AP023287.1, forward strand.
CTGGTGGCCTCTTTGACTGGGTAAGCGCTGATGCCGCGAATGACCCCACCGGTCGCGCAGCGGAAACGGCCCACGCGTTAGCCGAGTACACCAGTCAGTTCGACAACCGGCTACTCAACTTGCCAGGGACCGATAATCTGTCACTCGGTCAGGTCAACCCCGAATTGACGCGAGACTGGTCGCGTGCATTCGCGCCCTATCTCGACGATATGGTCGGTATGAATGTCAGCGGCAATGAAGCCCGCTTCCCGCCTCTTGACGGGATCGACGAACAGCCGCTGAAGACTCGTGCGTTGATGAGCGTTATGTATTCCGACCCAGAAGCATCCGAAGTGATGTTCAGCAGCGCGAATTCGTTCACTGAGCAGTACATCGAAAGAGCGGCGAACTCCATAACGGATTCAGATCCGACCAGTGACAACGCGGCCATGAAGATGGCCGGAAAACTGCAGGGTGCGTTGGACCTTGGTTCATTCGATGAAAAACACGACCTGTTGGGCGATGCTCGGCAGGCCGTACAGGAGTCATACGACCGCCGTTCCCGTCTCTACGACCTTTTCTCCGGTGCTGTCGGTGAAACCTCCACCCAAGGCGGGTTCGCGTCACTTCTCAGTCCATATTTGAAGGAGGCTGTTATCGGCGCGCCTCCGGACCCCAACGCTGAAGAACCGACCGCAACTCCTCGAAGCGACTTCCCTATACAGGCACGACTTGCCGAGGCCCTACTGGCACAGCAGGTCGGCAACCCCGACATTCAGCAATGGCTCAACGAGAAATTGGGCGACAAGGAGCATTTCAATATACCTCCGAGCAAGATTGACCCCGACGGCTACACCGAGTACTACAACAAAATCACGTCGTACTTCACCGGGATTTTTGGCGCTGACAAGCTAATGGACAATTACTGGGAGACCTACAGCAGTGCGTATCTCGACGCGCATGGGAAATGAGCCACATGATCAGGTTTCGGAGCTTCCTGCTAGTGCTCGCGATCGCGGCTACCCTGACGACGTCGTCCTGCGGAGATGAGGGCGACGCCGCTGAAGGTGCGAGTACGGAAGTAGCCGGTAGCGCGTGGCCGCAACTCCTCCGCGAATTCCGGTTCCACTGGACCGCCTCTCCGGGCGTCGACCTTCTGACCGGACCCGCCGTGCCGATTCGCGCGTACCTCGAGTCATATTACGTAGCGTCCTCAACGCTGAACTTGGGCGACGTATATCCCGGGTTCATCCGCGCCACACCAGAAAATGATCAGCTAGACGGGCATTATCTCGCTCAACTAGCAAGGATCAGACCGCTTAACGGCGTCAACTCATCGCCAGATGAGGCAATTCCCCGCTTTGGCTACATGCCAATGCACATCCTCAGCATAAGTCCGATAGGAAACGGGTTACGGGCCATTGTGTGTCAAGGAAATTACGCGACCTACATCCGAAGCACTACCCAGCCGAACAAGTACGTATCGATCTCGGCGGAGCCCAAGACGGCACGGACTGACGGAAGCGACCCCGGAATCGTCGTCCACCGTATTGAACTGACAGATCAGGACCCTCGTACAGCGCAAGCCCCACCCAGCACTGGCTCTCAGCCGCAGCGCGGGCCGTCCCCAGCGCCGCACGGCGATGTCTTCGGGAAATGGTTTTTCACGGGATCGAGTACGTCGTACTGGGGGCCGATAGACGCCCCTGTCCCCGAGTTGTTCCCGTCACCTGAGTTACGGGAGCAATGTGGCGACACCATGCCAGAGCCTGCGGCGACACGCCTGGAGATGATGAACGGGTTCAAGAACCATCCCGCGCGTCCCGGGATTCCGACGCCCGGATGGCCAGCAAAGCCGGAGTGACCGAGCGCACTCGACCAAGACCGGTGACTACCGATAGTGGCTTGGTGGCGGCACGAAGCCCCTGTCCCGACAGGCGTGCCCTCGTAGGCTCTACTGACGCGCCGAGACCATCTACCACGCCAGCGGCTACGCCGGATTTCCAACGCCGACCCGGCATTGAACGCCGCCCGCTAGGTGTTGGAACGGGCGTGAGCCCCGTCACCCATCACCGCACCACAGTCGCAGGCATCGACACGTTCTACCGCGCCGCCGGCCCCGTCGACGCTCCCGTCGTCCTACTGCCCCACGGCTACCCGGCGTCGTCGTACGTCTACCGCAACCTGATGGCCGCCCTCGGTCACCGGTGGCGTCTCATCGCTCCCGACCTTCCCGGATTCGGTTACAGCGCAACACCTTCCACCGACGACTTCGACTACACGTTCGCCGCCTACGCCGACTTCCTCGAATCCTTCGTCGACGCGCTGGACCTCGACCGCTACGTCATCTGGCTGCACGACTACGGCTCCCAGTTCGGCTTCCAGCTGGCGCTCGCCCACCCCGAGCGCGTCGCCGGCCTCGTCATCCAGAACGGCGACATCTACGAGGACGCCTTCGGCCCCAAGTACGACTTCCTCAAGCAGTCCTGGAACAACCCTGGACCCGATGCCCGCCGCAAGATCGCCCAACACGTGACGCTCCACGGCTTCGAGACCGAGTTCCGCGGCGAACTGCCCGCCCACGTCGCCGACCGCATCAGCCCCGACCTGTGGACCCTGCACTGGTCACTGATGAACACCCCGGAGCGCATCGCCAACCTGATTCGCCTCCTCGAAGACCAACCCACCAGCCTGCGGTGGTTCGCCGACGAACAGGCCTACCTACGCGAGCACCGGCCGCCGGCACTGATCGTCTGGGGACCGCACGACGGCTACATGCCCGAGGAGTCGGCCCGCGCCTACCACCGTGACCTGCCCGACGCTCCGCTGCACCTGCTCGACGGCGGCCACTGGCTGCTGGAGACCCACCTCGACGAGGTCGTACCGCTGGTTGACGACTTCCTCGCGGTGGTCTACTGACCGCCCCGCGCACCACTGTCGCTCCACTGTCGCGCATAGCCGGGCACAACGACTACCGACTCCCGGCGCTGGTGCACTGACCGCACGGTGTTGTACACAGAAGCCGACGAGGCCCGGCAACCAACCGTGCACTCGAGGCGGGAACGGGACGCTCGGCATCGAACGTGCGCTGGCTGCGAGAAATCGCGCGGAAAACCGCAGTGGGCGCACGCTCGGCGCGAGGGCCGGCGCCCACAAAGAGAGCCGCCTAGGAGAATCGAACTCCTGACCTATTCATTACGAGTGAATCGCTCTACCGACTGAGCTAAGGCGGCGTGCCCGGCCGACGAGCGCCTGCGCGAGGCGCAAGCTCCGGAGACCGGGCGGCATGAGTCTACGGCAGCCGCCCACCCGTCTCCAAAGTCAGTCCCGCCCGTCAATCCCTCAGGGCCTGCCCCACGGTCGCCACCATCGCGTCGACCGCGAACTTCGGCTTCACGTTCACCGCCAGCGCCTCGCGACACTCCAGCACCGCCTCGATGCACCGCAGCAGCTTCTCCGGCGGCGCGTGCGCGGCCAGCGCGGCCACCTTGTCCGCCATGTCCGGATGATTGGCCTGCACGTGCCCCGCCCCCGACGACACGAGCAGCGCATCACGGAAGTAGGTGGCCAGGTCGATCAGCGCCCGGTCCAGCGCATCGCGCGACGCCCGGGTCTGCCGCGACTTCTGCCGCTTCTCCAGGTCTCTGATCGCACCCGTCGCACCGCGCATGGTCCCCGCGGTGCCCTTACCGGTGCCGCCCGCCCCCAGCGCCGTCCGCAGCTCTTCGACCTCGGTTTCGTTGCGGTCCACCGTCAGCGCCTTGGCCTCCGCCTCCGCGGACGCCACCAACTCCTCCGCGGCGGCGTACGCCCGTGACGGCGTGGCCGCGTCGCGCGCCAGGCTCAACGCCCGCTTGCGGCGGTCGCGCGCCTGCTCGTCGACCACAAGCCGGCGCGCCCGGCCGACATGGCCGCCGCTGACCGACGCCGCCCAGCGCGCGTCCTCCTCGGACAACCCGTCGCCCTCGATCAACACCTGCGTGATCGCCTCCACCGACGGCGTCACCAGTGCGACGTGCCGGCACCGCGACCGCAGGGTGATCGCGATGTCCTCAGGATCCACCGACGGCGCGCACAGCAGGAACACCGTCGACGGCGGCGGCTCCTCGACCACCTTGAGCAACGCGTTCGCCGCACCCTCGGTGAGCCGGTCGGCGTCCTCGACCACCACGATCTGCCAGCGGCCCGTCCCCGGCCGCCGCGACGCAATCTGGACGATCGACCGCATCTCGTCCACACCGATCGACAGGCCCTCCGGGATGATGCGCCGCACGTCGGCGTGTGTGCCGGCCATCGTCGTCGTGCACGCTCGGCACTCACCGCACCCCGGCACACCCTCGGAGGTGCACTGCAGCGCGGCGGCGAAACACAGCGCCGCGATCGACCGCCCGGACCCCGGCGGACCGGTGATCAGCCAGGCGTGTGTCATGGTCCCCGTCACCGCAGCACTGTGAGCGGCATCACCACGAGCGGCCTGTGCCGCGCCCACCAACTCCGCCTCAACTGCGTGTTGGCCCACCAAACGGGAAAAAACTCCGGCCATCACGGCCAACAGTAGTGGTCAGGCCGACACAACTCGCTGACAGCAGCGCTCAACGTCGCCGTGGCCCGATACGGTTAACGGGTGGCGTCGGAAGCGATACCGATCGGGCGAATCAGCGCGTTCGTCCGGTGGGTGGCGCGCACGCCGTGGCCGGTCTTCACCCTGGGCATGCTGCAGGCCGACATCATCGGCGCGCTGTTCGTCCTCGGATTCCTGCGGTTCGGTCTCCCACCCGAGGACCGGGTGCAACTGCAGGATCTGCCCGCCTTCAACCTGGCGATCTTCCTGGGTTACCTGTTCGTCTCGTTCACCGTCGGCGCCTACCTGAGCCTGCGGCTGCTCATCCCCGTCATCCGCTGGCAGCGCCGCGACACGCTGCTGGCCGACGGGGACCCCGCCACCACCGAACTGGCCCGGGCCCGCGCCCTGCGGATGCCCTTCTACCGAACGGTCATCAGCGTCGCGAACTGGTGCCTGGGCTCGATCGTCTTCATCGTCGCCAGCTGGCCCGTCGCCAGTAAATCGGCGCCCGTCGTGGCGGTCGCCACCGCACTGGGCGCCACCGCCACCGCGATCATCGGCTACCTGCAGTCCGAACGGGTGCTGCGCCCGGTCGCCGTGGCGGCGCTGCGCGGCGGCGTCCCCGAGAACTTCCGTGCCCCCGGCGTGATCCTGCGGCAGGTGCTCACCTGGGTGCTCTCCACGGGTGTCCCCGTGCTGGCCATCGTGCTGGCGCTGGTGGCCAGTCAGTTCGACATCCTCGAGGCGCCCGCCGAACGGCTGACCATGCCGATCCTGTTGCTGGCCATCGCCGCGCTGGTGATCGGCCTGGCCGGGACGGTGCTGGTGGCCATGTCGATCGCCGACCCGCTGCGCCAGCTGCGCTGGGCGCTCGGTGAGGTGCAGCGCGGCAACTACAACGCCCACATGCAGATCTACGACGCCAGCGAGCTGGGCCTGCTGCAGGCCGGCTTCAACGACATGGTGCGCGACCTGTCCGAGCGGCAGCGGCTGCGCGACCTGTTCGGCCGCTACGTCGGCGAGGACGTCGCCCGCCGTGCCCTCGAACGCGGCACCGAACTCGGCGGCCAGGAACGCGACGTGGCCGTCCTGTTCGTCGACCTCGTGGGCTCGACCACACTCGCCGCGACCATCCCCGCCGCCGAGGTGGTCAACCTGCTCAACGACTTCTTCCGCGTGGTCGTCGACACCGTCAACCGCCACGGCGGATTCGTGAACAAATTCCAGGGCGACGCCGCGCTGTGCATCTTCGGCGCGCCCATCGAGCACCCCGACGCCTGCGGCGCCGCGCTCGCCGCATCGCGCGAACTGCACGACGAGCTCATCAAGGTCCTCGGCCAGACCGACTTCGGCATCGGCGTGTCCGCGGGCCGCGCGATCGCCGGACACATCGGCGCGCAGGCCCGCTTCGAATACACGGTGATCGGCGATCCGGTCAACGAGGCCGCCCGCCTCACCGAGCTCGCCAAACTGGAACAGGGGCATGTGCTGGCGTCGGCGATCGCGGTCAGCGGTGCGCTCGACGCCGAGGCGCTGTGCTGGAACGTCGGCGAGACCGTCGAACTGCGCGGCCGCATCGTCCCCACCCAGCTGGCCCGCCCGGTGAACCTGATGTCGCCCAGCGAGGTCAGCGACGTCTCGCGCTGAGAACGCGCGCTACGCCTTCTTCGCGGCGGCCTTCTTGGCCGTGGTCTTCTTGGCGGGGGCCTTCTTGGCGGCCTTTTTCTTCACCGGCCCGCGAGCACGACGGTCGGCGAGCAGTTCGGAGGCGCGCGCGTCGGTGATCGACATGACGTCGTCGCCCTTGCGCAAGCTGGCGTTGGTCTCCCCGTCGGTGACGTACGGCCCGAATCGGCCGTCCTTGATCACCATGGGCTTACCGCTGACCGGATCGATGCCCAGCTCACGCAGCGGCGGCGTCGCGGCACCCTGCCTGCCCCGGCGTTTGGGCTCGGAGTAGATCTTGAGCGCCTCGTCGAGGGTGATGGTGAACATCTGTTCCTCGGTGGCCAGCGACCGGGAGTCCGTCCCGCGTTTCAGGTACGGCCCGTAGCGGCCGTTCTGCGCGGTGATCTCCTCGCCGGTGTTCGGGTCGACGCCCACCACGCGCGGCAGTGACAGCAGTTTGAGCGCGTCCTCGAGCGTCACCGTCTCGAGGTCCATCGACCGCAGCAGCGACCCCGTGCGCGGCTTCGGTCCGGTTGGCTTCTTGCCCTTCTTCGCCGGCGCGCCGGCAGTGCCTTCGTCGGGATCGTCCGACGCAGGAGCGGGCAGCACCTCCGTCACGTACGGCCCGTACCGGCCGTCCTTGGCGACGATCTCGTGGCCGGTCTCCGGATCGATGCCGAGCGAGCGGCCCTCTTGCGGTGTGGCGAACAGCTTTTCGGCGAGCTCGAGGGTCAACTCGTCCGGTGTCAGCTCGTCTTTGAGGTTGGCACGCTGCGGTTTGAGCTCACCCGGGTTGTCCTCGTCGGCGATCATCCGTTCCAGGTACGGCCCGTTCTTGCCGACCCGCACGTAGATGGGACGACCCTCGGCGTCGTCGAAGAGCTTGATGGAGTTGACTTCTCGGGCGTCGATCTCTTCGAGGTTGACGCCGACCAGCTTCTTGAGGCCGCCCGAACGCGCGATCGAATCGCCGACGCCGTGCTCACCACCGAAGTAGAAGTTCTTGAGCCAGTTGGTCCTTCGCTCGTGGCCGGAGGCGATCTCGTCGAGTTCGTCCTCCATCGCGGCGGTGAACCCGTAGTCGACCAGACGACCGAAATGCTGTTCGAGCAGGCCGATCACCGCGAACGCCACCCACGACGGGACCAGCGCGCTGCCCTTCTTGTGGACGTAGCCGCGGTCTTGGATGGTCTTGATGATCGACGAGTACGTCGACGGCCGCCCGATGCCCAGATCCTCGAGCGCCTTGATCAGCGATGCCTCGGTGTAACGGGCGGGCGGGCTGGTCTGGTGGCCGGCCGGCGTGAGCTCCTTGGCGTCGACCCGCTGCCCCTGCGTGAGGTTCGGCAGGCGGCTCTCGGCGTCGTCGGCCTCACCGCCGGCCTGGTCGTCTATGCTCTCGACGTAGGCCTTGAGGAAGCCCGCGAAGGTGATGGTGCGGCCGCTGGCGGAGAACACCGCCTGCTCGCGGCTGCGGGAATCGCCGGAGATGCGCAGGCTCAGCGTGGTGCCGCGGGCGTCGGCCATCTGGGAGGCCACGGTGCGCTGCCAGATCAGCTCGTAGAGCCGGAACTCGTCGGTGTCGAGCTGGGCGTGCAGCTGACCCGGCGTCTGGAAGACGTCGCCGGCGGGGCGGATCGCCTCGTGCGCCTCCTGGGCGTTCTTCACCTTGCGGGTGTACTGGCGCGGCGTCGGATGCACGTACTCCTCGCCGTAGAGCTGGCGGGCCTGGTTGCGCGCGGCGTCGATGGCCGACTGCGACAGCGTCGTCGAGTCGGTACGCATATAGGTGATGTAGCCGTTCTCGTACAGCCGCTGCGCGATGCTCATCGTGCGCTCGGAGGAGAACCTCAGCTTGCGGCCGGCCTCCTGCTGCAGCGTGGAGGTCATGAACGGCGCATAGGGCCGGCGCGTGTAGGGCTTCTGCTCGACGGAGGTGACCGACAGCGCCACACCCTGCAGGCCCGCCGCCAGGGCCCCGGCGCCGGCCTCGTCGAGGACCAGCACCTCGTCGGGCTTGCGGACCTGCCCCAGGGAGTCGAAGTCGCGGCCGGTGGCGACACGGCGACCGTCGACGCTGTTGAGCTTGGCCGTGAACGTCGGCGGGGTGGCCTGCGGATCGGACACACTGGCGTCCAGTTCCGCCGTCACGTCCCAGTAGCCGGCGGTGCGGAACGCCATCCGCTCGCGTTCGCGCTGGACGATGATGCGGGTGGCCACCGACTGCACGCGGCCCGCCGAGAGCTTCGGGGCCACCTTCTTCCACAGCACCGGGCTGACCTCGTAGCCGTAGAGGCGGTCGAGGATGCGGCGGGTCTCCTGCGCGTCGACCAGGTCGTTGTCGAGGTCGCGGGGACTTTCGGCGGCGGCGCGGATCGCCGGTTCGGTGATCTCGTGGAACACCATCCGCTTGACCGGGATGCGCGGTTTGAGCGTTTCGAGCAGGTGCCAGGCGATGGCCTCGCCCTCGCGGTCACCGTCCGTCGCCAGGTAGAGCTCGTCGACGTCCTTGAGCAGGCCCTTGAGCTCGGTGACGGTGCCCTTCTTGTCGGGGCTGATGATGTAGAGCGGTTCGAAGTCGTGTTCGACGTCGACACCCAGCCGGGCCCAGGGCTCCGACTTGTACTTCGCGGGCACGTCCGCCGCCGCTCGGGGCAGGTCACGGATGTGGCCGCGCGACGATTCGACGATGTAGTTGGAGCCGAGGTAACCGGCGATTTTGCGTGCCTTCGTCGGCGACTCGACAATGACGAGTCGCCGCACGCCGCCGTTTGCTCTTCGCGCAAGCGGCTCATCGCCACCGTTTCCGCCTCTGCGGCTACCGTCAGCCAACTGGATCCTGCTCCACTTCTTCGGTTGCCATCCTGCGCCGGATGCCTCCGTCGGCGCCTGTCGGCACCTGACAATTTCGCACCCTACGCTGACCGACGCAAACTGACCCCTTCGTCACCGGTCAGTGAATGCTCGGCCAATCGGACAACGCCGCGACGTCGTCAGGAGGTTCCCCCACCGTCTCTACCAGGCGTGTCAGCCGTCGCCGCCCACTGATTCGCAACGCCGGACGCGACCCTCTGGTGCCGATCAATGTCGGTGCGATCCCGATCCGCATCATGGCCGATGCGAGCGGAGAATGCGTGTCGGGGGCGTGCGGGTCGAGCCCGAGCAGGTAGCCGTTGGGTTCCCGCGTGCCTGCGGCCAACGTCCACGCCCGCAACTCGCGGGGGCCGGGCAACCACTGCGGAGGGACCGTCTTGACGGCACCGCGCGTCCACTCGGCGGCGATCGCGACGAGGCGGGGTTCGACGTCGGTGCGCACCAGCGGGGTGCGCTCGTCGGTGCGGGAGATCTCCGCCTCCAGCCCCGCGTCGGTGATCATTCCCGCGAGCGCCTCGGCCCGCCACATGTCCTCCACCACCACCGACAGGCGCGCACCCTGTGCGCGGCCGCTGCCGACCAGCACCACCTGACCGGGGCCGGCGAGCAACCCGGTCAGGTCGGCGACGGCGGGGGGTACCGCCTCAGCCGAGAAGAAGGACAGCTGGCTCACGGCTCGACAGTAAGCCAGCGGAGCGCCCGCCGCGGGATGCCCCGCGGCAGGGGTAACCAACGCCACCGTGTACGAAAACACCCCCGCAGGTCCGTTGCGCGGATCGGCGGGGGTGTTTCGTCAGGCTCGCTGTACTAGATGGTGCGCACACCCGTAGCTTGCGGCCCCTTGGGGCTCTGGCCGACCTCGAACTCGACCTTCTGGTTCTCCTCCAGGGTGCGGAAGCCGCTGCCCTGAATCTCCGTGTAGTGGACAAACACGTCTGCGGAGCCGTCTTCGGGGGCGATGAAACCGAACCCCTTCTCCGCGTTGAACCACTTCACAGTTCCCTGTGGCATTTCCTGTTGTTTCCTTTTCTTCTTCTCCGGGTGCGGTCCACCGTTTCGGTACACCGGGCCCGTTCCGACCGCCATCCTTCGTGGAGTCGTCGGAACTCGACCCGACCTACAACCCTCGCAGGAACCGCGATCGCAACGTCGATCCTGCGAGTGCGAGTACACGAACACAGAAGCTGCGACCGCGCTAAGTCAACCACGTTCAGCGCTGGTGCGACAGTCTCAAAACGGTTCCTTGGGGAACAATTCACCTGTGCACCGACGTTGACGCCCGGCGCACTGTTACAAGAGTGTTTCGGAAGGGTGGATGGTGTCGGATTTCGGCCGGGAGCTGCTGTCTTGTGCGGTGGCGGGCGTCTCGGCCGACGAACATCCCCTGCGCCACGTCGCGGATCTGCCGCCGCGGTCCGGCCAACCCGAGGCGTGGCCCCGGTGGGCCCACCCAGATGTGGTGCGGGCGTTCGTTGATCGCGGCGTGCGCACACCGTGGTCCCATCAGCGCGAAGCGGCCGACCTCGCCCACGACGGCAGGCATGTGGTGCTGTCCACCGGCACCGCGTCGGGCAAGTCGCTGGCCTACCAGCTGCCCATCCTGTCGGCGATGGCTTCCGAGCCCCGTACGCGCGCACTGTATCTGTCACCGACGAAGGCGCTCGGCCACGACCAGCTGCGCACCGCACAGGCGCTGACCGACGCGGTGCCCGCACTGCGCGACGTGGCGCCGGCGTCCTATGACGGCGACAGCCCGGTCGACGTCCGCCGCTTCGCCAGGGAGCGGTCCCGCTGGATCTTCTCCAATCCGGACATGATCCATCTGTCACTGCTGCGCAACCACGCCCGCTGGGCGGTGTTCCTGCGTCACCTCAGATTCATCGTGGTCGACGAATGCCATTACTACCGGGGGATTTTCGGGTCCAACGTGGCGCTGGTGCTGCGCCGGCTGCTGCGGTTGTGCGCGCGCTACTCACCCGACGGCGGACCGACGGTCATCTTCGCGAGCGCGACCACCGCCTCCCCCGCCGAGACCGCCGCGGAGCTGATCGGCCAAACCGTCACCGAGGTCACCGCCGACGGCTCACCGCAGGGCGCGCGCACGGTGGCGCTGTGGGAGCCGGCGCTGCTGACCGATCTGGTGGGTGAGAACGGTGCGCCGGTACGACGATCCGCCGGTGCGGAGGCGGCTCGGGTGATGGCCGATCTGATCGCCGAAGGGGCCCGCACGCTGACGTTCGTGCGGTCGCGCCGCGGAGCCGAACTCACCGCGCTGAGCGCCCGGGCCCGCCTCGAGGAGATCGCCCCTGAACTGGCCGAACAGGTGGCGTCCTACCGCGCCGGTTACCTCGCCGAGGACCGCAGGGAACTCGAACGGGCGTTGGCCGACGGGCGGCTGCGGGGTCTGGCCACCACGAACGCCCTCGAACTCGGCGTCGACATCGCCGGGCTGGATGCGGTGGTGCTGGCCGGGTTTCCGGGGACGGTGACGTCGTTCTGGCAGCAGGCGGGCCGGTCGGGCCGGCGCGGACAGGGTGCGCTGATCGTGCTGGTCGCCCGTGACGATCCGCTCGACACCTATCTGGTGCACCACCCGGGCGCCCTGCTGGACCGGCCGATCGAGCGGGTGGTGATCGACCCGGCCAATCCGTATGTGCTTGGGCCGCAACTACTCTGCGCGGCAACCGAGCTGCCGCTCACCGACGCCGAAGTGCGGATGTGGGACGCCGAGGCGGTTGCGGAATCCCTGGTCGACGACGGCCTGCTGCGCCGCCGCGCGCACGGGTACTTCCCCGTACCCGGCCTCGATCCGCATCCGGCCGTGGACATCCGGGGGTCGAGCGGTGGCCAGATCGCGATTCTCGAGGCCGACACCGGGCGCATGCTGGGCAACGCCAACGCCGGCCAGGCGGCGGCCTCGGTGCACCCGGGTGCGGTGTACCTGCACCAGGGTGAGAGCTACGTCGTGGACTCGTTGTCGTTCGAAGACGGTGTGGCGTTCGTCCACGCCGAGGACCCCGGCTACACCACGTTCGCCCGGGAGATCACCGACATCGCGGTCACCGGCCCCGGTGAGCGGGAGTCGTACGGCGCGGTGACGGTCGGCCTCGTTCCGGTGTCGGTGTCGAACACCGTCGTGGGCTACCTGCGCCGCCAACTCACCGGCGAGGTCATCGATTTCGTCGAACTCGACATGCCCACCCGCACGCTGGACACCATGGCGGCGATGTGCACGATCACACCGGAAGCGTTGCTGGACAACGGGATCGACCCGCTCCGGTTCCCCGGATCCCTGCATGCCGCCGAACACGCCGCGATCGGTCTGCTCCCGCTGGTGGCCAGTTGCGACCGCGGCGACATCGGCGGGGTGTCCACCGCGGTGGGCCCCGAGGACGGGCTGCCGACGATCTTCGTCTACGACGGCCATCCGGGCGGAGCGGGTTTCGCGGCCCGCGGGTTCCGCCAGATCCGCACGTGGTGGGCCGCGACCGCCGATGCGATCGAGGCGTGCGAGTGCCCCGGTGGCTGTCCCTCCTGTGTGCAGTCGCCGAAATGCGGGAACGGCAACGATCCCCTCGACAAGGCCGGCGCAGTACAGGTACTTCGCCTGGTGCTGCGCGCACTGGCCGATCGACGCTGACCCGGCCATGGGCGCCGGGAGCGACCGACCCCTCGACGGTCGCCTCCACGCGCGCGGAGCGCTCGACAACGCGATCCGTTCCGCACACCCGGCACCGGGCGTGCAAGCAAAATACCGTGATCTCGGGCGGCGCGCCACCAGTTCAGGGTCGGTATCGGGGGTCACCGTGACCTCAGCGCAACGGATCCGGTCGAGGACAGGCGCCACGTAAAATCGCGACCATGAGCCACGACTGGCTGCTCGTGGAGACATTGGGTAGCGAGCCCGTCGTCGTCGCGCGGGGCGGGCACACCGAGGACATGGTTCCCATCAGCGCTTTTCTGCGGCGCAACCCCCATCTGATGGCCGTGCAGACCGCCATCGCCGAAACCGTGCGCGCCGGTCAGGGCCTGTCGAGCATCACCCCGAAAAACGACCGTGTGATCCGCACCGAGGTGGTGCAGATGTCCGACGGGCGCATCCACGGCGTCCACGTGTGGATCGGGCTTCCCGACATGGATCCGCCCGAACGTCCACTACCGGGCCCGCTCAAGTGGGACCTGTCGACCGGTATCGCCACCGCCACCACGCAATCGCTGGCCAACAGCGGCCGAGATCCCGGCGCCGAGGACACCCACGGCCGCTCCCTGGCCGAGGATCTGCCGATGCGCGACCTCAACCCGAGCGAGACCAAGGTGCTGTCGATGGCGATCCGGCCGGAACCCGGCCAGACCTTCTGCAGCACCTGGGATGTCACCGACCACCGGGGCGAGCTGATCTCGGTCGGCTTCAGCGCCCGGGCACTTCTCGAGGGCGAGGACGGCCGGGCGCCGCGGTTGGTGTGCCGGGCGATGAACTGGCGCGCCGAGCATGAGGGTCCCGCACTGCCGCACGACCACCTGGCCCAGCGGATCCTCGACGGACTGGCGCAGAGCGGCCTGCACCGGGCGCTGGTGGATCTGGACACCTGGAAGCTGCTCAAGTGGCTCGACCCTCCGGCGCCCTTCTACGACTGGCGCGCGAACGAGGTGCATCCCGACGACGGGATCGAATTGGGCCGCATGATCACCGAACTCGACCACGGTGCCACGACGGCCGTCATGCGTCTGCGCACCGCCGACGGTGAATGGGCACCGGTGCATGTGACGATCAACCGCATCGAACTCGAAGCGGGCACGTTCGCCGGGCTCGCCTCGGTGCGGGTGCCGACCGACGAGGAGGTGCGCGAGGCGCGCTTCTCCACGCAGGCCGTGCGTCCGTCGTCACCGCAGTAGCGCCGGCCCGCCACGCGCGGCGGCGTGCGCCGGCCCGAACCGCCACCCCGCCAAGCCGATCGCCGCCTCGACGTGCACGACCACCTCCAAACCGTCCACGGTGCAGTCGGTCAACGACGTGCCCATCGACTCGGCCACCGTAGTCGCCTTCCGACAAGCAGTTTCGGCACCCGACGCGATACGTCCCGCCGCGGCCAGCGCGCCGAGATCTGCGGCGGCCTGGGCCCGGTGTCGGGCGATGACCGCCGAACCCACATGCATCAGACCACCCGTGACGGCGATCAGGACCGCCAGGGCGGCGACCGCGGTGATGCTCGCCGCGCCGCGCTCATCGGACACCGGGTTCGGCGACGGCCACCGCCCGTGCACCGATCGTGGCGCCGAACAGCATCGGGGCCCTGGTGCTGACCCGGGCGACGACCAAGTCACCGTCCCACCGCAGATCCACCGCCGCGCCCTCCGGCGCGATCCTGCCGGCCACCTGGGTCGCCGACCGCTCGTCGCCGCGCGCCGCCAGCCGCGCCGCCTCGCGTGCGGCGTCGATACACCGCACCTGCGCACCGACCGCGGACAGCCCGGCGGCGCAGATCGCCAGCACCGACACCACCGCGGCGATCGCGAATGCCGCCTCCACCGTCGCGCCACCGGAATCGTCACTCACACATTGGTGTTGAGCGCCCGGCTGATGATGTTGGTGAGCGCACTGACGATCGAGTCGCCGGTGACGACGGTGTAGAGGATCGCCCCGAAAGCCGCCGCGGCGATCGTCCCGATCGCGTACTCGACGGTCGACATGCCGGCGTCGTCGACCGCCAGCAGCGTCAATCGCGCCTTGACGTCGTCGAGCATCGTTTCCAGTGACATCGCACCCTCCCTTTCCTCCGTCCGCGGACCGTCCGCGGACCCCCGTCCTCACCACAGGCCTGACTGCAAGACGTCACCCGCGAGCCCCACCACCACGGGCACGATTCCCAGACACAGGAAGGCGGGCAGGTAACACACTCCGAGCGGCGCGGCGATCAACACGCCCGCGCGTTCGGCGGCACCCTTCGCGGCATCGGCTGCGTCGCTTCGCGATTCGACCGCGAGGTCAGCCACGCCGTGGGCGAGCGCCGTTCCGGATTCCGCCGATCGCCTGGCCAGCCGAAGCAGGGCGCGGGCGTGGTCGTCGAGCGGTGGCCCCGGATCCGACCAGGCGGTCGCCGCGTCCGCGCCGAGCGCCAACATGTCGGCCGCGCGGCTGAGGATCCGTGCCAGGGCGGGCGGTGCGCTCTCCGCGGCGGCCGACGCCGCGGCCGAGACCGCCATTCCCGAGGCGAGACACGCCGCCAGCACGTCGAAGGTCGACGCCGCCGCGAGCGGATCATGGTCCGTTCGGCGGGCCGGCGTCTCGACGGGGATGGCGGCGGTGCGCCACGTGAGGATCCGCGCTCCGCCGTCGCGGCCGGTCAGCAGCAGGGCGACGGCGAGCAGGGTGGCCGCGGCGGTCATGTCGTCACCCCCGCGGTGATGCGATCCGACCACAGCAAGCCGACGCAGGACAGCGTCACACCGATCACCAGCAGCCAGCCGCCGGCCCCACCGCTGAACAGGAACCGCACCGGATCGGCGCCGATGAGCTGGCCGAGGCCGATGCCCAGCACCGGCAACGCCGCGAGAACCGTCGCGGTGGTGCGCGCCCCGGCCATGCCGGCGTTCACGCGTGAGGAGAACCGCTGCCGCTCAGCGATGTCACGCTGCGCGGTCTGCATCAGCGCGGCGATGGACAGACCGTGCGCCTGGGCCAGCTGCCAGCACACCGCGATGCGCTCCCACTGCGGCGACAGATCCGATGCCCTCGCGGTGTCGCGCAACCCGGCCGCGACGTCGGCGCCGAGCCGGGCGCGCGCCGCAACGGCCCGCAGGGATTCGCCGACCTGCCCCTCGGACTCACCGGCGGCGGCGTCGAACGCGGTAACCGGATGCGCCCCGACCCGCAGTTCGCTCACCAGGACCTCCAGCGCGCCCTGCAGCGACTCCGATTCGCGTTCCCGCCTCCTGGCCGCCCGCCGGTTGCGGATCCGGACCGCGGCGGTGGCGCCCGCGATCACGGCCGCCACGACGATGCCTGTGGGAGCTGCCGACCACACCACCACCGCCGCCACCGCCGCCACCGCCGCCACCGCGCTCACGACGCGGGGCCGGGGATGGCGACGCGGCCGCGTCCCGTGTCGGCGCAGCCGCCTGCCGACGTCGCCGGGGCTCACCAGCACCGCCAGCGCCAGGGCGAGCGCGGCGACACTCATCGGGTCTGCCGCATCGCGATGAGCCGGTTCAGGTCTTCGGCGCCGGGCTGCGGGCCGCTGCCGATGCGCCACGCGGGCACCACGCGGACCCGACCGTCGTCGTGTGGCCGCAGCACCCCGATCTCGGTGAGCCTTCGTGCGCCCGTGTGGTCGCGCGCCACGTGCAGCACTACCTGGACCGCGGCGGCCAACTGGCTGTGCAGCGCCGGCCGGTCGAGCCCGCCGACCGCACCCAGGGCCTCCATCCGCGCGGGGACCTCGGCGGGGGTGTTGGCGTGGACGGTGCCCGCCCCGCCGTCGTGGCCGGTGTTGAGCGCGGCGAGCAGGTCGACGACCTCGGCGCCGCGGACTTCTCCGACGACGATCCGGTCGGGCCGCATGCGCAACGCCTGACGCACCAGGTCGCGTACGGTGACCTCGCCGACCCCTTCGACGTTCGCCCCGCGCGCCACGAGTTTCACCACATGTGGATGCCGTGGTGCGAGTTCGGCGGCGTCCTCGACGCAGACGATCCGCTCGCCCTGCGGGACCGCGCCGAGCGCTGCGGCGAGCAGTGTGGTCTTGCCCGCGCCGGTGCCGCCGCTGACCAGGAAGGCCAACCGTGCGGCGATGACGTCGCGCACCAGCGCGGCCGCCCCGTCGGCGATGGTGCCCGCGGCGATCAGCGCGGCCAGATCCTGGCTGGCCGGCCGCAGCACGCGCAGCGACAGGCACGTGCCGCCGGCCGCGACCGGTGGCAGCACGGCGTGCAGGCGCACCGTGAACTCGCCGGTGCCCAACCCGTGCAGCTGCCCGTCGACCCACGGCTGCGCCTCGTCGAGACGGCGGCCGGCCGCGAGGGCCAACCGCTGCGCGAGCCTGCGCACGGCGCCTTCGTCGGAGAACCGGACCGGGGTGCGGCGCAATCCGCTTCCGTCATCCACCCACACCTCGTCCGGCGCGGTGACCAGCACGTCGGTGGTGCCGTCGGCGTTCAGCAGGGGTTCGAGCGGTCCGGCGCCGGTGAGTTCGGTCTGCAGGGCCCGCAGATTGGTGAGCACCTCGGTGTCGCCGAGGACGCCGCCGGATTCGGCGCGGATCGCGGCGGCGACGACCGCCGGGTGCAGTGAGGACGCTTCGGCGGCGAGCCGCTCGCGGACGCGGTCGATCAGCGGGGACGTCATGCCGCCTGCGCCCCGGGATGGTGCTGCAGGACCTCGAGTACGCGATGCGCCGCCGCCGCCAGCGGTGAGCGCCGGGGGACGCGCAGACCGCCGCGTTCGAGCTCCTCGGCGAGGCCGTGCTGTGGGCGCATCGCCGCCAGCAGCGGCAAGCCGACCGAATCGGCCACCTCGGTCGCGCGCAAACCGCCGGGCGCGGGCCCGCGAACCACCAACCCGACGTTCGGGTTGATCGCCGACAGCCACGGCGCCAACGCACCGGCCGCCGCGCACGCGCGCACCTCCGCGGTCACGACCACCACGACCAGATCGGCGGCATCGAGCGCCACCTCGGCGGCCGCCGTCGACCGGCGCGGTACGTCGCACACGACCAGCGCGCCGCCGCGGCTCCCGGCCTCGATCACGGCGGCCAGCGCGCCGGGGTCGATCTCACCTGCGACACGGCCGTTGGTCAGCAGCGTCACCCCGGCGTGGCGGGGCAGCGCATCGCGCAGCGCCGGATAGGCGATCCGGCCGCCACGCACCGACAGCTCCGGCCAGCGCAGGCCCGGCGCGTCCTCGGCACCGAGCAGCAGATCCAGCCCGCCGCTCCACGGGTCCACGTCGACGAGCAGCGCGTCGGACCCGCAGAGTGCCAGCGCAGCGGCGAGCACCGAGGCGCCGGCGCCGCCCCGCCCGGAGACCACCGCGGCGACCGCACCGCGCCGGGCATCGTCACGGATGGATTCGGCCGCCTCCGACAACAGGACGACGAGTTCGGCTTCCTGCTCCGGCAGCGTGAGCACGTGCTGGGCCCCCACCGCGATGGCGGCCTGCCAGTGCGGCTCGCCGAGGCGGGCACGCTCGAGGAGGACGACGCGGTCGCGGCGCGGAAGCGCCCGCGCGGCGCATCGGATCGCGGATGGTTCGTCGAGCAGGACGGCCGCGGCGGCGCTCCAGACTTTGCGGCTCGACGGTTCGTCGGCGTGGACCACCGACACGGCGGCCGCGGCCGCGACACGGTCGACGTCGCCGCGCAGCGCGGGATCGCTCAGCAACACGAGGACGCCGGGAGTTGTCGTCATGGCTCAACTGTGGCGCGCGGACCGGGGTCGCCGTGCCGGCCAACGCCCGATCAGCTACCCGCTGTGGATGAACCAGCAACTGTGGACAACTATCGCGCCGTCCCCGGCGATCTCGATTCGGCAACGTTTCACCATCACCGAAGTTATCCCGATTGCGAAAACACCACCCCGAAAAAGGGACGACCCCCGCCAGGGGGGGAGGAGGCGGAGGTCGTCGTGTATCAGCCCCGGGGGGTCGGGCTGATGCACACCCGGCATAACCCGGGTAACGCCCACTATACACACGGTACGGCCACGGAATGCAAGTCCCAACCGCCTTTGAGATTAGTGATTCGTAAGAAAATTGCGCATCGGGACACGTGTCGTGATCTGCCAATTTGTACAGCCGGCACCCCAGATGTCACGACACCGGCGTTTATGCTGGCCCCGTGAGCGCATCGGAGCCGGACGCCGCCCCGTCGACCGACCCAGCACCGGGTCCCTCGCCCGAGCAGCCCGTCCGCACCGCCGCGTTTTTCGATTTGGACAAGACCGTCATCGCCAAGTCGAGCACGTTGGCTTTTAGCAAACCTTTCTTCGATCAGGGCCTGCTCAATCGGCGAGCTGTGCTGAAATCGACCTACGCACAGTTCCTCTTCCTGATGTCCGGCGCCGATCACGATCAGATGGATCGCATGCGGTCGTACGTGACGAACATGTGCACCGGCTGGGACGTCGAACAGATCAAGTCGATCGTGGGCGAGACGCTGCACGACATCGTCGACCCCCTGGTGTTCGCCGAGGCCGCCGATCTGATCGCCGATCACAAGCTGTGCGGCCGCGACGTCGTCGTGGTGTCGGCGTCCGGCGAGGAGATCGTCGCGCCGATCGCCCGGGCGCTCGGCGCCACCCACGCGATGGCGACGCGGATGGTGGTCGAAGACGGCCGCTACACCGGAGAGATCGCCTTCTACTGCTACGGCGAGGGCAAGGTGGAGGCGATCCGCGCGCTGGCGGCGCGCGAGGGGTATGCGCTCGAGCACTGCTACGCCTACTCCGATTCGATCACCGACATCCCGATGCTCGAGGCGGTCGGCCATCCGACCGTCGTCAATCCCGACCGGGCACTGCGCAAGGAGGCCGTCGCACGCGGATGGCCGGTGCTCACGTTCACCAAACCGGTGTCCCTGCGCGACCGCATCCCGGCCCCGTCGGGCGCAGCGGTGGCGACCACCGCTGCGGTGGGTATGAGCGCGCTCGCCGCCGGTGCGTTGACGTACTCACTGCTTCGTCGGTTCGCGCTCTGAGGAGTAGCTGAGCGCCGTGCCGTAACGATCGGGAATCGGCGTCCGGATACCCTTGATGTGACGGTCGTCACGGGGTACAAAGGAAGCACGGAAGCCCGGCGAGGCCAAGGTGTCACCGGAAGAGAAGGCGGCACCTCCCGAAACCGGGCGACCCAGCACGGAACCCGGCACCCACGCGGAGCACATGCCGCGGAATAGGCAAAAGTGTTGCGGGCCTGCGTAATCCCGAAAAGCGGACGACCATGACGACTCCTTGGGTGGAGTAGCCCGTCGAAGCGCATCGCGAGGACGCCGAGGCCAACCCACGCAACCCCCACAGCACGCTTGGTAACCGGGGTCCGTGCTAGCGGGCGGCGAGCCGAGCTCGGATCGGAACGCCGCCCGCTTCGCGTTGCTGGGACAGTGCTATCCCGCCGCGGCGGAGGCGATCTGCAGGGCCTCCCGGGCGCCCGCCTGCAGGGCCCGGCAGCTCAGGAGTATCCACGCCGTGAGGCCGTCGGGTGTGCCGGAGGCGAACCCCCGCGCAGCGGCCTGATAGTCCCCGGACTGGCGCATCCAGTACACCTCCGGAACGCCGAGCCCGTGCGGGTCCAGTCCGCTGGCGATCGTCACCAACCGCGACACCGCGCGGGCCACCACGCCGTCGGCGGTCCCGAACGGCGCCAGCGTCAACAGCTCACCGTGCGCGACGGCCGCGAGGACCGGGGCGGGCACGCGGGAACCGCCGGTGAGGATCTCCACCAACAGTTCCAGCCGCGTACCCACGCCCGCGTCCGCGCGCGGCCTGCCGAGGTGTTCGTCGTCGGTGAGGTCGGCTGCCGCCAGCGCGTGCAACCGGGCCAGCGCCTGCAGCGGCGCCCGCTGCCACACGTCGACCAGTGCGGTCGCCCCGCCCTCGAGCGCCTGGGACACCCGCAGCGCCCCGGCCAGTACCGGGTCGGGCTCACCCGTCTCGGTCAGTTGCAGCGATCCGCCGTCGAGCACCGACGACGCCCGCGCCGCCCGCAGTGCCGCCTCCGCGGCGTTGGCCGGCCAGCCCCGCAGATTCGTGCGGTGCCGGTGCGCCTTGCCGAGGGCCTCACGCGCCTCGTCGCCGGCGGCCGCCACTCCGGGTAACTCGGCCAGCGGCGCCAACGGATCCGTCATGGCTGCCCACGGTAGTCGACCGCTGGGCTGGTGATTTCCGACGCTCGTCGCACGACACCGGCCGTCCGCAGGCGCTGATGTGAGGTCTCGATGTGGACGCCGGCCGCGGTGACTACCCTCACATGTATGTCTGAGGCGCACACCGAAGTCCAGTCCAGCTATCCGCCCGCCCCGGAGTTCGTGGCGCAGGCGAATGCGTCGCAGGAGTTGTACCGGCAGGCCGAGGCCGATCGGTTGGGGTTCTGGGCCTCGCAGGCCGAGCGGTTGTCCTGGGACACCCCGTTCTCCGAGGTGCTTGACTGGTCGGACGCCCCGTTCGCCAAGTGGTTCGTCGGCGGCACGCTCAACGTCGCCTACAACTGCGTCGACCGCCACGTCGACGCCGGAAACGGCGACCGGGTCGCCATCCACTGGGAAGGCGAACCCGTCGGCGACTCCCGGACGCTGACCTACGCCGAACTCAAAGACGAGGTCTGCAAGGCCGCCAACGTGCTGACCGACCTCGGCCTGAGCGCCGGCGACCGCGCCGCCATCTACATGCCGATGATCCCCGAAGCCATCATCGCGATGCTCGCCTGCGCACGCCTGGGCGTCATGCACTCAGTGGTGTTCGCCGGCTTCTCGGCGTCGGCACTCAAAGCCCGCATCGAAGACGCCGAAGCCAAACTCGTCATCACCACCGACGGCCAATACCGCCGCGGCAAGGCCGCTTCACTCAAGAACGCCGTCGACGAGGCCCTGGAGTCGGCTGAGGGCGGACAGTCCCCTGTTCAACACGTTCTTGTGGTGCGCCGCACCGGCATCGACGTCAACTGGACCGACGGCCGCGACCTGTGGTGGGACGAAGTGGTCCCGAACGCATCGGCCGAGCACACCCCGCAAGCCTTCGACGCCGAACATCCCCTGTTTCTGCTCTACACCTCCGGCACCACCGGGAAGCCCAAAGGCATCATGCACACCACCGGCGGCTACCTCGTACAGTCGTCCTACACCCACTCATGCGTGTTCGACGTCAAACCCGAGACCGACGTGTACTGGTGCACCGCCGACATCGGCTGGGTCACCGGCCACACCTACATCGTCTACGGGCCGCTGTCGAACGGGGTGACCCAGGTGGTTTACGAGGGCACACCGACCTCGCCCACCGAACACCGCCACTTCGAGATCATCGAAAAGTACGGTGTCACCATCTATTACACCGCACCCACCCTGATCCGCACGTTCATGAAGCTGGGCCGCGAAATCCCCGACGCCCATGATCTGTCGAGCCTGCGGCTGCTCGGCTCCGTCGGTGAGCCGATCAATCCCGAAGCGTGGCGCTGGTACCGCAATGTGTTCGGCGACAACACAACCCCGATCGTCGACACCTGGTGGCAGACCGAGACCGGCGCCATCATGATCTCGCCGCTGCCCGGCGTCACCGCGGCCAAACCCGGCTCGGCCATGACGCCCCTGCCCGGCATCTCCGCCAAGATCGTCGACGACGACGGCAATCAGCTCGCCCCCGGCACCGACCACGGCGAACAAGCCAACGGCTACCTCGTCCTCGACCAGCCCTGGCCGGCGATGCTGCGCGGCATCTGGGGCGACCCACAACGGTTCAAAGACACCTACTGGTCACGGTTCGCCGAACAGGGCTGGTACTTCGCCGGCGACGGCGCCCGCTACGACGCCGACGGCAACATCTGGGTGCTCGGCCGCATCGACGACGTCATGAACGTCTCCGGCCACCGCATCTCCACCGCCGAAGTCGAATCCGCCCTCGTCGGCCACAGCGGGGTCGCCGAAGCCGCCGTGGTCGGCGCCACCGACGAACAGACCGGCCAAGGCATCTGCGCGTTCGTCATCCTGGAATCGCACGCCAAGGACAACGAGAACATGGTCGACGAACTGCGCGCCCAGGTCGCCAAGGAGATCTCCCCCATCGCCCGCCCCCGCGAGATCCACGTCGTACCCGAACTGCCCAAGACCCGAAGCGGCAAGATCATGCGCCGGCTCCTGCGCGACGTCGCCGAAGGCCGGGAACTCGGCGACACCTCGACGCTGGTCGACCCCAGCGTGTTCGAGGCGATCCGCGCCAGCAAGTAGGCGCCGACAGCTCAGGTCAGCGGGCACCGACCGGGACGAAGCCCGAACCCGGCCGGTTCTTGGCGACGATGTCGGCCAGCTGGGTGTTGAACGACATCGTCACCGCGGGGGTGTGCAGCGGGATGTACTTCACGACGCACGTCGGCAGCCCCTCGGTGTAGGCGCCGTGCAGCATGCCGACCAGCCGGTTGTCCACCGTGACCGGCGCCCCGGAGTCGCCGGGCTGACCGCACACCTGGTTGACGATCGTGCCCGGGTCCTCACCGGGCCCCCACGTCACCCCGCACGAGTAGCCGGTGGTGCGGCCGAGCTTGCACGCCACCTGCCCGAGCGCGGGATCGGGTCCGAGGCCGTCGATCTGGAAGCCGTTGACGTTGTTGGTCGGGGTGACCTTCTGCGGATCGAATTGGATCACCGCGTAATCGAGCGCTTCGTTGCCGGCGACCATGGTGCCCAGGATCCCCGCGTCGGGCACCCCTTCGGCCGCCACTGTCGCTCCCGGCCCCCCGCAGTGGGCGGACGTGAAGCCGATCAGGTTGCCGCGGTTGTCGTTACCGATGGTGGTCAGCGTGCAGAAGGACTGCCCGTTGACCACGATGCCGGAACCACCACCGAGCAGCACCGGCCCGGCGGCACCGGCGGCGGGCGCCACGGCGAGTACACCGGCGAGGCAGAAGGCCATCGCCGCAACGATTGAAACCACCCGACGGTGTCCGGTACGCAATGTCACTCCCCCATCGATGTCCCCGACCCGCCTGGTGATCGGCTCAGTCTATCGTCGGCCGGGATCGTTTAGCCGATCCCCACATGGCAACATGAAGCCCGACCCACACCACAGCGGGAGGAAGTGTCCGTGAGCCGAGGCGATCGCAAGAACGGCGTGCCCACCACCGTCACGTCTATTCCGCTGGTGGATCCGCATGCGCCCAAACCCGATCCCTCGATCGGCGATCTCGTCAAGGACGCCACGTCGCAGGTGTCGACGCTGGTGCGCGCCGAGGTCGAACTCGCCAAGGCCGAGATCACCCGTGACGTCAAGAAGGGTCTGACCGGCAGCGTCTTCTTCATCGCCGCCCTGGTCGTGCTGTTCTACTCGACGTTCTTCTTCTTCTTCTTCGTCGCCGAACTGCTCGACACCTGGTTGTGGCGGTGGGCGTCGTTCCTGATCGTGTTCGGCGTCATGGTGGTCGTCACCGCACTGCTGGCGCTGCTCGGATACCTCAAGGTGCGCCGGATCCGCGGCCCGCGCAAGACCATCGAGTCGGTCAAGGAGACGCGCGAGGCGCTCACCCCGGGCCACGACAAGGCGCCGAAGGCGGTCGCGATCTCCGACGGTCAGAAGACCGGCGACCCGTCCGGCTGGTAATGCCGCCACCCGATCCGTCGGTCGTCCGGATCGACGGTCCGTGGCGTCATCTCGAGGTCCACGCCAACGGCATCCGCTTCCACGTCGTCGAGGCGGACTCGCCGGATGCGGCCACCGTGCCGCTCACCGAACGGCCGCTGGTCATCCTGCTGCACGGCTTCGGGTCCTTCTGGTGGTCGTGGCGACACCAGCTGCGCGGTCTGAGCGGTGCCCGTGTGGTGGCCGTGGATCTGCGCGGGTACGGCGGCAGCGACAAACCGCCCCGCGGCTACGACGGGTGGACGCTGGCCGGTGACACCGCCGGCCTGGTCCGCGCGCTGGGCCACCGCACCGCGACGCTGGTCGGCCACGCCGACGGCGGGCTGGTGTGCTGGGCGACGTCGGTGCTGCACCCCCGCGTCGTCCGCGCGATCGCGGTCGTCAGCTCCCCCCATCCCGCCGCGCTGCGCACGTCGGTGACGCGGCGCCGCGACCAGGGCCGCGCGCTGCTTCCGTCGCTGCTGCGCTACCAGCTGCCCATATGGCCCGAACGGGCGCTGACCCGGCACGACGGTGCGGCGCTGGAAAGCCTGGTGCGGGCCAGGTCGAGTGCGAGATGGCAGGGCACCGACGACTTCACGGAGACGATCGGGCACCTCCGCCAGGCCATCCAGATCCCGTCGGCGGCGCACTCCGCGCTGGAGTACCAACGCTGGGCGGTGCGCAGCCAACTACGCGCCGAGGGACGGCGGTTCATGCGGTTGATGAAGCGGCCGCTGGTGGTGCCGATGCTGCATCTGCGCGGCGACGCCGATCCGTACGTCCTCGCCGACCCCGTGGACCGCACCCAGCACTTCACCCCGCACGGGCGTTACGTATCGCTGCGCGGCGCAGGCCATTACGGCCATGAGGAAGCACCCGACGACGTCAACGAGCAGCTCGGCCGGTTCCTCGGCCAGGTGTACGGCCGCCAGGTCAGCTGACGCAGACCCCGGTCGGCACCCGCGCGGTGTTGCCCACCTTCGCCAGTTGGTGCGCCACCTCGTCGGAGGTCAGCACGAATCCGGTGTCGGCGTCGTCGACCGCCGCGCCGAACACCACACCGAGCACCTTGCCGCCGCGGTTGATCATCGGGCCGCCTGAATTACCCTGACGCACAGTGCCTCTGATCGTGTACACCTCGCGGGTGACGGTGGTCTTGCGGTAGATGTCGGGGCCGTTGAGCTCGATGGTCTCGCGGATCCGCGCGGGCGTGGCGGTGAAATCGCCGCCTCCGGGATAACCCATCACGATGGCATCGGTTCCGGGCGGCGCCAATTCGTCGACGAACGGCAGAGGCGCCGCGGGCAGGTCGGGGACGTCGAGGATCGAGATGTCGGCGTTCGGGTCGTAGGACACCACGAACGCGTCGTAGGTCTGGCCGTCGACCTCCACGGTGACGCTCTCGGATCCGGCGACGACGTGCGCGTTGGACATCACCCGGTTGGGCGACACCACGAACCCGGTGCCTTCGAGCACCTTCTGGCACCCCGGTGCGACGCCGCGGATCTTCACCACGCTGCCGCGGGTGGCACCGACGACGGCATCGGTGGCGAGCGCCGCGTCCGGGGCGTCGACCGTCGCGATCGGGGTGCGGCCGAACGGTTCGAGGACCTCGGGCAGCCCCGAGGTGTCGAGCAGACCCGACAATCGGGTGGGCACCGACTTCAGCCACGGCGGCGCCACCTGGTCCACCTCCGCCAGCACCCGCGAACCCTTCACGGCGGCCGCGAGGTTGGGTTGGTCCGACGCCGTCAGCGGGGTCGCCAGCAGCCAGGAGGCGAGCAGCACCGCGACGATCTGCAGACCGACCCCGATGACCGAGTCGAACAGGCGCAGGGTGCGGTTGCGGATCGCCCCGCGCACCGCGCGGCCGAGGACCACGCCGGCGATCTCGCCGATCACCACCAGCGCGAGGATCAGGAACAGCGCCGCGAACAGCTTGGTCCTCGGCCCGCTGATGTGGGTGACCACGTGGGGGGCGAGCAGCACGCCGGCGACCGCGCCGAGCACCACGCCGATGAACGACATGAGGGACCCCAGCGCGCCCGAACGCCACCCGGAAATGGCGGCGACGAAGGCGACGGCGAGGACGAGGAGGTCAAGCCACTGAGAAGGTGTCATTGTTGGGACTCACCGTAACCGGCATCGTGGCCGACGAGGGCCATTGCCTCGTCGAGTCCGCGCACGTCGTCGGTATTCCACGGCACCGCCCAGCCCGCGACGTCGAGGATCGCCGAGATGACCTGGCCGGTGAACCCCCACACCAGCATCTGGTTGAGCAGGAACGCCGGGCCCGCCCACCTGCGGGAATTGGCGTCGCGGTACACCATCAGCCGGTTCTCCGGGTTGACGAACGCACGCACCGGCACCCGCGCCACGATCGCGGTCTCGGATTCGTCGACCACCGACACCGGCCCCGGGTCGGGCGAATAGGCCAGCACCGGCACGACGTGGAACCCCGACGGCGGGATGAACATGCGCTGCAGCGTCGCGAGCGGCTGGACCCGTCCGCCGTCGAGGCCGGTCTCCTCGTTGGCCTCGCGCAGCGCGGTGTGGACGGGGCCCTCGTCGCCGGGATCGGTCGCGCCGCCGGGGAACGCGGCCTGGCCGGCGTGGTGACGCAGGGTCGACGCCCGCACGGTCAGCAGGAGGTCGGCGTCGTCGGGCAGCCCCTGCCCGGCGTCGCGCGGCCCGGAGAACAACACCAGGACGGCGGCGTCGCGTTTGGTCCCGGTGACCGTGGCGGTGGCGTTGGCGGCGGTCAGCGCGGTCAGGACGTCCGGCGGCACCCGGCGGCGGTAGGCGCGCGGCACCCCGTCGGTGTTGTCGACCAGCGGTCGCAGCCAGGCTGGGGCGGCGTCGGGCGCCAAGCGGTGCCCGTCGCGCGTGGCGCTCACCCCGGCTCTCCCATCGTCTGATCCACCGCTGCCTCGATCTCGTCGGCGGTGGCGAAGGACCGCGGCACAATTCCGGCAACGCTACCGTCCGGACGCAGCACGACCGTCGCAGGCATCACATTCGGTGCCCTGACCGCCGCGGCGACCAGCCGGCGCCCGTCCTGCAGCGTGGGCAGCCGCACCCCGAGTTCGGCCAGCCGCAACAGACCCGCGGCCTCGTTCTCGTCCTGGTGGACGGTCACCACCGTCACCGCGTCACCGACCCGGCGCTGGTATTCGGCCATCGCGGGCAGTTCGTCGGCGCAGGGCCCGCACCAGTAGGCCCACAGGTTGAGCACCACCGTCTTTCCGGCCAGTGCCCGCGCGACGTCGACCATCTGCCCGTCACCGGCGCACTCCAGCGTGATACCGCGCAGCGCTTCCGGTCCCGCGCCCGCACCCGGTGCGGGGCACGGCGGCAGGTGGGCCTCGGCGCGCGGTCCGGCCAGCGCCTCGGGGGTGTCGGCCTCTCGATGGTCGCGCGCGGGAGCGGGACCGTCGCGGCGCGTGGGGGCGGGATCCTCCGCCAGCTGCAACGACAGCGCGACCACCAGGGCGAGCGCGACGGCGAGCACGGCAACAGTCCAGCGGGCCGAAGTGCTCATGGCAGGAAGGGACCGGCCTACAGGCCGGCGAGGGCGAGCAGGTGGTCGGTTTCCGGGCCTTTGACCAGCGGGGCGGCGGCCCCGGGGTCGGTCGGGCCGATGCCGAACGACGGGCAGTCCTTGGCCAGCACGCAGACCCCGCAGGCGGGCTTGCGGGCATGGCAGACGCGTCGGCCGTGGAAGATCACCCGGTGGCTCAGCAGCGTCCACTCGCTGCGTTCGATGAGTTTCCCGACGGCGTGTTCGACCTTCACCGGGTCTTCCTCGCTGGTCCACCGCCAGCGGCGGACCAGCCTGCCGAAGTGGGTGTCGACGGTGATGCCCGGAACGTCGAAGGCGTTGCCGAGGATGACGTTGGCGGTCTTGCGGCCCACCCCCGGCAGCGTCACCAGGTCGTCGATGTTCCCGGGCACCTGGCCGTCGAATCGCTCGACGAGTTCCTGACCGAGCCGGATCAGCGAGTTGGCCTTGTTGCGGTAGAAGCCGGTCGGCCGGATCAGCTCCTCGAGTTCGGTGCGGTCGGCCTGGGCGTAGTCGAGCGCGGTCCGGTACTTCTTGAACAGCGCGGGAGTCGTCAGGTTGACGCGTTTGTCGGTGCTCTGCGCGGACAGGATGGTCGCCACCGCGAGTTCCAGCGGATTGGTGAAGTCGAGTTCGCAGTACACATGCGGAAACGCTTCGGCCAGAGTGCGATTCATCCGGCGGGCCCGGCGCACGAGGCCGAGCGGGGTTTCGTTGTCCCATTTCCTGGCGGTCGGACGCCGCGCCGGCTTCGGCTCGGCCGGAGAGCCGGCCGACTTCTCGGCGGGAGACGCACCTGCGGTCACGCACGCCAGCGTAGGCGAGACCGCCGACATCGACCGCGGGCGAGGTGGTCGATACCGGTGACGATTCGTGATCGCGATGAGACCTTGGCCCGGTTTACTTCTGCGTTGTGTCCTGGTTGCTCGTGGCGTTCATCCCCTGGTTGCTGATGGTGGCAACGTTCGGGCTGCAGCGAGTGGAATCCGGTCTCGTCCGCGACACCATGACGACATCGGATGTCGACGACTTCCTCGAGCAAGCCGAGGCCGCTCGCCAGCAAAACCGGCCGGAACCGGTTGAGACCCTTCCGACCCGGATGCCGACCGATGGTTTGCCGACGCGGGTGTACATACCACAGCCGACGAATCCGCAGTTTCAGCCGACCCGTCACGTCAATCGTGTGTAGCGTTGGCACGTTGCGAAACGGCATACCTCTACACTGAGCACGCTAACCAAGAAGAGGTCGGCTTCATTTCAGTATCAATCAACCCAACAGCTTAAGAGGGGCAACGTGGACGAGATCCTGGCGCGGGCCGGAATCTTCCAGGGAGTCGAACCCAGCGCCGTTTCCGCGCTCACCAAGCAATTGCAGCCCGTCGACTTCCCGCGCGGACACACCGTGTTCGCCGAGGGTGAGCCCGGCGACCGGCTCTACATCATCATCAACGGCAAGGTGAAGATCGGTCGCCGGTCCCCCGACGGTCGCGAGAACCTCCTCACGATCATGGGTCCGAGCGACATGTTCGGCGAGCTGTCGATCTTCGACCCGGGGCCGCGGACGTCGAGCGCCACCACCATCACCGAGGTGCGCGCCGTGTCCATGGACCGCGAAGCGCTGCGCGCCTGGATCGCCGACCGCCCCGAGATCGCCGAGCAGCTGCTGCGCGTGCTGGCCCGCCGGCTGCGCCGCACCAACAACAACCTCGCCGACCTGATCTTCACCGACGTGCCGGGACGCGTGGCCAAGCAGCTGCTGCAGCTCGCGCAGCGGTTCGGCACGCAGGAGGGCGGCGCCCTGCGCGTCACCCACGACCTGACGCAGGAGGAGATCGCCCAGCTCGTCGGCGCCTCCCGCGAGACCGTGAACAAGGCACTGGCCGACTTCGCCCACCGCGGCTGGATCCGCCTCGAGGGCAAGAGCGTGCTGATCAGCGACTCCGAGCGGCTGGCTCGCCGAGCCCGCTAGCGATTCGTGCACGATCCGGAGCGGTCACCGCTGCGGATCGTGCACAACCGCTCAGGTGCGCAGGTAGTCCAGCTGCGCCTGGACGGATTTCTCCGCCGCGTCCCACAGCTTCTCGTCCACGTCGGTGTAGACGTGTTCGACGACTTGGCGTGCCGTGGCATCGTCACCCAGCTCCCGTAGCGCCGCCCGGACCTGGCCGAGACGCTCCTCGCGGTGGGCCAGATACATCGCGGTGACCGCCTCCAGGTCGGCGAGGTCGGGACCGTGGCCGGGCAGGACGGTCCGCCGGCCCAGCCCCTGCAGCCGGTGCAGTGAGTCGAGGTAGTCGCGCAGGCTGCCGTCCTCGGTGTCGATGACGGTGGTACCGCGGCCCAACACGGTGTCCGCCGTCAGCACCGCGTCGTCGAGAACGAACGACAGCGAGTCGACGGTGTGGCCGGGGGTGGCCATGACGGTGATCCGCAGGCCCGCCGCGTCGATCACCTCACCGTCGGTGAGCGGGCCGCCGAGTCCGCGCAGGAACCCGCTGCCGACCGATCGCACGACCGCACCGGTGCGGTCGACGATCTTGTCGATGCCGCCCGTGTGGTCCTCGTGTTTGTGGCTGATCAGCACCAGCGCGACGCGACCGAGTTCGGCGACCCTCGCGATGTGCTCGTCGTCGTCGGGTCCGGGGTCGACGACCACCAGCTCGTCGCTGCGCGGACCGCGCAGCACCCAGGTGTTGGTCCCGTCGAGCGTCATCAGCCCGGGGTTGTCGCACAGCAGCACCGACGCCGTCTCGGTCACCGGGCGCAACACCCCGTAGGCCGGATGCTCGGGTGCGCTCATCGGGTCAGGCGACCTCGACGATCAGCTCGACTTCCACCGGCGCGTTACGCGGCAGCTCCGACACCCCCACCGCCGAGCGGGCATGCGCACCCGCGTCGCCGAACACCTCGCCGAAAAGTTCGGAGGCGCCGTTGACGACACCGGGTTGACCGCCGAATCCGGGCGCCGAGGCGACGAACCCGACGACCTTGACCACGCGGACGATCGCGTCGACACCCACCAGCGCATCGACGGCGGCCAGTGCATTGAGGCCGCACACCCGCGCGAGGTCCTTGGCGTCGTCGGGGTCGACGTCGGCGCCGACCTTGCCGGTCCGGCTCAGTTCACCGGCGACGATCGGCAGCTGGCCGGCGGTGTAGACCAGGTTGCCGGTGCGCACCGCGGGGACGTAGGCCGCCAGCGGCGCCACGACCTCGGGCAGCTCGATCCCGAGCTCGGTGAGCCGCGCCGACCAGCTCACTTCGGCCGCTTCAAGTAGGCGACGTGCTGCTCACCGGTCGGCCCGGGCAGCACCGACACCAGCTCCCAGCCGTCGGCGCCCCACTGGTCGAGGATCTGCTTGGTGGCGTGGGTCAGCAGCGGCACGGTCGCGTACTCCCACTGGGTCGGTTCGCTCATGCGCTGAGCTTATCCGCCCGTGATGACCGCTTGGCTAGCATGCAGTGGTGGCAACAACTACCAATGGCGGTAGAGCCGTCGGCTGGCCGTCGCGTCTGTCAGAGGCGAAACTGCACTTCGTCACGGGCAAGGGCGGTACCGGCAAATCGACGATCGCCGCGGCGCTCGCCCTGGCGCTCGCCTCGGGCGGCCGCAAGGTGTTGCTCGTCGAGGTCGAAGGCCGCCAGGGCATCGCCCAGCTCTTCGACGTGCCTCCGCTGCCGTACAAAGAGGTCAAGATCGCGACCGCGGAGGGCGGCGGACAGGTCAACGCGCTGGCCGTCGACACCGAGGCGGCGTTCCTCGAGTACCTCGACATGTTCTACAACCTCGGGCTGGCCGGGCGGGCCATGCGGCGGATCGGCGCGGTGGAGTTCGCGACGACGATCGCGCCTGGCCTGCGTGACGTCCTGCTCACCGGCAAGATCCGCGAGGTCGTCACCCGCGCGGAGAAGGGTAAGCAGCCGGTGTACGACGCGGTGGTGGTGGACTCCCCGCCCACCGGCAGGATCGCCCGGTTCCTCGATGTCACCAAGGCGGTTTCGGATCTGGCCAAGGGTGGGCCGGTGCACGCGCAGGCCGAGAGCGTGGTCAAGGTGCTGCACTCCGACATCACGGCCATCCACCTGGTCACCCTGCTCGAGGCGCTGCCCATGCAGGAGACGATGGAGGCGATCGACGAACTGCGAGATCTGGGTCTGCCGATCGGCAGCGTCATCGTCAACCGCAACATCCCCGCGTACCTGGCGCCCGATGACCTGGCCAAGGCCGCCGAGGGCGACATCGACGCCGACGCCGTGCGCGCCGATCTCACCGCGGCGGGAATCACGTTGTCGGACAACGACTTCGCGGGCCTGCTGACCGAGACCATCGAGCACGCCACCCGCATCGCGGCCCGCGCGGAGACCGCCGAACAGCTCGAGCGCCTCGACGTGCCACGGCTCGAACTGCCCGCCCTGCCCGAGGGTGTCGATCTGGGCAGCCTCTACGAACTCGCCGAAGCGCTCGCCCATCAAGGAGTCCGATGAGTACGACACCGCCCGCCCTCGACATGGCGGCGATCCTGCGCGACACCTCCAACCGGGTGGTGGTCTGCTGCGGCGCCGGCGGTGTCGGCAAGACGACGACGGCGGCCGCCATGGCGCTGCGGGCCGCCGAGTACGGCCGCACGGTCGTGGTGCTCACGATCGACCCGGCCAAGCGTCTCGCGCAGGCGCTGGGCATCAAGGATCTGGGGAACACTCCGCAGCGGGTGCCGCTGGCACCCGAGGTGCCCGGTGAACTGCACGCGATGATGCTCGACATGCGTCGCACGTTCGACGAGATGGTGATCCAGTATTCGGGCCCCGACCGGGCCGACGCCATCCTGGACAACCAGTTCTACCAAACGGTGGCCACGTCGCTGGCCGGCACGCAGGAGTACATGGCGATGGAGAAGCTGGGCCAGCTTCTCTCCGAGGACAAGTGGGACCTCATCGTCGTCGACACCCCGCCGTCGCGCAACGCCCTGGATTTCCTCGACGCCCCGAAACGCCTCGGCAGCTTCATGGACAGCAGGCTGTGGCGGATGCTGTTGGCGCCGGGCCGCGGTATCGGCAAGCTCGTCACTGGTGCGGTGGGCTTGGCCATGAGGGCCATGTCCACGATCCTCGGATCCCAAATGCTCTCGGACGCAGCAGGTTTCGTGCAGTCACTGGACGCGACGTTCGGCGGGTTCCGGGAGAAGGCGGACCGCACCTACGATCTGCTCAAACGGCGCGGTACTCAGTTCGTGGTGGTGTCGGCGGCCGAACCGGATGCGTTGCGTGAGGCGGCGTTCTTCGTCGACCGGCTGTCCTCGGAACACATGCCGCTGGCCGGGCTGATCCTCAACCGCACACATCCGACGCTGTGCTCGCTGCACGCGGAGAAGGCCGAGGAGGTGGCCGAGACGCTCGCGGCGAAGGATCCGGAGTCGTTGACGGCGGCGGCGTTGCGGATCCACGCGGACCGGACGCAGACCGCCAAGCGCGAGGTTCGGCTGCTGTCGCGGTTCACCGGCGCCAATCCGCACGTGGGGATCGTCGGCGTGCCTTCGCTGCCGTTCGACGTGTCGGATCTCGAGGCGCTGCGGGCGATCGCCGATCAGATCACCGGGACCGCGCCCGCGGCCTGACGGTCGATGTAGAGGAGAGGGAACTCAGACGGCGCTGCGGTGTTTGCGCTGAGCGGAGAAGAACTCGGCCCAGGAAACGACCTCGGGGTGCTGTTTGAGCAACGCGCGGCGCTGCCGCTCGGTCATGCCGCCCCACACCCCGAACTCGACGCGGTTGTCGAGCGCGTCCGCACCGCATTCGAGGATGACCGGGCAGTGGCGACAGATGACGGCGGCCTTGCGCTGCGCGGCGCCGCGGACGAACAGCTCGTCCGGGTCGGCCTGTCGGCAGCGGGCCTGGGACACCCAGGCGATCCGTGCTTCGGCCTCGGCTCCGTGAACGGGGGGCGCGGCGGGGGCGGTTGTAACGGTCTTCTGCACCGCGGGCCGGATACTTGACACCAGCGATCCCTTCGTTCCTGCCGCCGCAACGACGGCGAGTCCTCCGGTGTAGAACGCTGATGCGATCTACGCCACACTGCGCCAGAAAGTGTGTTCTGGATCGCACTGTGTGTCCAAGCTAGGTGGTCAGGGCACATTTACGCAACACTTTGTGTCCGCCTTTTTTGGGACGGCCGTGCCGTCTGATCGAGTTCTTCGAGTTGACGCGGTTCGGCACGGCCGATCGAGGACCGCGAACTCGGCGAATCGTGCTGCTCCGGCATCGCCGTCGGGCGGCGTCGTTACTCTGTACACATGCCGGAGCGCCCGCCCACCGCCGTCACGGTCGTCAAGCTCGCCTGGTGCTGCTTGCTGGCCAGCGTGCTGGCCGCTGCCTTGATGTTCCCGGTCGTCGGCGGCATCGGCCTGATGTCGAACCGGGCCTCCGACGTCGTCGCGAACGGTTCGGCCGCGCTCGTCGAGGGTGACGTGCCGCAGGTCTCGACGATGGTCGACGCCAAGGGCAACACGATCGCGTGGCTGTACTCCCAGCGACGCTTCGAGGTGCCCAGCGAGCAGATCGCCAACACGATGAAGCTGGCGATCGTCTCCATCGAGGACAAGCGGTTTGCCGAACACAACGGCGTGGACTGGCAGGGCACGCTCACCGGATTGGCGGGATATCTGCGCGGGGACACCGACACCCGCGGTGGGTCGACGCTGGAACAGCAGTACGTCAAGAACTACCAGTTGCTGGTGGTGGCGCAGACCGACTCCGAGAAGCGGGCGGCCATCGAGACCACCCCGGCCCGCAAGCTGCGTGAGATCCGGATGGCGCTCACGCTGGACAAGACCTTCACCAAACCCGAGATCCTCACCCGCTACCTCAACCTGGTCTCGTTCGGCAACGGTGCGTTCGGCATCCAGGACGCGGCCCAGACCTATTTCGGTGTCAACGCCTCGCAGCTGAACTGGCAGCAGGCCGCGCTGCTGGCCGGTCTGGTCCAGTCGACCAGCACGCTGAACCCGTACACCAACCCCGACGGTGCGTTGGCCCGTCGCAACCTGGTGCTCGACACGATGATCGAGAACCTGCCGAACGAGGCCGAGGCGCTGCGCGCGGCCAAGAACGAGCCGCTGGGCATCCTGCCGGTCCCCAACGAGCTGCCGCGCGGGTGCATCGCCGCCGGCGACCGGGCGTTCTTCTGCGACTACGCGCTGGAGTACCTGGCGCGCGCGGGTATCAGCAAGGAACAGGTCGCCAAGGGCGGCTATCTGATCAAGACGACGCTCGACCCCGACGTCCAGGCGTCGGTGAAGTCCGCGGTCGACAAGTTCGCCGACCCGACCACCCCGGGTGTCGCGAGTGTGATGAGCGTGATCCGGCCCGGTAAGGAAACCCATCCGGTGCTGGCGATGGCGTCCAACCGCACCTACGGCCTCAACCTCGACGCGAACGAGACCATGCAGCCGCAGCCGTTCACTCTCGCGGGCAACGGCGCCGGGTCGGTGTTCAAGATCTTCACCACGGCGGCCGCCATGGAGATGGGCATGGGCATCAACACCCAGCTGCAGGTGCCCGGCTCGTTCCAGGCCAAGGGTCTGGGCAGCAGCGACCGCCCCGGGTGCCCAGCGGCGACCTGGTGTGTGAGCAACGCCGGCGGCTACCGCGGCACCATGAACGTGACCGACGCACTGGCCACCTCGCCCAACACCGCGTTCGCGAAGCTGATCTCGCAGGTCGGCGTGCCGCGCGCCGTCGACATGTCGGTCCGGCTGGGGCTGCGGTCCTACGCGCTGCCGGGGACTGCCCGCGACTACGACCCGGAGAGCAACGAGAGCCTGGCCGACTTCGTCAAACGGCAGAACATCGGCTCGTTCACGCTCGGGCCCATCGAGGTCAACGGCCTGGAGCTGTCCAATGTGGCGGCGACGCTGGCCTCCGGTGGCGTGTGGTGCCCGCCCAACCCGATCGCCCAGGTCGTCGACCGCCACGGCGAAGAGGTCTCGGTGACCACCGAGACCTGCGAGCAGGCGGTTCCCGAGGGGCTGGCCAACACGCTGGCCAACGCGCTGAGCAAGGACGACACCGGGGCCGGTACCGCGGCCGGCGCGGCCGGCTCGGTCGGCTGGGATCTGCCGATGTCCGGTAAGACGGGGACGACGGAGTCCAACCGCTCCTCGGCGTTCCTCGGGTTCACCAACCAGCTGGCGGCCGCGAACTACATCTACGACGACTCCCCGTCGCCCGGCGAACTCTGCTCGTTCCCGCTGCGCCAGTGCGGGTCGGGCAACCTGTTCGGCGGTAACGAGCCGGCCCGCACCTGGTTCACGGCGATGAAGCCGATCGCCACCAACTTCGGTCCGGTCGCGCTGCCGCCCACCGATCCGCGCTACGTCGACGGCGGTCCGGGCTCGCAGGTGCCGAGCGTGTCGGGCCTGACCGTGGACGCCGCCCGTCAGCGCCTGCGCGACGCCGGGTTCCAGGTCGCCGACCAGACCAGCTCGGTCAACAGCACGTCGCGGTCGGGCACGGTCGTCGGCACCAACCCCAGCGGGCAGACCATCCCCGGCTCGATCGTCACGATCCAGGTGAGCAACGGCATCGCGCCGGCACCACCGCCGCCGGCGCCGATCAGCATCCCGGGTCTGCCGGGCGGACCCCCGGCCCCGATCGGGCAGACGGTCGTCGAGATCCCGGGTCTGCCGCCGATCACCGTGCCGGTGCTCGGGCCGCCGCCACCGCCGCCGCCACCGTGACCGGCGGCTGACGGTCGGGACCGGGCTGTGCGCTTTCCCACGGCGACCGGGTGGGGAGCGGTGAGCGCGCCCGTTCGGCAGTAGGCTGCACCTATGGCTGCTGCTCTGCCACGACCGACGGTTTCGACGTCGATCACGCTGCTGAAGAACACCGCCGCGGTGAGCGCCGGCTCGCTGGTCGCGGGTATCGGCTATGCGTCGCTCATCGAGCGCAACGCGTTCACGCTGCGCGAGGTGACCATGCCGGTGCTGACGCCCGGGTCGAGCCCGCTGCGTGTGCTGCACATCAGCGACCTGCACATGCGCCCCGGCCAGCGCCGCAAGCAGGCCTGGCTGCGCGACCTGGCGCGGCTGGAGCCGGACCTGGTGGTCAACACCGGCGACAACCTCGCACATCCGAAAGCGGTGCCCGCCGTCGTGCAGGCACTGTCGGACTTGCTGTCGGTGCCCGGTGTGTTCGTGTTCGGCAGCAACGACTACTTCGCACCGCAGCTGAAGAACCCGCTGAACTACCTCACCAACCCGGGCCACCGGGTGCACGGTCAGCCGCTGCCGTGGCAGGACCTGCGGGCCGCGTTCACCGAACGCGGTTGGCTGGACATGACCCACACGCGTCGTGAACTCGACGTCGCGGGTCTGCGCATCGCGCTGGCGGGCGTCGACGATCCGCACCTCAAACGCGACCGCTACGACACGATCGCCGGGGCGGCGACGCCGACCGCGAATCTGTCGCTGGGGCTGACGCATTCGCCCGAGCCGCGGGTGCTCGACCGGTTCGCCGCCGACGGCTACCAGCTGGTGATGGCCGGCCACACCCACGGCGGACAGCTGTGCCTGCCGTTCTACGGGGCGATCGTCACCAACTGCGAGCTCGACCGGTCACGCGCCAAGGGCGCGTCGCGGTGGGGTGCCGATATGGCGCTGCACGTGTCGGCGGGGCTCGGGACGTCGCCCTTCGCGCCGGTGCGGTTCTGCTGCCGCCCGGAGGCCACACTGCTGACGCTGGTGGCGGCGCCGACCGGGGGCCGGGACGCCGACGTGCAGGCCGGGCAGTCGCCGTCGGCCGTGTCGGCGCGGTGACCTGGCGGTGACGGGGCGGTCCCCGATCGCCTCCCACAGTCATCCCCGCGCGTGGGTCGACAATGCCGTGCGGCTGATCGAGGCCGACGCCCGGCGCAGCGCCGACACCCATCTGCTGCGCTATCCGCTGCCGTCGGCGTGGGGTGAGGACTGCGGTGTCGCGCTCTACCTCAAGGACGAGTCGACGCACATCACCGGCAGCCTCAAACACCGGCTGGCGCGCTCGCTGTTCCTCTACGGCCTGTGCAACGGGTGGATCCGTGAGGGCACGACGGTCATCGAGGCCTCCA
Organism: Mycolicibacterium litorale; assembly: GCF_014218295.1. The sequence goes on from NZ_AP023287.1 coordinate 4,985,630, forward strand.
GCGGGTCGACCGCGGTGTCCGAGGCGTACTTCGCGGCACTGCTCGGGCTGCCGTTCATCGCGGTCATGACGTCCTCGACCAGTCCGTCGAAGATCGCGCTGATCGAATCCCAAGGCGGCCGTTGCCATTTCGTCGAGGAGTCGTCACAGGTGTACGCCGAGGCCGAACGGCTGGCGGAGGAGACCGGCGGGCACTACCTCGACCAGTTCACCAACGCCGAACGCGCCACGGACTGGCGGGGCAACAACAACATCGCCGAATCGATCTACCACCAGATGGCCGACGAACAACACCCGATCCCGGAGTGGATCGTGGTGGGGGCGGGCACCGGAGGGACGAGCGCGACGATCGGTCGCTACATCCGGTACCGCCGCTACGCCACGGGGCTGTGTGTCGTCGATCCGGAGAATTCGGCGTTCTTCCCGTCGTACGCCAACGGGGACCCGGCGGTCGTCACCGGCGCGTCATCGCGGATCGAGGGCATCGGCCGGCCCCGGGTGGAACCGTCGTTTCTGCCCGATGTGGTCGACCGGATGGTCGCCGTGCCCGACGGGGCGTCGGTGGCGGCGGCCCGCCACGCGAGCCGGGTCCTCGGCCGGCGGGTCGGCCCGTCGACGGGAACGAATCTGTGGGGAGCGTTCGGACTGCTGGCGGAGATGAAGGCGCAGGGGCGCCGGGGATCGGTGGTGACGCTGATCGCCGACAGCGGCGACCGCTACGCAGACACCTACTTCTGCGACGAATGGCTGAGCAGCCAGGGCATCGACCCGTCCGAGTCGGCCGACGTGTTGGCCGATTTCGAGCGGTCCTGCGTCTGGCGCTGATCGTCGGATCCGCCCGACAGCGGCCCGTCGGCGGTCAGAAACAGCCAGATCGCCGCCAGGGCGAAGAAACCCAGGTAGATGGAAGCTCCTAACCCGGTCATGTCTGCCTCGTTTCACCAGTTGCACGGCACCCTGCCGACATTCTGGTCAACGTCACCGACAGGTCGCGGCATTCCGGATGTGGCCCGTGTCGCAGGGGCCCGGCCGCGACGGGAGGCCGTTTGGCTTTCCGAGGCACCGGTGCGATACCCTTTCAACGCTTCACGCGGGGTGTGGCGCAGCTTGGTAGCGCGCTTCGTTCGGGACGAAGAGGTCGTGGGTTCGAATCCCGCCACCCCGACTCGTGGGAAGAGCAGAGGCCCTGATCCGGTTCGCCCGGTCAGGGCCTTCTCGCGTTCGAGTCGGCAACCGGTCCGCGCACGCGCAGGGTGATCGGCAGGTCGTCGGCGGGCATCGGCCCGGTTCCCCAGGTCAGCGGGACCCGGTAGCCCGCAGGCACGCGCCACTCGAAGCGTCTGAGCATCTGGTGCATGGTGGCCTTGACCGTCATATCGGCGAACTGCTGGCCGATGCACTTGTGCGCCCCACCGCCGAACGGCGCGAACACGTAGCGGCTCACCGCCGCCCTGGCGTCGGCGCGGTCGAGGAACCGCCGGGGGTCGAACGTGTCGGGCTCGGGCCACCAGTCGGCGAGCCGCATGGAGGCGTGCACGTTGACGGCCACCAGGGCCTTACGGGGCACGAAGTGGCCGAGGATCTCGGTGTCGCGCGTGGTCTGGCGGAACAGCGTGCCCGCCGGCGCATACATCCGCAGCGTCTCCTTGAACGCCGCATCGAGCAGCGGGTACGCGTCCAGGTCGAGCAGGGTCGGTGCGTCGTTGGGCAGGGTGAGCGCTTCCTCTCGAAGAGCGTTCTGCCACTTCGGGTTTCGGCCCAACTCGTAGGTGAGCATCGACAACGCGATGGCGGTGGTGTCGTGCGCGGCCATCAGCAGGAAGATCATGTGGTTGACGATGTCGGTCGCCGTGAAGCGTGCTCCGTCGTCGTCCTCGCTGCGACACAGCATCGAGAACAGGTCGACGCCGTCGCCCCGTTGGCGGGCAGGGATCTGGGCGTGGAAGTAGCGTTCGAGCCGCTCCCGTGCGCGCAGGCCTCTGGCCCACACGCCGCCGGGCACATCCGCGCGCAGCAGCGCCTGCCCGCCGCGCACGGTGTCGTGGAAGTGCCTCGACAGTCGATCGGACTCGGGGCCGAGGCGGGTGCCGACGAACACCTCGGCGGCCTGTTCGAGGAGCAGGTGCTTGATGGCGGGGTAGAACGGGAAGCCCTCCCCGGCCGGCCATGTCGCCAGTGTGCGGTCGATACCGGGGCGCATCAGTTCGAGATAGCCCTCGAGTGCGCTACGCGTGAAGGCCTGCTGCATGATCCGGCGGTGGTCGCGGTGTTCTTCGAAGTCCAGCAGCATGATCCCGCGGTGGAAGAACGGCCCGATGACGGGCGCCCAACCGCGGGTGCTGGAGAAGACCTTGTCCCGGTTGATCCAGGCGGCCTCCAAGGCGTCGGGCCCCATCAGGGCGACCACGCGGAATCCGACGCCGCCGGCCCATGACACCGGGCCGTACCGGTCGTACCGGCGCCGGGCGAAGTCCAGGGGTTCGGCGAGTGCGCTCAAGGTGTGGCCGATGAACGGCAGACCGTAGTTCCCCAGCACCGGTGAGAGGTTCGACCCGGGTGGCGGCGGGGCCAGCGGCTCTTCCCTGCTCGGGAAGTGCGCGGTGACGGCCGCGCCGAGCGCGTGCAGCCGGTGGGTGTTCGCGGGCGAGGTGAGCTGCGCGGTCAGAGATGTCATCCGCCGGCCTCCTGGCTGAACCGGTATCTGGTACGAAACCGTGCCAGAATGTGTCGGTGATGTCAACGGTCGACGAGCCCGATCCGCCCCGGCGGCCGTACGGCGGGCAATCCGCCGAAGCCCGCCGCCGGCAGCGCAGGGAACGCCTGATCGACGCCGCCCTCGACGCGATGGCACGCGACGAATGGCGCAGCGCGACGGTCGATCGGCTGTGCGCCGCGGCGGGTCTGAACAAGCGCTACTTCTACGAGAGCTTCGCGAATCTGGACGCTGTGGCCGGCGCCGTCGTCGACGAGATCGCCGAGGACGTGCGCGCCGCAACCGTCCGGGCGGCGGACGCCGCCGCGGCCGAATCGCTGGAGACGCAGGCGTTCGCCGGGGTCGGTGCGGCGGTACGCGCGCTGGTCGACGACCCGCGGCGCGCCCGCGTCCTGCTCGGTGGCGTCGCGGCCTCCCCTGAGCTGCACGACCACCGAGCCAGGGCCATGCGCCGCCTGACCGACGTGCTGATCGACCAGGGCCGTACCGTGCACGGCGTCGAACTCGAAGCCGACCCGCTGGCGCGAGTCGCACCGGCGTTCATCGTCGGCGGCACCGCCGACGCCATCCTGGCGTTCGTCCGCGGGCGAACCGGCCTGACCGTCGACGAGTTCATCGCAGCGCTCGCCACGCTCTGGCTCATCACCGGCAACGGCTCGGCGGAGATCGCCCGTGCCCGGACGCCGTAGGTGTCAGCGGCCCTGCAGGCGCCGGTTCCACCAGGCGGGGTTGCGGTGCGCCTGGGCCCGCAGGCGCCGGAACTCGATGCGCTGGATGCGCAGCAGCGCGGGCACCACCACCAGGGGAACGGCCGCTCCGAGCAGGCCCGCGCGGCGGTTCTCGACGAGGCCGAGCGCCGCCGCGACCGCTGAGACGTAGAGGATTCCGTTGTAGGGCCCCACCACCCGGCCACGCATGCCTTCACATTCCAGCAGGTAGGGCACGCCGCCGGTCCATCGTGTGGGCCAGTAGATGAAGTGGGCGGCCGTGGCCCACAGGAACAGCCCGTTCATCACCGCGAAGAGCCTGTCCGAGTGATGTCCTCGCCGTCCGGCGGCGAGGTGGGAGCAGGCGGTGCCGGTGACCCAGACGGCGGCCGCGGGCGCCGGTCCGGCCACCGACGACAACGGCATCGCCATCCCGGCGGCGAGTTCGTAGCAGACGTGGGCGCCCATCGAGGCCACCGCGAGGCGGGTCCAGGGTCGATGTGCGTCCGTCACGGTCTCAGCTTGCCCGACCAACGCCCCGCAAGCTGCGCCCAACCAGTTGGTAGATAGGCTGCCGATTGATGACCGCGCTCGAAGAGACCCACTGGCCGCACGCGAGCTGGATCGCGCGTCTGCTCGACTTCGAGCGCGACGGCGACACCTTCCTGGCACCGCAGGTGACGAGCGGTCCGGCGCACCGCCTGTTCGGCGGGCTGATCGCCGCGCAGGCACTGGGGGCGGCCGGGGCGACGGTCGATCCGGTCAAACGCGCGCAGTCGCTGCACGCCTACTTCGTGCGCGGTGGCAAGTACGGGATCGATGTGGAACTGCAGGTCGAGCGCACCCGCGACGGGCGCTCCTTCGACACCCGCCGCGTCACCGCCGTCCAGGAAGGCAAGGTCATCCTCGAGATGATCGCATCGTTCCACCGTCCCGAGGACAGCGCGGACTGGCACCCCCGGCGAGAGAGCGCCCTGGCCTTCGAGGACGCGGTGCCGAAGTCTCCGGATCTGGAGTCGGTCGACCGGTTCGAGATCCGCTGCCGCCCCGACGACACCTCCCCGTTCGCCGTTCCGCCGTTCTGGATCCGCACCCGCGACCCCATCGAGGACGATCCACTGATCCGCGCCTGCATGCTGACCTACATGTCGGACCTGGGCCCGGTACCCGCCGCGCGCCCGGCGGGCGCACCCGACGAACCGGGTGCCGGCATGGCCGCCTCGCTGGACCACTCGGTGTGGTTCCACCGGCCGTTCGACCCGCACCGGTGGCACCGCTACGAGGTCAGCGGCGTGAACAACAGCGACGCGCGCGGGCTCGCGGTGGGTTCGCTGTACGACGACGGCGGCCTGTTGATCGCCAGCACCACCCAGGAAGCGCTCTGGCGGTTCTGACACCGGAAATCATCCCAGCCCAGGACGATTGGATAGCCCAAGTAACGGGTAAGTCCCCGGCGTGACCTTTGCGCCGATCATGACTGAACCGATGTTGCCCGACGCCCGTGGCCCGCTTTCGCTGGCCGTGGTGAACACCCTCACCGAACGCGCCCCGCGCAACCACCTGTCCCGCATCGAGGCGTCGCTCGGCGATTCCGACCCGTACGGCATCGATCTGCAGTTGGCGCTCTACGTCTGCTACGAACTGCACTACCGCGGCTTCGCCGGTGTCGACCCGAACTGGGAATGGAACCCGGGACTGCTGCACCTGCGCGGACAGATGGAGCAGTCGTTCCTCGCCGCGGTGCGCCGCGACGTCGGGGAGATCGGCCCGGACGACACCGCCGCCGAGGAGATGGCGGCCCTCGCGATCGAACCCGTCGACGGTGAAGGCCCGTCGTACTACCTGCGCGACAAGGGCAGCTGGGAGCAGATGCGGGAGTACTTCGTGCACCGGTCGCTCTACCACCTCAAGGAAGGCGACCCGCACGCGTTTGCGATCCCCCGGCTGATCGGACAGGCCAAGGCCTCGTTCGTCGCCGTGGAGTTCGACGAATTCGGCGGGGGCCGCGGACCGCAGCTGCACCAACAGCTGTTCGCCGATCTGATGGTGGCCGCCGACCTCGACGCGACCTACCTGGGTTACATCAACGATGTGCCCGCAGAGGCGCTGGCCGCGGTGAACCTGATGTCGATGTTCGGTCTGCACCGCTCGTTGCGCGGCGCGGCCGTCGGCCATTTCGCCTCCACCGAGATCACCTCGTCACCGGGATCGCGCAGGCTGGTCGAGGCGCTGGAGCGGATGGGCGCACCGGACACCTGCGCGGCGTTCTTCCGCGAACACGTCGAAGCCGACGCCGTCCACGAACAGGTGGTGCGCACCGACGTGGTGGGCGATCTGGTGGCGCGGGAGCCGCAGCTCGACGCCGACGTCATCTTCGGCATCCGGGCCCACGCGCTGGTGGAGGACCGGTTGGCCGATCACCTGATGGCGTGCTGGACAGCCGGCGAGACGTCGCTACGCCGACCGCTGGTCTGAGGAGGCCGCGTCGGCGCCGCCACGGCGGCGCCGACGATGGCTCGTATCGCACAGCGGATAGTTCTTACTGCGTTTGCACGCACAGATCGCGACCATGAAGCGGTCGGATTCCACCACGCTGCCGTCGGGCATCTCGATGCGGACGGGGCCCTCCACCATGATGGGCCCGCCCTGCACCACCCGCACGGTGCGCGGTTCGGTCACGGTTTGTCCGCCCGGATGACCAGCAGTTCTTCCTCACGCCGGCCCGGATCCAGACGGCCCGTCTCTTCCAGCCACTCGGCACGTGCGGTCAGCACCGGTCCGAACGGGATCCACTGCCAGGCAATGACTTCGGCGTCCAGGCCGGCGCTCGACAGCGCGGCCAGCGTACGGCGCGGATCGGCGAACTCGGACTGCACGAGCAGCAGACTGCCGCCATCGGCCAGCAGATCGGGCATGGCCGCGCACAGGGGGTCCAGGACCAGGCGGCCGTCGTAGCCGGCGTCCCACGCACGCGCCGGGCCGACAGTCGACGGCACCGGTGTGCGCTCGGCCTCGGGATCGTGCGGTACGTACGGCGGGTTGCACGTCACCAGATCGAAGGGGGCGAACTCGACCGCGCGCGCCCACGACCCCAGGTGGACGTCGACCGCGGCATCCGCGCTCACCGCGTTGCCGCGGGCACACCGCACCGCGCGCGGGCAGATGTCGAAAGCGGTCACCGACGACGCACCCTGCTGGGCGGCGTTGACCGCCACCACTCCGCTGCCGGTGCACAGGTCGGCGACCCGGCGCCCGACGGCCAGACCCGTCTTCTCCATGATGTCGATCAGCAGTTGCGAATCTTCCTGCGGGGCGTACACGCCTTCCGCCGCGACCACGCTGTCGCGCTCGTCGGTGTATGCAGTCGTCACATCGGCCTCTCGACGTCAAGGGGTCATTTGCTGCGGTGATTAATGCCCTGTATCGCGATTGTTAAACCAGCACATGCCGTTTGCGCCGCTGTTAGGGCGGGCACCCGACGGGGCGTGAATGTCTCAGATCTCCTCGCGCTCCCGGTCGAAGTCGGCGCCGCGGTGCGCCAGCGCAGGCTGTTCCACCCCGCCGGGGTGCTGGCGCGTGGCCGCATCGAGCGGATCGCTCCACCGGGCCAGGGTCTGCCGATCGAGGACGGTGACGTCATCGGCCGGGTGTCGAAGGCGGTCGGGCTGCCGGGGTCGGTGCCGGACGTCGCCGGTCTGGCCTGGCGGATGACGATCGACGACCGCCCGTGGGACGTGCTGCTCGCGACCACCGCGCTCAACCGGTTCCTGCTGCTGCCCACCACGTCGTGGGACAACACCACCTACTCCAGCCTGATGCCGCTGCGCTACCAAGGCGGTGTGTGGTGGTTGCGCGCTCGGCTCACGACGAAACTCGACCGCCCGGGCCTGTCGCTGGACAGCATCACCGACCGGCTGGGACGGGGCGACCTCGAGTACAGCGTCGAGCAAGCCGCGGGCACAGGCCAGTTCGGGCCGCTGGCGCGGCTGACCCTGTCCGAGGTGATCCCGCCCGACCACGATCTGTCGTTCGATCCCACCCTCAACACCGCGCCCGGGGTGGCGCTGACACCAGGCTGGCTGACGGACTTCCGCCGAGCGGCCTACCGTCGCAGCCGCGAGGGCCGCGACGCGGAGTAGGGCCTAATCCGGCGACTCCTCGGTGTCGTCGGACGTGGTGATCTCGGGAGCGACCTCGCGGGACGCCATGCCACCCTCGCGACCCTGATCCGTCGGGCCGGGGCGGCCACCCTTGGGCTCGGTGGTGTGTTCCTCGTCGTAGATGCCTTCTCCACGGGGCACGGTGCCCTCCTTTCGTCACCGCGCGGTCTACCCCTCGGGCTCCGGGTTCAACCGGCCGCGCTGCGCAGCTTCTCCAACAGCGGGCCGGCCGCCTCGTCGAGGAACCGGTCCTGCCCCTCGTCGCCGACCTGGACCAGGGCGATGTCGGTGAAGCCGGCTTTCCAGTACTCGCTGACCGACTCGACGATCGCGTCCAGGTCGGGGCCGCACGGGATCGACTCCGCGGTGTCCTCGGGGCGCACGAACTGGGTCGCGCCGGCGAACCCGGCGGTGGTCGGCAGGTCGGCGTTGACGGCCCAGCCGCCGGCGAACCAGCGGAACTGCTCGTGGGCCCGTGCCACCGCGGCGTCGCGGTCGGGATCCCAGCAGATCGGGATCTGGCCGATCACCCGGACGTGGCCGGGCAACCCCGTCGCGCGGCGCGCGTCGTGCCACTCGTCGACCAGGTCCTTGTTGGGTTCGACGGCGATCAGGTGGTCGGCGAGTTGGGCGAACGCCTCGACCGAGCGTTCACCCGATACCGCGGCGGCGATCGCGACCGGGGTCTCGGGTAGATCCCACAGCCTCGCCGAGTCGATCTCGAAGTACTCGCCGCGCCAGTCGACCACCTCGCCGGTGAACAGTTCGCGGATGATCTGGATGGCTTCGCGCAGCATGTCCTGGCGTCGTGCGATCGTCGGCCAGCCCTTGCCGACGACGTGCTCGTTGAGGTTCTCTCCGGTACCGACGCCCAGGGTGAAGCGGCCGTCGGCGAGGATCTGCAGCGTCGCGGCCTGCTGGGCGACGATCGCCGGGTGGTAGCGCATCGTCGGGCAGGTCACGTAGGTGAACAGTTCGACGCGTTCGGTGACGTGCGCGACGGCGCCGAGCGTGGTCCACGCATTCGGGGCGTGGCCCTGCGCCGACAACCACGGCGAGTAGTGGTCGCTGGACACCTCGAAGTCGAATCCCACGTTCTCCGCTGCGGCGGCGTAGCGGACGAGATCCTTGGGCCCGCTCTGCTCGGTCATCAGGGTGTAGCCGAAACGCGTCATGCCGTGCGGGTAGCCCGTGCCCGGGAGGTGCAAACGGCGCGCACCGGATACGCTGCGCCCCAAGCGGTCTAGAGGCGCGCCTTCACGGCGGCCGACAACCGCGCGCCGTCGGCCTTGCCCGCGGCGATCGCCGTCGCCGCCTTCATGACCTGACCCATCTGTTTCATCGTGGGCCGCTCACCGAGTTCCTCGGCCACCTGGGCCATCGCGGTTTCGACGACGTCGGCGAGTTCGGCCTCCGTCAGCGGCGTCGGCAGGTACTCGTCGATGACGCGGGCCTCGGCGTGTTCGTTGGCGGCGAGTTCGCCGCGCCCGTTCTGGGTGTACACCTCGGCCGCCTCGCCGCGCTTGCGCGATTCCCGCGCAAGCACCTTCACCACATCGTCGTCGGTCAGCTCGCGCGCCTGCTTACCCGAGACCTCCTCGGTCTGGATCGCGGCGAGCAGCATCCGCAGCGTCGCCGTCCGGAGTTTGTCCTGTGCCTTCATCGCGTCCGTGAGATCGGCCCGCAGCCGCGCTTTGAGTTCCGCCATACCCCGAAACTACGTGTCGCGGCGCATCGGCACCGCAAGCGCGCCACGTTGTCAATCGCGCCACGTTGTCATTCAGCGTGGTGATCGACAGGATGGTGCACATGAGCAACGACGCGGGCGGGACCGGTCAGGTCGACCCGCCGCCGCCATACGCGCCGCAGGGCAACCCGCCGCCCGGCTACCAGCAGGGCTATCCGCCGCCCGGCTACCAACCCGGCTACCCACCGCCGGGGTATCAGCAGGGGTATCCACCGCCCGGCTACCCACCGCGCTACCCGCCACCCGGTCCCCAACCGGGTTATCCGCCCCCGGGCTACCCACCGCCGCAGGGCTTCTCGCCGGCCGGGGTGCTCAAGCCCGGGGTCATCCCGCTGCGGCCTCTCGGGTTGTCCGACATCTTCAACGGCGCGATCAACTACATCCGCCGCAACCCCAAGGCCACGCTGGGCCTGACCGCGATCGTCGTCGTGGCCGCGCAGCTCGTCGCGCTGATCCTGCAGATCGTCATCCCGCTGGTCTCGACCGGAGACATCGGGCCCGCCGTGACCGGTGAGGCCACCAGCGCCGGCGACGTCGCGGCGCTGTCCGTGTCCTCACTGGCCGGGTCCATCACCACCGCCCTGGCCTCGGTGGTGCTCAGCGGCATGCTGACGGTCATCGTCGGGCGTGCGGTGTTCGGGGCGGACATCACCGTCGGGGAGGCGTGGCAGCGGGTCAAGGGGCGGCTGCTGGCCCTGCTCGGCTTCACCGCCCTCGAGGCGCTGGCGATCCTGCTGCTGATCGTGCTCGTCGTGGTGGCCGTCATCGTGGCCGACGCTGCGGGCGGCGGTCTCGCCGCGTTCCTGGTCGGCGCTCCCCTGGTGCTCGCCACGATCCCGCTTGTCGTGTACGTCGCGACGTCGTTGGTGTTCACCCCCGCCCTGATCGTGCTCGAACGGCTCGGCATCGTGGCGGCCGCCAAGCGGTCGTTCGCGCTGGTGAAGAAGGACTTCTGGCGGGTGCTGGGCATCTGGGTCCTGGCCGCGCTCGTGGCGGCGGTCATCGCGGGCGCCGTCGGCGTCCCGTTCAGCTTCGCCGGCCAGCTGCTCGCCTCGGGCTCGGGGTCCGACGGCGGCGCGGTGGCCGGACTCATCCTGATCGCGATCGGCGGTGCCGTCGGCCAGATCCTCACCGCACCGTTCAGCGCCGGGGTCGTGGTGTTGCTCTACACCGACCGCAGGATGCGGGCCGAGGCCTTCGACCTGGTGCTGCAGACCGGTGCGGCGGCCGGCCCGGGCGTCCCGGCCTACTCCACCGACCATCTGTGGCTGACCCGCCGCCCGTGACGTGCCGACCGTAGACATCGATCGGGACGCCGCGCACGAGGCCGCCCAGCGGGAGCTCGACAAGCCGATCTATCCGAAGGCGTCGCTGACCGATCGCCTGACCGAGCTGATCAACGACGTCATCTACCGGATCGCGCAGGGCGGCGCGGGGGTGCCGGGCGGCTGGCTGACCATCGGCGTGCTGCTCCTGCTGGTGATCGCGGCGATCGTGGTGGCGGTGCGCGTCGGCCGCAAGGCGATGCGCACCGACCGGGCCGACCACTCGCTCTACGGTGGTCACGAACTGAGCGCCGCCGAACATCGCGCCACCGCGCAGCACCATGCCGCGGCCGGGCAGTGGGCCCTGGCCATCCGGCACCGGTTGCGAGCGGTGGCCCGCCAACTCGAGGAATCCGGTGTGCTCCCACCGGTACCCGGCCGCACCGCCACCGAACTGGCCGGTGACGCCGCCCAGGCGCTTCCCCAGCTGAGTGCTGAGTTACGGTATGCGGCAAACGCTTTCAACGACGTGACCTACGGCGATCGGCCGGGCACCGAGGCCGCCTACCGCGCGGTCGCCGACCTCGACGACCACCTCCGCACCATCGGGCCCGCTTCCGGTCGAGGTCCGGAAACGCCCCGCACCCACGCGGGTTGGGCGGAGGTGCGATGACGCATCCGGCGACCGCCGTCGGCCCGACCGTGCGGCAACGCTGGCGCACGGGCCGCTGGGTGCTGCTCGCGCTGCTCGTCGTCGCCGTGATCGCCACGGTCGGCACCTATCTCACCGCGCCGAAACCCGGCACGCCGATGGATCCGCAGTCGACGTCACCCGACGGGACCCGCGCACTCGTCACGCTGCTGCGCGACGGCGGTGTCGAGGTCATCGAGGCCGGCAGCGTCGCCGACGTGGAACGGGCTGCGCGCGAGGACACCCTGATCGTGTTCGCCGAGACCGGCCTGCTCACCGACGAGGACCGGTTGCGGCGGCTGGCCGAACTGCCCGGTGACCGGCTCCTCGTCGAACCGGTGTCGCGTGCCCGGGAGGCGCTCGCACCGGAGCTGCGCGCCGACGGGGTGAGTTCGTTCACCGTGGAGCCCGACTGCGATCTGCCGGCGGCCGAGCGCGCCGGCGACGCCGACCTCGGGCTGACGGAGAGCTACCGGGCGACGTCGGAGGAGGTGCGGCTGACCCGGTGCTACGACGGTGCGCTGGTCCGCTACACCGATGCCGGCCGCACGATCACCGTCGTCGGCGGATCTTCGTTCATGACCAACGGCGCCCTGCTCGAACGGGGCAACGCCGCGCTCGCGATGAACCTGGCCGGCGCGGCGCCCCGCGTCATCTGGTTCGTCCCGCAGCAGCGGGAGGGCGACACCGGGGACGCCAGCCTCGCCGACCTCATCCCCGACCAGGTGGGCTGGATCGTCCTGCAGCTGGCCCTGGCCGTGGTCCTTCTCGCGATCTGGCAGGGCCGGCGGCTGGGACCGCTTGTGGCGGAATCGCTTCCGGTGGTGATCCGGGCATCGGAGACCGTCGAGGGCCGCGGCCGCCTGTACCGTTCGCGCAGGGCCCGCGACCGCGCGGCCGACGCGCTGCGCACCGGCACGCTCGGCCGTCTGCTGCCGAGACTCGGGCTCGCGGCCACCGCACCGACCCACACCGTCACCCAAGCCGTGGCCACGCGAACCGGCGCCGAGCCCACCGCCGTCGCGGATCTGCTCTACGGACCGGCCCCGGCCACCGACGCCGACCTGGTCACCCTCGCCCGACAACTCGACGACATCGAAAGGCAGGTCGCCCACTCGTGACACAGCCATCCGCGCAGACCACCCCCACCGGCGGCGTGACGGGCGATTCGGCACGCCAGGCGCTGCTCGCCCTGCGCGACGAGATCGGCAAGGCCGTGGTCGGACAGGACGCCGTGGTGAGCGGTCTGGTCATCGCGCTGCTGTGCCGCGGCCACGTCCTGCTCGAAGGTGTTCCCGGAGTGGCGAAGACGCTGCTGGTGCGCACGCTGGCCGCCGCCCTGCAGCTGGAGTTCAAACGCGTGCAGTTCACCCCGGATCTGATGCCCGGTGACGTGACCGGCTCCCTGGTGTACGACGCGCGCACCGCCGAATTCGAGTTCCGCGCGGGACCGGTGTTCACCAACCTGCTGCTCGCCGACGAGATCAACCGCACGCCACCGAAAACGCAGGCCGCGCTGCTCGAAGCGATGGAGGAGCGACAGGTCAGCGTCGAGGGTGAGGCCCGTGCGCTGCCCGATCCGTTCATCGTGGCCGCCACGCAGAACCCGATCGAGTACGAGGGCACCTATCAGCTGCCCGAGGCGCAACTGGACCGCTTCCTGCTCAAACTGAACGTGCCGCTGCCGCCGCGAGATCACGAGATCGCGATCCTGGACCGCCACGCCCGCGGTTTCGACCCCCGCGATCTGTCGGCGGTGCGCGCGGTGGCCGGACCCGCCGAACTGGCCGCGGGCCGGGCCGCGGTCCGCGAGGTGATGGTGGCCGACGAGGTGCTCGGCTACATCGTCGACATCGCCGGCGCGACCCGGCAGTCACCGTCGCTGCAGTTGGGGGTCTCCCCGCGCGGGGCCACCGCACTACTGGCGACGGCGCGGTCGTGGGCGTGGCTGTCCGGACGCAACTACGTCACCCCCGACGACGTCAAGGCGATGGCGCGGCCGACCCTGCGGCACCGCATCGCGCTGCGCCCGGAGGCGGAGTTGGAGGGCGCCACCGCCGACGGTGTGCTCGACGGCATCCTCGCGGCCGTGCCGGTACCGCGCTAGTGGTGCTCACCGGACGCGCCGCGCTGGTCGCGTTGCTCTGTGTGCTGCCGATCGCGTTCGCACCCGACCCGGCGGTGGCGTTCGCGCTGCTGTGGGCGGTGCTGGCCGTGGCGGTCGTCGCCGACATCGCGCTCGCGGCGAGCCCGCGGGCGTTGGAGTTGACGCGATCCGGGGACAGCGCCGTCCGGCTCGGACAGTCGGTCGACACGGTGCTCGACGTGCGCAATCCCGGACGACGGCGCTTCCGCGGGCGGGTGCGCGACGCGTGGCCGCCCAGCGCGCACGGGCAGCCCCGCACCCACGAGGTGAATCTCATTGCGGGACAGCAGGTCACGTTGCGGACCACGTTGCGGCCGACGCGGCGCGGCGATCTGCGGTCCGCGTTGGTCACCGCGCGCTCGATCGGGCCGCTCGGCCTGGCCGGCCGACAGGCGTCGCACCGGGTGGCCACCCGGCTCCGCGTGCTGCCACCGTTCCTGTCACGCAAGCACTTACCGTCACGGCTGGCGCGCCTGCGTGAACTCGACGGCTCCACCCCCGCCCTGATCCGCGGCCAGGGCACCGAATTCGATTCGCTGCGCGAGTACGTCGTCGGCGACGACGTCCGGTCGATCGACTGGCGGGCGACGGCGCGGCGGGCCGACGTCGTGGTGCGCACCTGGCGGCCGGAACGCGATCAGCATGTCGTCATCGTCCTCGACACCGGCCGTACCTCCGCCGGGCGTGTCGGTGTCGACCCGACTGCTGATGACCCCGGCGGCTGGCCGCGCCTCGACTGGTCGATGGACGCTGCGCTGCTGTTGGCCGCGCTGGCCGCGCGCGCCGGTGACCGCGTCGACTTCCTCGCTCACGACCGGGTCACCCGCGCCGGGGTGTTCAACGCCTCACGCACCGAACTGCTGGCGCACCTCGTCTCCGCGATGGCGCCGCTGCAGCCCGCGCTCGTCGAATCCGATCCGGCGGCGATGGCGTCCGCGATCCAGCGCCGGGTGCGGCGCCGCGCATTGGTGGTGCTGCTGACCGACCTCAACGCCTCCGCCCTGGACGAGGGGTTGATGGAGGTGTTGCCGCGACTGGCCGCCCGCCACCACGTGGTGATCGCCGCGGTCGCCGATCCGCGGGTGGAGCGGCTGGCGGCGGGCCGCGATGACGCCGCGGCGGTGTACGACGCGGCCGCCGCGGAACGGGCCCGCAACGACCGGCACGACGTCGCCGCCCGGTTGCGGCGGGCCGGAGCCGACGTCGTGGACGCCCCACCGGAGGATCTCGCCCCCGCACTGGCCGACCGCTATCTCGAGATGAAGGCGACCGGCCGGATGTGATCAGCCGGTGGGCACCACGTCGGGCGCGTCCTCGATGTCTCCCGATTCTCCGGCCCTGACGGCCTTGCGGCCGAAGTGCACGATGTAGCCGAGGAAGGCCAGTTCGGCCGCGACCCCGATCGCGATGCGCACGAAGGTGGGCAGCGGTGACGGCGTGACGAGGGCTTCGATCAGCCCGGACAGCAGCAGCACCACCACCAGCCCGGCGGCCACGGCCACCACCGCACGCCCCTGTTCGGCCAGCACCTGTCCGCGCGGCCGGTTGCCCGGCGCGATCACCATCCAGCCGAGCCGCATCCCGGCCGCGGCGGCGAGGAACACGGCGGTCAGCTCGAGCAGCCCGTGCGGGGTCAGCAGTCCCAGGAAGATGTCGCCCTTGCCCGCGTCGAACATCAGCCCGCCGGTCAGGCCGAGGTTGGCCGCGTTCTGGAACAGGATGTACGGG
The DNA here is from genome assembly GCF_014218295.1 of Mycolicibacterium litorale. The sequence continues at coordinate 5,000,786 of NZ_AP023287.1, forward strand.
ATCGGCACGCCGAGCAGGATCGCGAAGCCGATGCACTGCGCGGCGACCCAGGCGTTGTTGACCCATACCCGTAGCGCGAACGACCCGGCCGGGTTCTCGCTGTAGTACGAGGCGAAGTCGTTGTTGACCAGCTGGTCGATGTCGCTGGGGGTGCCGACCGCCGACTGCACCTCCGGGCTGCCCGCGACCCAGAACCCGATCAGCGCGGCGACGAGCAGGAACGCGGCGGCCGAGCCGAGCCACCACCACCGGGCCCGGTAGGCCACCACGGGGAAGGAGACGGTCCAGAAGCGCAGGAACTCCCGCCACAGCGGGGCGTGCGCCCCGGTCACGGCCGCGCGGGCCCGGGCCACCAGCCCGGATAGCCGCCCGACCAGCACGGAGTCCGTGGACGACGAGCGCACGATCGACAGGTGGGTGGACACCCGCTGGTACAGGTCGACGAGTTCGTCGACCTCGGCGCCGGTCAAGCGGCGCCGCCGCTTGACGAGCTCCTCGAGCCGGTCCCAGGTGGGGCGGTGGGCCAGCACGAACGCGTCGACATCCACGCAGGCCACCCTAGTAGCGTGGGCTCAGTGTCAGGGTGAGGTCACCGCTTCTTGCGGTGGTTGGATCCCTTTACACCTGGTGTCTGGCTCATAGCGTGGGTGCCGCCTTTCGGGCTGGCGAGCATGCGTTTTGCCGGCATCAGGTGTGAAGGACCGGCCGGCGTGACTTGATAGGAGCGTGGCACCGCCCCCACTGAGGTATGTCCGCCGACCGGCCCAACCGTCACCTCACAGTGAAGGAGGCAACCACCATGGTTGTTGTTGGAGCCGATGGACACAAGCGCACCCATACCTTCGTCGCCGTCGACGAGGCGGGTCGCAAACTCGCTGAGAAGACCGTCAAAGCGATTACCGCCGGGCATGCCGAGGCGGTGATGTGGGCCCGTGAACGGTTCGGTGCCGATGTCACCTGGGCGATCGAGGACTGCCGGCATCTGTCGGCACGGCTGGAACGCGACCTGCTCGCGTTGGGGCAGAAGGTGGTGCGGGTTCCGCCGAAGCTGATGGCCCAGACCCGGGCCTCGGCACGCACCCGCGGCAAGTCCGATCCGATCGACGCACTGGCAGTTGCGCGGGGTTTCCTACGCGAGCCTGATCTTCCGGTGGCCTCTCATGACGAGGTGTCGCGTGAACTGAAACTATTGGTCGACCGCCGCGAAGTCCTTGTGGCACAACGCACAGCGACCATCAATCGACTACTGTGGCGAGTCCACGAGCTCGATCCCGAACACGCACCCAAGCCGCGCTCGTTAGATCTGGCCAAGCACCGCAACATCCTGGGCCGATGGTTGGACACCGGGATCGTCGCTGAGCTGGCCCGCGACGAGGTGGCCGACATCACCCGACTCACTCAGACGATCAACGCGCTGGCCACACGCATCGGCGAACGTGTGCGTGAGGTCGCGCCGGCTCTGCTGGCCATGCCTTGCCGAACGGCAGCGGCTTGACATAGGAGAAACGTATGGTCTCCCAGCCCAAACCGGTGGTGACCGGTGACGCGGTGGTCCTCGACGTGCAGATCGCCCAGCTGCCGATCCGGGCGCTGTCGACGATGATCGACGTCCTGGTCGTCTTCGTCGGGTACGTGCTGGGCGTCGTCCTGTGGGCGACCACGCTGAGTGATTTCGACTCCGCGCTGTCGGCCGCGGTGTTGATCATCTTCACGGTGCTCACCTTGGTGGGCTATCCCCTCGTCTTCGAAACCGCGACCCGGGGCCGGACGCTGGGCAAAATGGCGCTCGGATTGCGCGTGGTGTCCGAGGACGGCGGCCCGGAACGTTTCCGGCAGGCGCTGTTTCGCGCCCTGGCCGGGTTCATCGAACTGTGGATGCTGGCCGGCGGGCCGGCCGCCGTGTGCAGTCTGCTCTCCCCCAAGGGCAAACGCATCGGCGACATCTTCGCCGGCACCGTGGTGATCAGCGAGCGGGCGCCGCGGATGAGCCCGCCGCCCGCGATGCCGCCGGCGCTGGCGTGGTGGGCGGCGTCGCTTGAGCTGTCGGCCCTCGGTCCGGAGCAGGCCGAGCTCGCCCGCCAGTTCCTGTCGCGGGCAAGCCAACTGGACCCCGGCCTACGCGACGAGATGGCCTACCGCATCGCGGGTGAAGTCGTCGCGCGGATCTCTCCGCCACCGCCACCGGGGACGCCACCGCAGTATGTGCTGGCCGCCGTGCTGGCCGAACGGCACCGCCGGGAACTGGCCCGCCTGGCCGCACCCCCGCCGTGGCCTTCCACGCCGCCGCCCGCCGCACCGCCGTACGCGAGCGCGGCGCCGCCGCAGAGTACGGGTTTCACCCCGCCCGGCTGAGTCGCTAGCCGTCGATCCAGTTGCCGTGGAATCCGTACGGCACCCGTTGCGGCAGAGCGATTTTCGCTACGGGAGGCGCGGTGAAGTCGGCGGCGTCGAGAATCACCAGATCGCTGCCGTCGCGCTGCGCGTCGTAGACGTAGGCCAGGTACCAGCCGTTGAGTTCGTCGGCGGGACCCGAGGCCGACGGCACGAACACCGCCTCGCCGGGTCCGCCAGGCGCGTCCGCGGTGCCGAAGGAGTGCTCGACCGCGGCGCCGGTGGTGAGGTCGTAACGCACCAACCGGTGATCGCCGACCGACACCGCGTAGCGGGCAGCCAGACCGGCCAGGCGATCGTCGATACGCGGGAACTCCACCGCCCGGTCGTCGAGCGGGCCCTCGCGCACCGTGCCGGTCACCAGATCGACCGTCCAGCGCCACAGCACGCCGTCGACGTCGAATCCGCCGTTGTCCCGCCAGAGCTCGGGATAGCGCACCGCCTGCAGCACCAGCGTGTCGCCGTCCTCGTAGGCGTTGACGACGTGGAAGACGTAACACGGGTCGATGTCGAACCAGCGCACCTCCGCGAACGGATCGTCGCGGCGCAGCACGCCGAGACGGGCGCCGTACTGGTCATCCCAGCGGTAGGGCATGTCGCGGTCACCGCTGAGCGCGATGTCCATGTTGAACACGATGGGCAGGTCCATGAACACGACGTGGCCGCTGGTCATCGCGAAGTCGTGCATCATCGTCAGCGCCTTGACGTCGATCGGCCGGTTGACCGTCAACGCGCCGTCGGCGTCGGCCCGGTGGTAGGTCACGTACGGCTCGAACAGGTTGCCGTATCCGAAGAAGTGCAGCTCGCCCGTGGTGGGGCAGATCTTGGGGTGAGCCGTCATCGAGTCGACCAGCTTGCCATCGAAGTCGTAGGCGCCGATGGTCTGCAGGTCGGTGGAGATCTCATAGGGCAGCGAGGATTCCACGAGCGCCAGGGTCTTGCCGGCATGGTTGACGACGTGGGTGTTGGCGACGCTCGAGTGCAGGTTGCGGCTGCCGTCGGCGTTGTACACGGGGAAGTGCTCGTCGAAGCTCTCCGTGCGCACCCAGCGGTTGCGGTACCAGGCGGCGCGGCCGTCCTCGATGCGCACGCCGTGGATCATCCCGTCCCCGGTGAACCAGTGCGCGGACGGCTGCCGCGGATTGGGACCGTTGCGCAGATACCAGCCGTTCAGATCAGGCGGGATCTGCCCTTCGACGGGTAGGTCGAAGGCGGTGAGTTCGTCGGCGACCGGCGCGTAGTTGCCGCGCTGGAAGAACTCGCCGGTGCCGAACAGGGCCGAGGTGTCAGTGGTGTCGGTCATCGCCGTCTCCTGTCGTGCGGTACCTCACCAGAGTGACGCTCCACATATGACATGTCAATAGTGAAATGTTGCGATTCATAACCCCGCACAGCCAGCGCACGAGGCGGGACCGGAGGAAGATCGGCAGAATGCCGGCCCGCCGCCACTCCGCCCTGCTGTTCACGCAGGCCCTGAGCCGCACCGGCACCTCGCAGCAGACCGTCGTCGACGACCTGCGCCGGGTCATCCTCGACGGCGCCGTCCCGCCGGGGACACCGATCCCGGTGAGCGAGGTCGCCGAGGCGTTCGGGGTCAGCACCATCCCCATCCGCGAGAGCCTCAAGACCCTGACCGGCGAAGGGCTCGTCACCCACCAGCGCAACGTGGGCTACACCGTCGCCCAGCTGACTGCGGGCGAGCTGGCCGAGATGTACCTGGTGCGCGAGACGCTCGAATCGGCCGCACTCGCCGCGGCGGTCGAGCGGGCGACCGCCGCCGACCACGCCCACCTCGACGAGGTGAACCGACTGCTCGAACAGGCGGTCCGCGACGACGATCCGCAGACCTACCACCGGCAGAGCCGGCACTTCCACCTGGGACTGGCCCGCCCCGCCCGCATGCAGCGCCTGCTGCACATGCTCGAATCCGCTTGGAACGTCACCGAACCCGTGCAGTTGATGGTGCACGTCACCCGTTCGGACCGGGCCCTGCTGCACGACGACCACCGGCGCATGCTCGAGGCGTTCCGCGCCGGTGACGTCGAGACGCTGCTCGCCACCACCGCCGAACACAACAAACGCCTCAACCACGTCGTCACGTCGCTGCCCACCGGCAACGGCCTCGTCGTCGACGACGCCGGTTCGTGAAGCGGCGCAGAATATATTCTGCGCGCAACGGTGGTGAAATATCCCCCGGCTAACTTCCCTGCATCGAGTATTCCCACGACTCCGTCAGACAGGGAACGACCATGACAGACACCAGGGATCTGCCGCCGGGCGCCAGGGTCGGCGCATATGACGCGATCGAAGCCGCGGGCCACCCCGTCGGCTCGGGACTGATCAAACCCGGATACGACCCGCGCCTGACCAACGAGGACCTCGCACCGCTGCGCGACCAGCACTGGTCGTCCTACAACATCTTCGCGTTCTGGATGTCGGACGTGCACAGCGTCGGCGGCTACGTCACCGCGGGCAGCCTCTTCGCGCTCGGCCTGGCCAGCTGGCAGGTGTTGATCGCGTTGCTGATCGGCATCGTGATCGTCAACGTGTTCTGCAACCTCGTCGCCAAACCGAGCCAGATGACCGGCGTGCCCTATCCGGTGATCTGCCGCAGCGTGTTCGGGGTGCTGGGCGCCAACATCCCGGCCATCATCCGCGGCCTGATCGCGGTGGCCTGGTACGGCATCCAGACCTACCTCGCGTCAGCGGCGCTCGACGTGGTGCTGCTCAAGCTCTTTCCGGGGCTCGCCCCGTTCGCGGACGTCGACCAGTACGGCTTCCTCGGATTGCCCCTGCTGGGCTGGGGCAGCTTCATCGTGCTGTGGATCCTGCAGGCGTGCGTGTTCTGGCGCGGAATGGAGTCGATCCGCAAGTTCATCGACTTCTGCGGTCCCGCGGTCTATGTCGTGATGTTCATCCTGTGCGGATACCTGATCTACAAGGCAGGCTGGGGCGCAATCGATCTGACGCTGGGCGATGTGAAATACACCGGCCTCGACTCGATCCCGGTGATGCTCGGCGCGATCGCGCTGGTGGTGTCCTACTTCTCCGGTCCGATGCTCAACTTCGGCGATTTCTCTCGCTACGGCAAGTCGTTCGCGGCGGTCAAACGCGGTAACTTCCTCGGCCTGCCGGTGAACTTCCTGGTGTTCTCGATCCTCGTCGTCGTCACCGCGTCGCTGACCGTTCCGGTGTTCGGTGAGCTGATCACCGATCCGGTCGCGACCGTCGCACGAATCGACAGCACGTTCGCGATCGTGCTGGGCGCGTTGACGTTCACGATCGCGACGATCGGCATCAACATCGTCGCAAACTTCATCTCGCCCGCCTTCGACTTCTCCAACGTCAGCCCCCAGCGCATCAGCTGGCGCGCCGGAGGCATGATCGCAGCGGTCGGCTCGGTGCTCATCACGCCGTGGAACCTGTACAACAATCCCGAGGTCATCCACTACACGCTCGAGACGCTCGGCGCATTCATCGGCCCCCTGTTCGGGGTGTTGATCGCCGACTACTACCTGGTGCACAAGCAGAAGGTGGCCGTCGACGACATGTTCACCATGTCGGAATCCGGAAACTACTGGTACAGCAAGGGTTACAACCCCGTCGCGGTGATCGCCACGGCAGTGGGCGCGGTGCTCGCGATGATCCCGGTCCTGCTGGGCGGGTCGGTCGCCGGCATGCACACCGCGGCCCAGTACAGCTGGTTCATCGGCTGCGGCGTCGGATTCGCGCTGTACTACGTCCTCGCGACCCGGGGGAAGTGGAAGGTCGGCCCGCTGCGGGAGTCCGTCGCGGAGGCGACCGTCTAGCGACGTCCTCGCGTCGCGACATTCCAGGACTGACATGTCGCACTAGGCTGAGTGGGTGAGTCTGCGTATCGCGGCGCTCGGCCTGCTCGCCCAACACCCGGGCAGCGGTTACGACCTGCTCAAGAGGTTCGAGAAATCGATGGCCAACGTCTGGCCCGCCACGCAGAGCCAGCTGTACGGCGAGCTGAACAAACTCGCCGCCGCCGGCCTCATCGAGGTCACCGAGCTCGGGCCGCGCAACCGCAAGGAGTACCGGGTCACCGACGCCGGCCGCGCCGAGCTGATCCGATGGGTCACCAATCCGCAGGACGATCCGCCCACCCGCAGCGCCGAACTGCTGCGGGTCTTCCTGCTCGGCGAGCTGCCGGCCGAGGAGGCACGCAAACACCTCACGGCGGTGGCCGAACACGCGCAGGCCGAGCTCGAGCGCCTCGAGGCGCTGCGCGATTCCCGGCACTGGAACGACGATGAACCCGCCTCCTTCTACGGCCGGGCTGCTCTGGAATACGGACTGCGTCTGTGCGCGATGGAGGCCGAGTGGGCCCGCCAAGTCGCGGACAGGATCGCCGAACGAGGCTGACACCGTTGCATCGCGATAGTTTCCGATATATCGTCAACGTATCGGGAGCGCGGCCCGTGCTTCCCTGACGACGAAGGACCCACGACCATGAGCACCCCTTTCACCCCACCCGGCGGATTCGGCTTCGGTTTCGGCCCGATGGATCGGCGCGCACTGCACGAGCAGCGCCGCCAGGCCCGCCGCGACGTCCGCGAACACCGGCGCGAGCAGCGCCGCACCGACTGCGTCGCCGACCATTCCGCCGGTTTCGGCCCCGGTTTCGGCCGGGCACCGGGTCACGGACCCGGCTTCGAGTTCGGGTTCGATCCGCGCGGCGGATTCGGCTTCGGTTTCGGACCGGGTCCTCGCGGCAGGCGCGGCGGTGGCCGCGGTCGCGGCCGGCGCGGCGACGTGCGCGCCGCCATCCTCACCCTGCTGGCCGAACGGCCCATGCACGGCTACGAGATGATCCAGGAGATCGCCGAACGCAGCGACGGCCTGTGGAAACCCAGCCCCGGCTCGGTCTATCCGACGCTGCAGCTACTCGTCGACGAAGGACTCATCGCCGGCACCGAGACCGAGGGCAGC